>JAALLE010000029.1 GCA_011087605.1 Hyphomicrobiales bacterium
AAGTCTCTCTAACTCAGACCACCATCTGTCTCAAATACCCTGATCACGGACACTGGTCTTCTTGCTGGTGGGGCGTGGCATCAATCAACATGTTGTTGATGTCTTCGTCGTGATGTTGAGGCCTAAACGTCAGCCCAAGCCGGTGTTTTGGCAACTGCAGGTTTGGAGTCCTCGGGGCCCGATTATTGGTAGTTCCACATGGCGCGTTTGATGCGCCATTCGCCGTCAGCCTGGTGATTGATCAACCACCCCTTATTGGCGGTCATGGTTTTCTTTGAACCATCGGAGTTTGCAACCAAGGTGATGTCGGTTTCCGCAACCCCATATACCCAGTCGTCGTCTATGCGCATGGCGTGGACCGGTCTGACTTCAATGGTCCATGTTGCATCATCATAGTCTCTTTGCTCGTTGCGGCGAATCTGATCGGGCCCGAATTCGGGTTTGCCCCCCGGTGGCAACCGGATGGCATCGTGAGCAAATTGCTCGGCATATGCGTTCGAGTCGTTTGCGCTGACGGATGACTGGTAGCTTTCGCAAATGATTTCTAAAATTTCCATTGGATCGGTCATAAATGTCTCCTTTGTGTATGACTGTTTGCCAAGGAAACCATGAGTGAAGTCCCTTCTCCCCACTAGTAAACAGAACGTATCGGATCCGGTACACTTTCTGGACCGTGATGAAAAAGTTCGATCATGAAATTGCCCGGTGAAGTTTGATGTTGGCCAACAAAACAAAACGAGCCCCCCCCAAATTGAGAGGCTCGTTTCAAGCTTATCGACTATTTTTGTGGTTTGGTCCGGGCGATTGCCAATTCTAAGTCAGGCTGGTTCGTGTTCGCATAATCAATATGATCTGAAAAACGTTCAGGCTGATAAAGAACAGGTTCCAGTAAATAATAGTTGTGATCGGATCTGGTTGCATTGAAAAGTAGGTGACCAGTGTGGTCGCAGCGATCACGGTCAGCAACCGCAATTTCAGTATGTCCTTCACCATGTAAGAAAGCAGGTAAAGACCATTTGCCAAATAGATGAGAATTTCCATTTTGAATGCTCCTTGCCGGTGCTCTGAATCTCAAAGCACCGTGGCTTTCTAGAACGCCTGGTGAATGTGTTTGGCCCGAAAGTTGGGGCCGTTATCGATCTTGCCGTAGACAGCGTCACCAATCTGATATCGTGCCAGGCCAATATCTTTGAGCAGTCGATCGTCGAGCTTGTTCATGTGCAGCGCAGCGCGACGTTTATGCTTCCGTTTCTTGAATTCACTCCAAATCGACTTGAAGCCATTCACTATGCTGAATGCGGATTTGCCGAAGCTGTGCCACGAATTACGATGGGCCAAATTTATTGTTGTCATGGTCATGATGATCTCCTTTGGAATTGACGTTTTGACACGACAAATCTGGTCTGGAGATCGCGTTTTCACTAGTGAAGCAAGAGTACTGCTGTCGGTACACTTTCTGAATCGGTGTCCGATTTTTGCGCTAGTTTTTTCGGTTTTTAGTGGTGATTTAGCGATAATCCTTCAGCACAATTTGTGTTGAAAGCATTCATCTATTGTCGGCATTCTCCGACGCTGTTTGGCCAATGATCCCATTGGCGGCAATTTCCGCTTCTAAGAGCCCTTGGAAGTGGAAATGCGATAGTGCCGGTTAGATGGATTTACACGTCGACTGCAATCGGTGTGAGTGCTGAAAGTTTTTTTACCAACCGACTTCCAGACCATCAGGTAGTTGTGTCAGCCATCCTTGAACAACCAGCTGTCAATGGTTCTCATCAGTAAGGGGTCGCCGGTCATATAGATCCGGTCGTTTGCGATTTCGGTCTGCAGGTCGGAATATTGCATCCAGGCAGACCCAAGTGCCTGAAGGTCCGACTCCACATACAAATCAACGTCAAACTTCGGGTCAATCATGCATAGCTCAACAGAAACGCCGGGACGAGAAACCATCCACCATGTGGCTTCATCCTTTTCGCATTCTGGAAAGTTGAAACGAACAACTGTTCTTCGATTGGGCAAGTTGGACTGCACGACATCCTTATGAAGGTTCCACATCAGATAGTCGGGTTTCAGATTCTCCATTGCAACTTCCGGCTTGACGTGCCGGTAAGCCCAGTCGCCCAGCAAATCAATAACCGGATCAAGCTCTTCTGAGAGCCCAGTGCGAACATAGTCAACCGTACCTTTTGCATGATCTTCCAATCGCTCAATTAGACCCAGAGCTTCCATCTCCTTGAGACGACGCGACAGTAATGTTGGTGAGATCCCGGGTACAGCGCGTCGGATTTCGTTAAATCTGGAAGCCCCGCCGCGCATTTCGTTTAAAATTATCAAGGTCCACCGGGGCTCAACGATTTCGCAAGCCATCGCCAGGGGACAAAACATTCCGTATCCACTTGCAGTCATTTTCCTTCATACTCCCTTTGAAACAAGGCTTGGTGATATTTAGCCGGCGAGGGCAGCAGTTCGAATGTGGGCCGATTAGGTCATGACGAGCCTAGCATCGGATTTTATCGAATCAAATTTGTGCCGAATAATCGTGCATTAAATAGGCGGCTTGTCAGCCGCCAAACCATTTCCACCCACTTTGTATTTTCAGGTGCTACCTAGGCGGGTTGCCAATTGTCTCTCGCATGGGTTTCGCTAAATCCGTTTTTCAGGATGTTTGCATAAGAGTGTTGTGGGTCGCCGGGAACGGCAACTCCGGTACATGTATAAAGCCGTTTTGCCCCCATTTCGATCGCGCTGGATACCCGATGGGAGAGAAGTGAAGACTGCACGCCTCTTGAGCGAAACTTTGGCGACGTTGCTCCAAAGTCTGTATAGGCTGCGTCTCCATCCACATACAACGCGCCACAACCGGCTGGAGCATCGCCCAAAAATGCCATGAATGCGTGCCAACCCTTAGCCTCTGGTAGTTTGGCCAGCCACGGCACCGCTTGACTACCCAGATCAAAAGCATCGCACACGATTTCTGCAAAACTCTCGCAATGCTGCTGGTCTACAGCAAGGATGTTGAATTCAGTATTTATTTCAGAAACAGGCTCTGATGCGGACCGGGAAAATTTTTGCCAGGCCCGCGCTGGTTTCAACCCGGATTGACGAAACTGCGAATCTGTTTGATTGGCTTGCAGATTGGGGGATGGCTGGACAAAGAACCGTTCAACACCAGCTTGACGGTACAATCCAACGGCGGTTTTGGTGTCCCGAAATGCTTGTTCCGGCGATCGGCCAAAGCCCAACGTCCGATTGATTGTTATTGCAGACGCGGGCAGCGCTGATGCGATTGAAATCGTCGTGTCGCCCAAACTAACCATTCGAAGGCCAAGATTTTCCGTAAGCGTTTTGTCAGCGACGCCATGAAGAGAACGAAGCGCGTCATTCTCGATTTTTTCGGCTTCAACGGAAGCAGTGTTCATTGTCATTTTCTTTCCAATCATTCTTTTTGGTTCATCCAATCAACAGACCGCCGTGCGTCCTGACTTAGAGGTGCAGACCCTGACTGCCATTTCCAACAGTGTTGGATAGCAAGATATTTGGCCGTCACCTGGAGTACCTGTCGAGACAAGCCGGTCCGCGGTTTGAATATGATGCGATCATCTAACAGTTGGCAGCGTCAAAAATGCAGTCCCGCGAATGTATTGAAGCTGGTACAGAATATGTACCGGCAAAACTACATATCCTTCACTACGCAGGAACAATCCGCGTGCCTAAAACGGCGCTGAGGGGCGCAGTCTCAATGAGCTGTGGTTCTCCCGTCAATAAAACACGAAGGATAAAATCATGAGCATTCGAATTAACCAAACCATCCCGAATTTTTCTGCAACAACAGACCAGGGAGTGATTGATTTTCACCAATGGATGAACGGGTCCTGGACAATTCTGTTTTCACACCCGAAGGATTTCACACCAGTTTGTACAACCGAGTTCGCGATTGTCGCGCAGCTCGAAAATGAGTGGCAAAAACGAAATACCAAAGTAATTGGCATCTCGGTCGACTCGGCTGAACAACACCGCAATTGGAAGAAGGATATTGAATCCTTTGGTGGAACCGATGTTGCATTTCCTATCATTGCAGACGACGACATGGAAATTTCCAAACTATTGGACATGCTTCCCGCAGAAGCTTACCTGCCGGACGGCCGCACAGCTGCTGATACCGCCACAGTTCGATCTGTGCTGATCATTGGCCCAGACAAGAAGCTCAAGCTTACCTTGACCTATCCGATGAACATTGGGCGAAACTTTGATGAAATCCTCAGAGTTCTGGATGGATTGCAACTGGCGGCAGCACAGAACGTCGCAACCCCCGCGAATTGGTCTCCGGGAGACAATATTGTGATACCGGTTACGGTGAGCGATGCGGAAGCTTCAGCAAAATACGGTGAATTTGAAAAACACTTCTCATATCTCAGAACCGCCCAGCCGGTTTAATCCAGTGACTGGCGATCAAAGGTAATTTCGCCGCTACTGGACTTGCCTTTCGATCCAATCAAAAAAAACTTTTACACGGGGCCGCTCTGCACCGGCCTCGGTCGTGACGAAGTAATAGGCATAGTCCCCTGGTCTTGAAATATTCAATGGCCGTGCAAGGCGCCCGGTTTCCAGATGGGTTTGCACCAATGAGGATCGGCCGAGCGCGACACCCAGCCCCTGCACCGCTGCCTCGGTCAATACGGTTGAATTGCCGAATTCCAGGTGCTTGGTGGGCTTGTCAGAATCCATTCCTTCGTCACGCAGCCATCGGTTCCACGTCATCATCGGTTCATCAGCTCCGATATCTATATCATGCAGCAGGGTGTGATGACGTAAATCCGAAAATCGAATGATGGGATTTTTGCTCAGCAGCGACGGAGCGCAGACGGGAAACAGCGTATCCCGCAACAAAAGACGAGATTTGAGCCCCGGAAACTTCCCAACACCGTATGGTATTCGTATGTCCACTTTCCCAAGATCCAGATCTGGTGCGATGTCCGAGACCAGGATTCGCAGCTGAATATCAGGGTAGGATTTTGTAAAATCTCCCAGGCGCGGTACCAGCCAAAGAGCCGCAAATGACGGTGCCACATTCACAGTCAGCAGGCCGGCCAATTGCTCGCCGCTGATAGCACCGATGGCACGGCCAAGGTGAGCGAATCCAGTAGATATTTCGGGCAGCAACTCCTGGCCTGCACTAGTCAATTCCAACCCCCTGGCCAGGCGGTTGAATAGCTGAACATCGAGATGAGCTTCCAACAACTTGACCTGATGGCTGATTGCCGCCGGTGTGACATTCAACTCATTTGCGGCCTTGGCAAACCCACCCAATCTAGCGGCGGCTTCAAAGGCGCGAATCGAGTTGAGAGGCGGAAGACGCATGGGCTGGTCAAATTCTTAAGGGATAATAATTCTAAGTCTATACCCCAGATATATCAGTTTGAAAACAAATTTTACTTAGTCAATCTTAGGCCGGCAAACATTTGAAACAAGGAGACGAGACGATGAAATCCGCAACTCAAAATACAATCCATTATTTTCCCACCCGCGCCAGGTTAAATCCAAAGGATTCCGCTGTTGCGTTCATCATCCGGATGGCGAAGGTGGTTCGGCAATGGAGTGATCGAGCATCACAACGCCGGAGATTGTCTTGCATGACGCCTCGGGAGTTGAACGACATTGGTATTACTGCAGAGCAAGCCTGGAATGAGGCTGCCAAGCCGTTCTGGCAAACGTGCTGGCGTTAAAACTGATGTGGTCGAACAGGCCCAAACGATCGGGCTCAAAGGCTGCGCTACAAAAGACTGGACAATGGCAATCGCCTGACCAAGGATCTACTGCCGAATAGGAAAGTATCATGGACGTATTCAAAATAGCAGCGTTTAGCGATGGCAACAGCGGCGGCAACCCAGCCGGCGTTGTTGTTGCAGACAAGCTGCCAAATGCTGATGAAATGCAGGCGATTGCTGCCGAGATTGGGTTTTCTGAAACCGCATTTGCCACCGCGCAGGACAATTCCTGGAAGGTTCGCTATTTCTCGCCCGAGACTGAAGTGCCATTTTGCGGGCACGCAACGATTGCGCTTGGCGCGGTCCTTGCCAGGCTGCGTGGTGATGGCAGATTCGAGCTGAGCTTAAACGATGCAACTATTTCGGTCGAAGGAACGCAAAACGGAGGCCTGGTTTCAGCAACACTTCAGTCGCCTTCCACCAGCAGCGTGAAAGCAAAAAGGGAGTTGGTTCAATCCGCTCTCAACCTGTTTGGATACAGGGCTGAAGATCTGGACAATCGCATACCACCCTCTGTCGCAAACGCTGGAGCAACACATCTGATCTTAGCGCTATCGAGCCGTGAATTACTGTCCAAAATGAACTACGATCTAGATAGCGGTCGCGAGCTTATGCACACTGCCGGTCTTGTTACAATCTCGCTGATATTCGCGGAGACAGAACAGATGTTTCATGCTCGCAATGCGTTTGCTGTAGGCGGTGTGTTGGAGGATCCTGCCACTGGCGCTGCCGCTGCGGCGCTTGCGGGCTATTTGCGTGATTTGGATTGGCCTCACAATGGGGCCATCAACATCATTCAGGGTGAGGACATGGGTATGAAATCCCTGTTGAAAGCAGAAATACCGGCGGCTGCCGGCAGCTCCATTCGTGTTTCGGGAACAGCTAGAATGATTTGATGTGAAGGCGTTGAGAGCAGGAAACACAAGATCTGTCGCAACATAGCTTTGAACGGCAAACACGATACGTCATTTTGACGACGGTGGAAACGCGGTAACTGTAATGTCGATCCTAATTGCAACATTGGCCATGATGATAATATTTGCGCTTCATGTGCAGCGCATGCCTTAACGGGCCGTTGGTTTCAGCCAATTCTCCACCAAACAGGTGCTTTTATTGCCCGAGCATTCGCTCCTCTTATTGCTCCATGGCCGAATAGGTTCGGCTTCGCACAGAGCGCAGGTGGGTGCGCATCAGGTCTGCTGCCAAGTCGGCATCACGTCCAACAATGGCATCGTATATCGCGTCATGTTCGGCAAAACTGCCGTGATTGGCTGGTGGTAGCTTGGTTGATCGTAATTGTCCCCAGACCGTTGATCGGCGGACAATGTTCAACGTGTCAAACAGGCTGATCAGCAACTTGTTGCACGTCGCCTTGGCAATGGCCTGATGAAAATTATTGTCCCACGATTCATACACACGCCACTCGCCTGCAGATTTGCACAGCCGCTTGCAACGTCGCATTTCTTCAAAATTTGAAGCGGTGCCATGAACTGCGGCAAGCTTGGCCAATTGAGGTTCTATCGCCAAACGGGCTTCCATCACCTCGCTGGGGCGAGAATGTTCATTGAGATATTCAACATCATTGAGATTCATCACCGGGCGTGGTCCAAAAAACGTGCCGCGACCAACATGGCGCCAGATCTGACCCTCCGCCTCCAAAACAGCCATCGCCTTTCGCAACGGACCGCGGGTCAATCCAAGCCGGTCGCATAATTCACGCTCCGCCGGCAACCTGCCATTCAGTGCAAGCTCCTGTTCGTTCAGGAATTCCCTCAATACTTTCAACGGATCTTCACGGGCGCTTGATTGGTGGACCATTCTTTACCAATCCTTATATTGGGTTTATTTTGGGGCTATCCAATGTGCAACTGTTCACACTAATGTACATAAAGCAAGGTTTTCTGCTGGCAATCAATTACACGATTTTTTGACCAATTTGAAATTGGTCAAAAATTTTGATTTCGATGCAAGGGTGGATTAAATAGGAGGCTGCGGCTTGAAGATCGTCACGTATCAGTCCGGAAATGAACTTCGGGCCGGCTTGATTGTCGATGAAGGCCGAATTCTTGATGTTTCGTCAGCCTTTCAGGCGGCGCAGGAATCTGGTTTGCTGGCATCTGACCTGCAAGCACCCAACTCCGTTCTCGATATTATTTCTGGTGGAAATGCAATGAGCCAGGCCTGCAACACCGTGTTGTCGGCCGTCAGGTCAGGAGACCAGGTTTTTACCGGCGAAAATGCATCGGAAGTCATATTGGTGGCTCCAATCCCCAAACCGTTGAAGAATGTGTTTTGTGTCGGCAGCAATTACCGTGCCCATGTGACTGAAGCCAGCAGGGCTCAGGCGAAAGAAGACAAAACCCCGAAACTTCCGGTATTTTTTACCAAACCACCAACGGCGGTCGTTGGACCAGACGCCCAAGTTCAACTCAATCCAGTTGTTTCAAAAAAGATGGATTACGAGGTCGAACTTGCCGTGATATTTGGTTCAACCGGCACAAACATCTCCCAAGCCGACGCAATTGATCACATATTTGGATTTTCCATAATCAATGACGTGACCGCCCGCGATTTGCAGCGCGCCCATGGCGGGCAATTCCTGAAAGGCAAGGGCTTGGATACAACCTGCCCATTTGGACCGCATATTGTGACGATTGATGAACTGCCAAATTTCGACAATTTGCGGATCAGTCTTTCTGTTAACGGCGAAACACGACAGGACGGCAATACGCGGGATATGATTTTCAGCATTCCCCGGCTTATCGAATCTCTATCTGAGGGGCTCACACTTGAGCCCGGCGATATTTTAGCCACGGGCACACCGTCGGGAGTTGGTTATGCAATGGAACCGCCACACTGGTTGGTCGATGGTGATACGGTCACCTGTAAGATCGAAGGCGTCGGCGAGTTGACAAATACCATTCAAAATACCGGATCTTCGGCATTTGCCGCCTAGGCAAATCTGAATTCGGCGAAAAGAATCCATAGTGGATAGATGAACAAACCAGGGAGGATAAAATGATTGGATTATCAATACTGAAGGGGGCCGCAACGGCCACCGTGGTGGCGGCGGGCCTCGTTCTTGCCGCACCAGCTGCCTTTGCGCAGGACAAGGGAACCATGCGGGTCGCATTCGGGGACGTGCCTGGTGGCGAGATGACCAACTTCATGATCGCTGTTGCCCGTGCTGAAGAGCGCGGTGTCAAAGTCGATACGGTCTTTTTGAAGTCTGAGGATCTTGCAGCGCAAGCCATCGTGAGTGGTGATGCCGATATCGGTGTAGGAACGCCGTATGGTCTGATTCAACGGGTTAACGCACCGATCCGCATGTTCTACCAGCTTTCAATGCTGCGCTTCTATCCAGTCGCAAACGCTGAAAAATACAGCAGCTGGAAGGATCTCGATGGTGCAAAAGTCGCCGTGCACGGACGTGGCTCGGGTACCGAGGCGCTGATGCAGGTTATGGCCAAAGCACATGGTGTGAAATACGAAAGTGTCAGTTATGTGCCCGGTTCCGGTGTACGTGCCGGTGCGCTGATGCAAGGCCGGATTGACGTGTCGATCGTCGACTATGAGCGCAAGCGCCTGCTGGAACGTGAAGCGCCTGGAAAATTCGTCTTCCTGGATATCCCGGATATCAAGGCAACTGACGAAGCACTCTATGCCAATACAAATTGGCTGGAGAAAGAGGAAGAAGCCGTTGCAATTCTCGTGGAAGAATTGATCAAGGTATGGCGCGAGATCAACGAAGATCCTTCGAAGATCGTCAGCCTGCGCGACAAATACAACGTGCTGCCTGATATCGAAAAGGTTGAAGTTGACGAGCTCCTGCCAGCATTCTCGCAGGGTGTTTCGATCAATCTGTTCCCGAATGATGGCGGTACCGCTGCCTCAGTTAAGGAAGATTTCGACTTCTTCACCACGTCGGGCTCGCTCGAAGGCAATGCGGCTGACCTGAAGGTTGAAGACTTCTGGTACCTTGGACCAGCAACTGCTGCTGCAGCCAAGCTGGACGCAAACTAAGCGTATCTGTGAGCCCCCGGGAGCAATTTCCGGGGGCTTTCAATCAAACGAATCCAACTCTATTAGGGGTCGCTCAATGACCACGACAGCAAGTCCCGATACGGCAGGCGTTGAACCCTCCGTAAACAGCACGGGTCTGAGGTTTTCAGGACTGCAGCTTCGACTGATGTCAATCGTCGGCTTTTTCCTGGCATGGGAAATTTCAGGACATGTTCCGATAAGCCCGGCATTCCCAACTTTCAGCGCCACCATTATGGCGATGCTCGAGATGATCTTCGACGGAAGTTTGTTTCTCGCATATTTTGAGACGCTCAAGCCACTGGCACTGGGTGTCGGGATTTCTGCCTTTTTTGGCGTCGCAATCGGCGTCTCAATGGGGTTGAACAAGAAGTCACGCTGGCTTTGGGAGCCCATCTTCGTGGTGCTTCAGGCTTCTCCTGTAGCCGCCCTGATCCCGCTGATCACTTATGCTTACGGTATTGGCCTTACTGCCAAGACTGTGGCCGTTATTATTCTGGCGTCGCCGATCATCGTGCTGAACACCTACAAAGCGGTGGGCAATGCAAGCCCGGTGCTTGTACAGATGTCACGAGCCTTTCAAGGCACCCGCATGCAGGAAATCTGGAAAGTCATCATCCCCAATGCGGCGCCGGTCATTTTTGCCGGCCTGCGCCTTGGTGTTGCGGCCGGCTTCATCGGGGTCATTCTTGCGGAATTGCTGATCACGCCAACAGGGATTGGCGACATCATTTCCTACAACCGCTCCATCGCCAAATACCCGCATATGTATGCGGCAGTTCTTTCAATCATCGTTTTTTCAGCGGTGATGGTTGGACTGCTGGAAAAGGCCGAAGTGAAATACTTCCGTCCTGAAAAGAAACGAGGCCACTGATGAACACCGCAGTTCTTGAAGAAGTGAGATCACCGATGAACAAGGCAATTCACGTGTCACTGCCAGATGCGACTACTCCCACCGACCCGAGCGCCAACATTGTGTCCGTCCGCGGCATCACGAAGTTTTACGGCTCAGACGTACATGCTCTGGAAGACGTCAATCTTGACTTTCCAACGGGCCAGATGACGACTTTGCTGGGGCCTTCTGGCTGTGGCAAGACAACTCTGCTGAAGATCATTGCCGGGCTTTTGGACAGCACTTCCGGTGAGGTGATGGTGAAGGGCAAGACGGTGACCAGTCCGGGCCCGGAACGGGCGTTTGTATTTCAGGATTTCGCCCTGCTGCCCTGGGCCACTGTTACGCGCAACGTCGCCTTTGGCCTGGAACTGACCGGCGTCCCGCTCAAAGAGCGCGAAGCAAAGGCGAAGACCTATATCGAGAAAGTGGGCCTATCGGGGTTCGAGGATAAGTATCCGCACGAATTGTCTGGAGGCATGCGACAGCGTGTCGGGCTTGCCCGTGCGCTGGCGGTTGACGCGGATGTCTTGCTGATGGACGAGCCGTTTTCTGCCGTTGACGAACAGAATCGGCGCAAATTTCAGGAAGATCTTTTGCATCTCCTTTCGGTTGAGAAAAAAACCGTGATCTTCGTTACCCATTCAATCGAAGAGGCGGTCTATGTCTCCGATCAGATTGTACTGCTTTCGCCAAGGCCGGGACGGATCCATTCGATTATCCGCCCTGAACTGGATCGCTCCAGCAGTCCCGACGACATACGTCGCGACAAGGTTTACCTCGATACAGTTGAGGAAATCTGGGGCAATATTCGCGAATACCTGGACTGAGGAGGGCTGAAAAATGAAAGTTGCCGGATATGAAATCCCCCTGTCTTCTCGCTGCTGATCTGGATAGGCCTTTGGGAAATCGCAGGTCGAATGGACCTGGCGTTTATTTTGCCTCCATTTTCATCGGTGCTTGGCGAGTTGACCACATTGATCTTACGTCACGATTTCCACGCGGCCGCGTGGCAAACGTTCCAGGCCTTTGCTATCGGAATGTTCTTTGCGATCACCGGTGGCATTGCGCTTGGCTTTATCATGGGTACCAGCAAGACGGCCAACAACATTTTGGGGATGTGGGTCAACATCTTTGCAAGTGCTCCGCTGTCATCGGTGGTTCCGGTATTGATGTTGTTGTTCGGATTGGGACAATTGACCGTAGTGGTGATTGTAATTTTGTTTTCCATCTGGATCATTGCGCTGGACACCTATGCAGGGGTTCACCATACGTCGAATTCCCTAAAGGAAATGGGGCGTTCTTTTGGCGCAAACCAAAGACAGCTTCTGGTCAAGATCCTGTTTTGGGCAGCGTTGCCGGAAATCCTCGCGGGAGTCCGGCTCGGTCTGATCCGCGCGGTTAAGGGAATCGTGATTGGGCAATTATTGTTGTCGGTTGTGGCACTGGGTCGGATGTTTCGGACATTTTCGGACAATTTCCAGTTCGAGGAATTCTGGGCATTGACGCTGATTCTGTTTGTATTCGCCTTGTTGTTCTCAACGCTGATTGGGCGACTTGAAAGCAAAGTCGAATATTACGCCGGTACCAGAGACTGAGGTAAATGGTATGACTCAGTCGGGGGCGAAATTCCCAGCCAAAATGCTTGAGCAATTCCTTGCAGAAGCGTTTATGGCTCTTGAGGTTCCAGCGGCAGATTCCCAAACCGTTGCAGGTTTGATGGTCGAAGCAGACCTTTTGGGCTACGATACGCATGGGTCGTTTCGTCTAAGACAATATGTGAACCGGTTGCGGGATGGTGGAAACAATCCCGTTGCAAAGGTCCACACTGCCGTTGACCGCGCCTCAACCGCCATTGTCGATGGAGACAATGGTTTGGGACATCTTGCAATGCGCCATGCCGCCGATCAGGCGGTAGCGAAAGCTCGTGAAAGTGGCGTTGGGTGGATTGGGGTCCGCAATGGCAATCATGCCGGCCCGGCGTCTTTATATGTCAACATGATTGCCGAACACGACATGATCGGAATTGTCGGAGCCGTCGGTAGTGCCAACCACGTAGCCCCATTTGGTGGTCTTGATCTGCTCTTGGGTACCAACCCACTTGCTATTGCAATTCCTGCTGGCGAAAAGCCCTTATTCGTTCTGGACATGGCGACGACCAATGCCGCGGCAGGCAAGATCAAGGTTCTGGCACAGCGTGGTGAGCAAATGCCAGAAGGCTGGATGGTTGATCGCGAGGGCAATCCCCTGACAGATCCGACGCGTCAAAGCGAAGGACTGTTGCTGCCCATTGGCGGCGCAAAGGGATACGGCCTGGCAATGGCCATTGGGCTGATTGCCGGAACTCTGAACGGGGCGGCATTCGGCAAAGATGTGGTCAATTTCACCAAACAGACCGCTACTCCAACCAATACCGGGCAGTTCGTAGCAGCCATATCAATTGAGGCATTTGGGCCTGTCGATGCTTTCAAGTCCACGGTTGATGGAATTTTTGCGTCGTTTTGCGACTCTACGTCTTTCCCAGGTGGCAGTCCTGTGCGAATACCGGGACAAGACCGGGGTAATGTGCGCGCCGAGCGAGAAAAAAATGGCATTCCTCTGCATCCAAATCTGGTCAAAACCCTCAACGAAATAGCCGCCGAGCTCAATATCCAAGAGTTGGTAACCAATTGAATTTGTAAAACTATCGGTGTTTGAAAGTGAAACACCTCTACTGCTGAAAGAAATCAAGATGAACTATATTTTTCCACCCCAAAATCAAACGATATTGCCGATTCGCGGAAAAGAGGAAGTTTTCCCGGTTAACCGGGTCTATTGCGTGGGGCGAAACTATGCAGCACATGCGATTGAAATGGGGCATGATCCTGACAAAGAACCGCCGTTCTTTTTCCAGAAGAATCCAGACAACATTCTGCTGCAGGGAAGTGATTTCCCGTACCCGCCCATGACCCAGGACGTTCACCATGAAATCGAAATGGTGGTGGCACTGAAATCCGGCGGAGACAATATTTCCGCCGAAAAGGCGATGGACTGTGTGTATGGGTATGGCGTGTCGCTCGACATGACCCGGCGCGACCTGCAGGGTGAAATGAAAAAACTTGGACGGCCATGGGAAATCGGCAAGGCGTTTGAGCATTCTGCTCCCTGTTCGGAACTTGTATCCGCCGATGATATTGGGCATCCCACGGAGGGAGCTGTTTGGTTGAAGATCAATGGAGAGACGCGTCAGGAAGGTGATCTCAATCAGTTGATCTGGAAGATTCCCGAAATGATATCCTACCTTTCCGATCACTTCACGCTGCATTCCGGCGATATCATCCTGACCGGTACACCGTCCGGTGTGGGCCCCGTTGCTAAGGGAGACAAGATACATGGACACGTTGCAGGCGTCGGAGATCTGCACGTCAACGTATCTTGACTTCAGGAAACTTGACGCTTCGGCGCTTAGACTCTTGAATTGTGAATTCTAGAGCCGTTCAGGCTATATGACGTCGAGATGAGCAATTGGATCTGGGCATGACCGTGACTGCCGGACAATCACTAATGCTGCCCGGACTGGAACGCCAATTGCGCCGCGAGATCACCGGTGACGTTCATTTTGACCGCTTCAGTCGGGGACGTTACGCGACCGATGCGTCGATTTATCAAATGATGCCTGTGGGCGTGATAGTCCCCAGGAACCAAACTGACATTGAAGCCGCAATTTCGCTGGCCCGAGCAGAAGGTGTTCCGGTACTGGCACGCGGAGGAGGCACGTCGCAATCAGGTCAGACCGTCAATAACGCACTGGTAATTGATACCTCAAAATATTTCTGTGAAATCATTGAGCTTGACGTGGAAAATCAGCGATGCCGGGTTCAGCCTGGCATTGTTCTCGATGAACTCAACCGCGCGCTAAAACCGCACGGACTTTGGTTCCCCGTTGATGTTTCAACAGCGTCGCGTGCGACAATCGGAGGTATGGCCGCCAACAATTCCTGCGGTGGACGCTCCATTCGATACGGCACGATGCGGGACAATGTGTTGTCAATCGATGGTGTAATGGCTGACGGCACCCGGGCGCATTTCGGCGCAGATGCAGAGCCCAATATTTCAAACCTGTCCGGCAGGCTGCTGGAATTGGGAAGACAACAGGCAGATGAAATTGCGCAGCGTTTTCCCAAAGTAATCAGGCGCGTTGGTGGATACAATATCGACGCGCTTGTGCCGGGTTCAACGCCAAACAATCTTTCACATCTGTTGGTTGGATCGGAGGGTACTTTGGTATTCTCTTCTGAGATCGAGCTCAAATTGTCCCCGCTGATTTCGAGCAAGGTTATGGGGGTTTGTCACTTTGCATCCTTTCATGAGGCAATGGACGCCACGCAGCATCTGGTGAAACTGAAGCCGCAGGCCGTTGAGCTGGTCGATTCCACCATGATTGCGCTGGCGCGTGAGATACCGATCTTTCGCAAGACGGTTGAACAATTTGTCAAAGGCGATCCCGAGGCACTTCTGCTGGTGGAGTTTGCGGAATTGCAGGCTGATCAGAACGTGAAGAAGCTAGATCAGCTGGACGATGCCATGGCTGAACTGGGGTTCTCGTTTAAGGGAACCGGAAAAAAATGGGGCGGAGTGGTCGATGTGGTTGACCCCACCTTGCAAGATGCGATTGCCGAAGTTCGAAAGTCCGGTCTCAACATCATGATGTCGATGAAAGACGCGGGAAAGCCGGTTTCGTTCGTTGAGGATTGCGCCGTTGAACTTCCCGATCTTGCTGAGTATACGGCCGGGCTGACCGAAATATTTGAACGCCATGGCACGACAGGAACATGGTATGCGCATGCGTCTGTCGGCTGTCTTCATGTCAGACCAATTCTCAACATGAAACTGGACAAGGACGTGGCAACCATGCGGTCGATCGCCGAGCAGGCTTTTGACCTCGTAGCCAAATATAAAGGCTCACACTCAGGCGAACATGGTGACGGTATTGTCCGTTCTGAATTTCACGAAAAGATGTTTGGGTCCACAATCGTATCTGCGTTCGAGGAGGTTAAGAACCTGTTTGATCCCAATAGGTTGTTCAATCCGGGCAAGATCGTCAAAGCTCCTAAAATGGATGACAGAAAGCTCTTCCGCTACGGACCCGACTATTCCGCCGTGGGATTCAAACCGGCATTGGATTGGTCGCCATGGCCAGGTGCAGCAGGTGGTTTTCTGGGTGCCGTGGAAATGTGCAACAACAATGGTGCATGCAGGAAGCTGAAGGGCGGCACCATGTGCCCATCCTACCGAATTACCCGCAATGAAAAAGATGTAACGCGCGGTCGGGCGAATTCCCTGCGTCTTGCACTTACTGGCCAGCTTGGCGAGGAAGCAATCACGTCGGACGAAATGCTGGACACGATGAAGCTTTGTGTCTCTTGCAAAGGTTGCCAGCGGGAGTGTCCGACGGGCGTGGATATGGCTGCCATGAAAATTGAGGTGCAGGCGGCTCACGCTGCAAAAAATGGAATTTCATTGCACGACAAACTGGTCGCCTACCTGCCGCGCTACGCGGGGCTTGCTTCAAGGCTGCCTTGGGTGATGAACCTTCGAAACAAGGTGCCCGGACTGGCCAAGGCGCTGGAAAGAATCGCCGGTTTTTCGGCGCACCGCCAGTTGCCGGCATGGCGCGGCGATGCCCTGCGCGATTCAGAATATGCTGACCCCGCCGGGCCAGACGTCGTCTTCTTTGCCGATACTTTCAATAGATATTTTGAACCGGAAAATTTGCGGGCGGCTGTTCGGGTTCTCAGTGCCGCTGGTGTAACGACTGCAATCGCCAAGGCAACTGAAGATAGTCGTCCACTGTGTTGCGGCAGGACATTTCTTTCAACCGGCCTTGTGGATCAGGCAAAAGAAGAGGCTACCCGTTTGCTCGCTGCGTTAGTGCCTCATGCCAGGGCCGGTCGTTTTATCGTCGGTCTGGAGCCCAGCTGCCTGCTGACTCTGCGTGATGAAATCCCACGACTGCTGCCCGGGCCGGATTCGGATCTTGTTGCCCAGCATGCACTGTTGTTTGAGGAATTTGTCGCCCACCATGTGGATGCGGAGATCTTGAGCAACCAATTTGTCTCGCCAGCAGAAAAAATCCTGCTGCATGGCCACTGCCACCAAAAGGCGGCGGGCGTCATGTCGTCGGTTGAGCAGGTGCTTGGATTGCTCCCAAATACAACGGTCGAAACAGTGGAAACCAGCTGTTGCGGCATGGCCGGATCATTTGGCTACAAGACCGACACCCACGCCATTTCCATGAAGATGGGAGAACTAGATCTCTTTCCGGCAGTGCGCGCTCAGGCCCCGGCTACATTAGTTGTTGCGGATGGCACATCCTGCCGACATCAGATTGCGGATGGCACGCAGACGACTGCTTTGCACGTGGCGCGCGTGCTGGAGTTGTCCCTGCCCAGACAGGATACGACGTCCGACAATTCTACCTCATAAAAGTGGATTAGGGAGACCAGAACTGATGGACTTTGACCTGACCGCGTTGGATAGCATCAATCCGGGAGACCGGGTTGTGTACAGCGATGGTGCTGACGAGAAAGTTGTTGGTGAGTTTATGGGTGGGCATTTGCTACAAAGCCCGAAATTCAAAGGTGGAACGACCCTCTTCTTGAATCTCTACGGCCATACGATTTTGACTATTCGTGCGGAATCTAGCTGCGAGGAGCCTTCGGACTGGCTGATCTGGCTGACAAAGACGCTGGATGAGACAGAGGAGTTTCGAAAGGCAATCGACGCCGCGAATGAACTTTGCCGGGAGTCCTTTCGATCGGATGGCGTATTCGAAATTCCGATCTCAAAAATCAGTCTCGCCAGGGCGTTGGATCAACCCCCTGAATGGGAAGCTGAAAACCACAACCTCAAAATAGCCAGAGCAAAAGCAACGGATGTTGATCCGGTGCACAAGCGCGCGGCAAGATTCGTCAAGAATTTGGGCGCCGCTTTGAACGATTATAAATTGATCCGGCAGCAATCCAGCAATGGCAGCGGGTTCGAGGTCGTTCGTCTGCCCAAGCCAGGGCAGGCAATGGCTCCGGTATTTGTCTATGGTCCACGCCCACGGGACGAGGCTGTGGTGAGCCAGATTGTTCGCGGTTCATGAGTCCAGTCGTATCAAGCTGAAGGCCTTTGCAATTTCATTACACAACAGGTGTTTAATGGGTGCCATATTGATCTGATCTGAAACAATAACTCCAAGCTTCAGACTTTTCAGATGAGCCAGTTCCAAAGGAACGTAACGCAGCATGCCAGCCTCGATTTCTTTAAGAAAACCAAGTTTTGTATAGAGTCCCAAACCCCGGCCACGAATGATCATTTCGCGGGCCATTGGCTGCGAATTTGTGAACATCGTTGTGGAGAGCAGCGGGGCAATGTCGGAAACCACCTGGTCAATAATCGACTGGCCCCCGCGCGCGTCGATGGAGCGGATCATGGGGAAGCCGGCAAGGTCTGCCACGCTCAGACTGTGGCGTTCTGCAAGCGGGTGATTTGGCAGCATCACGACGCCAATCGGTGCGGACTTTTCCGTCAAACTGCGAACACCTGGATGAGCGTCATCGACAAATGAAATGCCAATATCTGTGCTGTCATCCGATACAGAATTTACAATTTCGTCTGGCTGCGCTGTTGTTACTGAATAGGTAACCTGCGGGTAAGTTTCAGAAAACTGGTCCAGTATGGTGGGCAAAATTCCAAGCGAAATCGAATCAAGCGTCATAATTTCCACATGCCCGGTTCGCATGTCGCGAATGTCCTCAATCAGGATGCTCACCCGTTCAAAATCAAACAGGGTTTTGCGACAGTGCTCCAGCACGATCGACCCCGCACTGGTCAGTTTCACACCTTCAGAACTCCTGTGAAATAGTTTCACGCCGAGTTTTTTTTCAGTGCCCAATATATTCCTGTTCACCGATGTGGATGAGATGTTGAGAATTTTGGCGGCTTTTCGGATTGAACCTTGCCTGGCGACTTCGTCAAAATGTCGCAAAAAGCTACTATGCATTGTTTTTTCTGCCTGTTTTGATGGTGGTACATTTTTTGCACCACTGTTAGCATAATTCGACACTATGTGTCCCGCAATCGGAATTGTAGCCTCTTTGGGGTCACAAGATTTAAAGTTTGCAAAACGGGAGTGAAACAAATGAACAAAGATTCTTTAATTAACCCAAGTCGCAGGGACTTGCTCAAAGGTGTTGGAGCAGCTGCAGGGATTGCCAGTGCAGGAACCCTGATGTCAGTGATTCCTGCTCAGGGTGCGGATCCGTTCAAGATTCGCATGCAATTGGGTTGGTTGGCGTCAAACGGTATTTTGGGGGAAGTTGCAGCCGCAAAACTGGGATATTTCAAGGAAGAGGGATTGGAACTTGAAATTGTACCCGGCGGACCAAATGTCGATGGAATTGGGTCTGTTGCATCCGGCAGCAATAATTTCGGATCGATCTCCTCCAGCCCGTCGCTGATGCTTGCGCGCGGTGCGGGAATACCCATCAAATGTATCGCCGCTGGCTATCAGCAACATCCGTTCACGTATTTTTCACTGGGCGGCAAAGGCAACGTGCGCACACCGCAGGATTTGATCGGCAAGAAAGTCGCGACCCAAGGAACAGCTCGGATCCTGTTGCGGGCGATGCTGGCGAAAAATGGTATCGCCGAAGATCAGGTCGAAGTGTCAGTTATGGGGGGTGATATGTCGCCACTGATGACGGGCCAGGTAGATGTGGCAACTGGTTGGAAGACAAATGTTGGTGCTTTGTCGGTGCTTGGTGACGATCGTGTTGATATGACCTTGTGGGACAGCGGCATTCAGCTTTATGCCAATCCATATTATGTTACCGACAGCGTCCTGGCAGAGCACGGTGACAAAGTTGTCGGTGCAATTCGTGCCATTTCGCGTGGTTGGGGCTGGGCCCAGGCAAATCCCGAAGGTGCAGTGGACGCTTTGGTTGAAAGATATCCAAACCTAAAGAAGGAAAACGAGATGAAGGCCGTTGGCCTGGTGCTCGGCTACTCGTTCAACGAAAAAACCGCTGCTGGAGGTTGGGGTGTGATGACCGCCGAAAATTGGCAGGACCAGATCAGCACCTACGATTCGCTCGGCCAGTTTAAAAATGGTGCACCGAAGCTGGAAGATATCATGACGCTCGATATCTTGAAGGCAACCGCAGATGTCCGTCCGAAGCTCGGCTAGACAAATGTTGGAGAACCAAAACATTGCGACGGAAGATCATTCCGTCGCAGCATCGCTTGTCGATGCGACGGTAAAATTCGGAAATTTTACCGCCATTGATAAGATATCTCTGGATATTGATGCAGGCGATTTCTGGACAATTCTCGGGCCCTCTGGCTGCGGCAAGTCAACGCTGCTGCGACTGGTATCAGATTTGATACCTGCAGCATCGGGCAGCCTTCAGGTTCTGGGCAAGTCGACGGAAGAGGCTCGTCTCGCCAGAGAGTTTGCATTTGTTTTTCAAGACGCAACCTTGCTCCCGTGGCGGTCCGCCTTGAGCAATGTGGAACTGCCTCTCGAGATTGGTCGAAAACGTGGAGTTAAGATTCCTGTTGGAGACAAGACGCCCAAGGAATTGCTGGAAATGGTTGGACTGAAAGGGCGAGAAACCGCATTACCTCACGAGCTATCCGGCGGCATGCGTCAAAGAGTGGCAATTGCGCGGGCGCTGGTTTGCCAACCGAAACTGCTGCTCATGGACGAGCCATTTGGGGCACTTGATGAAATGACACGGGATCGCCTGAATTTGCAGATTTTGGACATCTGGCGGGAAACCGGCACGACAATATTGTTTGTCACCCATTCCATTACCGAGGCGGTCTTTTTGGGACAAAAAATATTGATGCTGCAGGCTCATCCGGGTCGGGTGAAAAAGATAGTGGATATTGAGCTTCCCGAACCAAGGGAAATCACCGTACGCGAAACGCCGAAATTCAATAAATATTGCGGTGAACTTCGCGAACTTTTGGAGGAATGTTGATGTCCGACATGGAGGCAACATTGGAACAAAATGTCGATCAGAGCTCGGATACAGAAGCGGCTGAAACAGATTTCCAGAACAGCAGGCTTGCTGAAATACTAATTCCCATCGCAACAGCAATTGGACTGCTTTTGGTTTGGCAGTTTGGCGTTAGATTATTTGGTGTGCCCGAATATATTGCTCCAGCGCCATCTGATGTCGCAGCAGAGTTTGTACGAGAATTTCCACTCCTGCTTCGAAATTTTTGGCCAACTTTATATGAAAGCGTCACTGGATTTTTGGTTGGAAACTTAGCGGCAATTCTCATCGCAATTGCGTTCGTGCACAGCCGAACGGTGGAAAGAGCATTTTTCCCGATTGCCGTTTTCATTAATACAATACCAATACTCGCCATTGCACCAATTCTGGTTTTGATTTTCGGTGCTGGTATGACCGCAAAAGTGGTCATTGCTGCATTGATTTGTTTTTTTCCAACTCTGGTAAACATGGTCAGAGGATTGCAAGCGGTTAGTCCGCAGGCGTTGGAACTGGCTCGAATTTTGTCGGCTTCTAAAACCGAAGTGTTTTGGAAGATGCGATTGCCTTCGTCCCTGCCGTTCCTGTTTTCGGCTCTGAAAATTGCCGCAACCACCTGCGTTATCGGCGCGATTGTTGGCGAGTGGATTGGAGCCGATCTCGGGCTGGGTGCACTGATTATTGATAGCACTTTTAATTATCGATCATCGCTTCTCTACGCGACCGTATTCATGTCGTCCGGACTGTCGGTCATCTTGTTTGCGACCGTCAGCATTGCTGAAAAACTTGTCGTGCGCTGGTAGATGCATATCTTTGAAATAATTGGGTTTTACCCTACTCTTAGGAGAAAATAATGTCAGAACGTCAAACGGAATTTGTAAATGTGAGTGATGGCCAGATACCCGTAGTGGCCGACTGTGATGTGGTTGTTGTTGGCGCAGGCCCGGCCGGACACAGTGCTGCTGTATCGGCTGCCCGGAACGGTTGTTCGGTTACACTGCTGGAACGGTATCACCATTTGGGTGGCATGGCTTCCGGCGGCATGGTGTTGGTGCTGGATGACATGGTCAACGAAGGTAACGAGATTGTCACAACCGGTGTCGTGGACGAATTCGTAGAGCGCCTTGAGCGCGTCGATGCAGCGGTTTATCCACCTCGCGAAGATTGCCAGACCAACTGGGAGATGTGGCAGAAATGGTCGCGATGGGGATGTATTGACTTCCATAAAGCCATGATGCCGCAACCGATCATTCATGCTGTGGCATTTGATCCTGATGCCTGGAAGCGGGTCAGCCTGGATATGGTGAAGGAATCCGGTGTGAACCTGAGAACCCACTCATGGTTTTCAGATGTTCTCATGGAAGGCGGCAAAATTACCGGTGTGATCGCCCAGACCAAACTTGGTCGCCAGGCAATACGCGCAAAAATGGTCATTGATGGTACTGGTGACCTCGATGTAGGTGTTGCGGCCGGAGCTGACTACACCGACGGGCAGTTTATTGTGACCACGGTGTTCCGCCTCTGCGATGTTGATACCGATAAGGCTGAGGCCTTCGAATATTCCAATCCTGAGGAATACAAGAAACTTGACCGCCAGGCCCGCCGGGTGATTGGCGGAGCCTGGGGAATGTGGTGGTTGAAAACTCCTTTGCCCGGGATTGTCTGGTGCAATTGTCCACATATGCCAGGCTACGATGGATTGTCCGTCGATGATATGGTCAAGGCGGAATATGAAGGGCGCGAGC
The DNA here is from genome assembly GCA_011087605.1 of Hyphomicrobiales bacterium. Lineage (GTDB taxonomy): Bacteria > Pseudomonadota > Alphaproteobacteria > Rhizobiales > Rhizobiaceae > Pseudahrensia. The sequence continues at coordinate 22,469 of JAALLE010000029.1, forward strand.
GCATGATGAACTTGCTGGCTTTCGCACGCGAAAACATTCCCGGATTTGAAAATGCCAGAATGTTGGGAGCCGCCGAACAAATGGGGGTTCGTCAAACACGGTTGCTGCAGGGCGAGTATGTTGTGTCCAAAAGTGACGTCACTTCGCGTCGTTACTTTGAAGATACGGTTTGCCGCGGACGCGATTATTACACGCCATATCGCGCGCTCTTGCCAAAAGGTATCGACAATCTGATCGTCGCTGGAAGACACTATTCAGTAGACAGCGACGCCCAAAAGATGTCGCGCGAAATTCCGCCATGCATGTCTCAGGGTGAGGCGGCAGGGGTGGCTGTGTCACTGGCATTGAATGGCGATGTTGCGCTTCGTGATGTTGAGGCGAAAGCTATTCAAAAACAAATGCGTGCGCAGGGTGCCGACCCGGGGGATGTCCCGTCGGCAAATGCTCTCCTTGAGCCTCCGGTTGCAGCAGAATAAGGAACGAATAATGACCGATGCAGTATTGCCGCTCAGCGGTGTGAGAGTGATTGATTTCACCCAGGTTATGATGGGTCCCTGTGCGACCCAGATGTTGGGAGATTTCGGCGCCGATGTGATTAAGGTTGAGCGACCCGGTGCCGGCGATCTGTCTCGGAATTTCTTTGGTGAATCCAGCGAAGAGGCGATGAACAATGCAGTTTTTGCCTCTCTCAATCGCAACAAACGTTCTATTGAAATCGACACAAAGTCTGAGACTGGCCGAAATGCAGTATTGGAATTGATAAAGACTGCAGATGTTGTGGTGGACAATTTTCGGGCCGGTGTAATGGAGAGGCTTGGTTTTGGTTATTCAGACCTTTCAAAGCTGAATCCGCGCATCATCTGCGCGTCTGGCACTGGCTACGGCCCAACCGGGCCTTATGCCCATAAGGGTGGTCAGGACGTCTTGGCCCAGGCGATGAGTGGTGTCATGGAGAAAACTCAGGATCCGTCGATTCCCAAGTCCATATATCCAACGACTTTGTGCGACTATTCTGCGGGAATGCACCTGGTTCAGGGCATTATGGCCGCCTTGATGATGCGGGAGAAAACAGGAACCGGACAGCAGGTAAATGTTTCACTTTACGACAGTATGATTGCCATGCAGATGCAGGAGGCTGCGCAATGGTCGAAGCACCGCGAAGTGCTCAATTGGGCTGCAATGCCGCTGACAGGAGTATTTGAGACAACCGATGGTGCGCTTGTTGTGGTCGGAGCTTTCAAGGCAAATCCGTTGCGTGATATCTGCGTGGCATTGGAACTTGAAGATCTGTCACCAACCTATCCGGACCTCGCCAGCCAGCGCGCCAATAAGCCTTTTCTGCAGGAGACCTTCCGCACGCAAATAGCCAAGAACACGACATCCTATTGGATATCAAAGCTGGAAGAGCAGGACCTTCTATGCGCCCCTGTGCGTTCTCTGGGAGAGGCGCTTGACGATCCACAAACTGAAATCAACGACATGCTGCACACCATAAATCACCCACTTCTTGGTGAGATTACGCTTGTTGGTTCGCCGGTTCACTTAAGTGCCGCACCGCTGAAAGTGTATCGTGTTCCACCAAAGCTCGGAGAACACACAGAAGAAGTGCTGGCAGAGATTAACGTCACTGATGTCGACAGGATGGCAGGATGACGATCCGCCTTGAAATCGAGGACCACGTTGCCCGAGTGATCATTGATCGCCCAGAGCGCATGAACGCACTGGACAGTGCGGCACACAAAAGGTTGGCGGAAATCTGGCGGGAAATTTCCGCAAATGACGACATCCGATGCACGGTTCTGACAGGTGTTGGAGACCGGGCCTTTTGCGCCGGAGCAGATCTTAAGGAAAATACTGGTCGCACCGGGTTGGAATATTGGTCATCGTTTGAGGCGATTGGCTTTGGCGGTTCCAAACCTATAATTGCCCGGGTCAACGGGCTGGCTCTTGGCGGTGGACTGGAATTGGTGTTGGGATGCGACATCGTGATTGCCGCAGAGACTGCAAGATTTGGATTGCCTGAAGCCAAGGTGGGCCGGGTTCCTCTGGATGGTGGCATGACGCTGCTTCCTCGCCTGATTCCGCGTAATATTGCAGTGGGAATGATGATGACCGGCCGGATGTCCCCGGCGTCCGAAATGGCCCGGTTTGGACTGGTAAACTCCGTAGTTTCTCCCGACGAACTGGACGCGGAAACCGACCGATGGGTTGCAGATGTACTGGCTTGCGCGCCTCTCAGCTTGCAGGCGATCAAAGCCACGGTACGTAATACCGCACACCTGTCTGTTTCCGATGCCTATGGCTGCAAATCGCCGGAACTTGTGGCAGCGTTGGAATCAGAAGATGCAGATGAGGGTGTTAAGGCGTTTCAGGAAAAGCGCCGCCCTGATTGGAAGGGATGTTGAATTATGGCCCTCGTCATAATCAGCCCCTGCATTGATATCAAAGACGGCATTTGCACCACATCTTGCCCGGTAGACTGTATTTATGAGGGCGACCGCATGTATTATATCCATCCGGTCGAATGCATCGAATGCGGAATGTGCGAATCCATCTGTCCCGTTGATGCAATTCGTTATGACGATGAAGTGCCAGAAGAAGATGCCTCGTTCGTCAAGTTAAATGAAGATGCGTTTAAGAATGAGGACGGTACCGACAATTTCCCTGGGGGATGGAAGAAAGGGCAAGCTCCACTGCCGGACCCTCCGGAACTCCAGTCATTGGCCAACCGATCACAATGATTGAGCCCATGCCAACAGATATGCAAGCCATGAGCCCATTGACGCTCATATCCAGCACGGCCAACCGAGCGACAGACCATGGTTGGTTCACTGACTTGAAGACAAAACCTACAACTGACCGAAGCAAAGAAAAGCGAATAAAATGAAAAAACACCAATCACTGATCGGCGGCGAATGGGTCGACTTTGGCAATTACAATCCAGATATCAATCCTGCAGACACGACCGATATTATCGGTGAATTTTCCTACGGGGATGATGGTGCCGTTGATCAAGCTGTTGCTGCCGCGAAATCAGCCAAAGCAGGTTGGGCCGCATCAACTCCCCAGCAACGACACGACCTGCTGGCGGCCGTCGGGAATAAACTGGCCGAGAGAGTTGAGGAAATCGGCAATTTGCTGGCGCGCGAGGAGGGTAAAACGCTCGCTGAAGCCAAAGGCGAAACCATGCGGGCTTCACAAGTATTCAAGTTTTTTGCGGGGGAAGCACTGCGACTTGCCGGAGAACTTCTTCCGTCGGTTCGCAACGATATTGATGTTGAAATCACGCGAGAACCTGTTGGTATTGTTGGGCTGATTACGCCCTGGAATTTTCCAATTGCAATTCCTGCCTGGAAAACCGCCCCGGCGCTCGCATTTGGCAATTGTGTGGTCTTGAAGGCCGCAGATTTGACCCCGGCCTGCGCCCATGTGTTGGCGGAGACCCTGAATGAATGCGGCTGTCCGCCCGGTGTGTTTAATCTTGTGCTGGGCCGTGGTTCGACCGTCGGTGACGCGCTCGTCAACCATCCTGATATCGGGGCAATCTCGTTCACCGGTTCAGTTCCGGTGGGCAATCGAATTGCTGAAACCTGTGGGCGGTTGCGCAAAAAGGTGCAGTTGGAGATGGGCGGCAAAAATCCCATGGTTGTGATGGATGATGCGGATCTATCGCTGGCCGTAGACGCCTGCCTGAATGGTGCCTTCTTCTCAACCGGGCAGCGTTGCACCGCCTCTTCGCGGCTCATTGTTCAGTCTGGAATCCACGATCAATTCGTCGATGCCTTGAGCAAGGCAATGACAAGCCTGAAAGTTGGTAACCCTCTTGATGCGACCACGCAAATCGGCCCGGTGGTTGATGAAAAACAACTTCTTTCCAATCTGGACTATGTGACTATTGCAAAGTCTGAAGCCAGGGAAGTCATAGGAGGCGATAGGCTGGAACTGGAAACACCCGGATTTTTCCAAGCTCCCGGACTGTTTGTCGGGACGACCAACGACATGCGCATCAACCGCGAAGAGATCTTTGGTCCGTGTGCGTCAGTGCTCAAGGTTGGTGATCTGGAAGAGGCAATATCTGTTGCCAATGATACAGAATTTGGCCTGTCGTCCGGAATCTGCACCAGTAGTTTGAAATCAGCCCGGGAATTTCGCCGGCGCTCGGAGGCAGGCATGCTGATGGTCAATCTGCCAACAGCTGGCGTTGATTATCACGTTCCTTTTGGCGGACGTAAGGGTTCGTCATTCGGCCCGCGTGAACAGGGAAGATATGCTTCTGAATTCTATACAATCGTCAAAACCTCCTATGTATTTGCCGGGTAAATGCGATGAATGATGTGCAAACTAAGTGGGCTGAGCGGTTTTTGGGCTTGTGTGATCATGTATCGGGCTGGTCTGAAGATCGTGATTTTCAGGTCGGTTGCGTCATCGTTGGGCCAGGCCATGAAATTCGGTCGACAGGCTATAACGGGTTGCCCCGCGGCGTCGCGTCCGATGATGATGAGCGTTTTGACCGCTCCAGTGGCGAAAAGTTTTTTTGGATAGAACACGCTGAACGCAATGCCATTTATAACGCTGCCAGGTCAGGTGCTGACCTGGCGGGTTGCACCCTTTATGTGAACCGGTTTCCCTGTGCTGATTGCGGGCGGGGAATTATCCAGTCAGGTATTAGCTGTGTGGTTTGCCCACCGATTCCCGAAGCTGACGGGGCTCTTGATCATAGCTTTCAGGTTTCAGCAAAAATGCTCGACGAAGCCGGAGTAGATGTCATCTATTTTCCCTGATCCGTCTTGATATTGGGCCCCGACTTATTCAGTTGATCACGTGGGTGACAGGATTATGAGGTGATCATGAAAGGCCGAAAGCGCGTTGACATCTGGTATTCGCTGCAGAGTGATTACTGCTATTTTCTGATAGACCGCCTGCTGGGCTTATCCAGTTCGGGGGTTGATGTTACTGTGCGCCCCGTTTTGGGATTGGTCTTGAGAATGCCGCAGGCCACCCAAGACAGAAGCATGTTGGAGCAACAGTACTTTAATAGAGATACTGAACGAACTGCCGAGTTTCTTAAACTTCCTTACGCCCGGCCGGATCCGTCTCCAATTCAGCTGGAACCGGGTTCAGTTTGGATCGCAACGCCCGAACAACCGCTCATTGACAGATTGTACAGGTTGTTTGTGGGAGCCAACATCCAGGGGTTGGGACTGCAGTTTCTGGATGTGGTGGTCCGCGGACTGTGGAACGGGGCAAATGCCGGCTGGGACAAGAGCCAATTTCTCCAAGATGCAATGTCAGAGATTGGATTGGATCATGATGATATTCTGGCGAAAACGTCTTGGGATACTGCAAGCCAGATACTCGATGACAATCACAATGGGATGCTTGATCTGGGACATTGGGGCGTGCCGCTGATGGCATATGACGGCGAGCCGTTTTATGGGCAGGACCGCTTTGACCAATTGGTTTGGCGATTGGGTTTTGAGGCTAAGCCATAATATCGCAACGTCAACAAGCTCCGTTGTTAGATCTATTAAAAACCTGCAAAGCAGATGAACCGCCTGGTGTTGAATTACCTGCGCTTGGCCAAGAGGTTAGCCATCAACCTGAATGCTCCGGGGACAAGTTTTTCCATCTGGTGATGCAGGATCAACGCGCAGTGTGTGTGGCGTCCGTTACCAATATCGGCGGTGAGCAATGCGCCTTGAAGGGACGCTTCGTCAGGATCAGCCATTTCCAGCAATGGCGTATAGCTGTCTGCCCATGCCTTGGCAAAATAAAGCCCACGTTCCTTGTGCCATCCTTGCCAGTCTTTGTCGGTAATCTTGTTGGGTGTTGCAAGCAATGGATGGTCGACCAGATGGGTTACTTCACACGACTCATCTGTTACTCGCCATCTCAATGACGGTTGTCCGATTTCCAGCATGTCAGGGGGTGTTGAATCCTTGTCCCAATTGTCCCAGGGGCGGTGATACAAGGTAAGCAAGTTGCCGCCCGCTCGAGTCCAATCGTGCAGTCGATGCATCTGTTCCACCAGCCCTAGTCGAAGCTTCATTGCGAAAATGCCGATCACGATGCTGTCGAATCGCTCCAGTTGCGCGTCTGATTTCAGATCATCATCACTCAGGACAGTCACATCCATGCCCAGCTGCTCAAGCCAGTAGTCGACGCGATCATTGCCGCCGCCGATATAGCCAACTTTTACGGCCGGGAGTGCGGCGTCCAGCACCAGTACCTGCAATTCTGCAGGTTGGACCAAGGCGCGGGTTGCCACGTGGTCGTGATCGACTGTGCGAACAGTTTGTGCCGAGTTGTCGTCCAACGACATCGCAATGGCATAGCGGCCTTCCGTAACGTCGCGGGGCAAGGACAGATTGATACCTGTGTCAACAGTTTGAGACTTCCAACCTTCCGGCAAACTCAACCCGGCTTGCGCCCCGTTGGGCACAATATTGTTGACCGAGAGGGAAATTTGACGCCGCTTTGATGCCCGGTTCACCACTTCTTTGAGTGGGGAAATGTCGGCTGATTTATGAGGCAAAACCAAAGGTGTCACTTCAAATGATTTGCGGGTCTGGCTTTTAACTCCGTTGGTCTCCAATGTTAGGAGCACGCAGGGATCTGATGGTTGGTGAGGTAAATAAACGTCTGGATAAGCATTGGATAGTTCTGCATTTTCAATTTTAATGCCATCCGCCGTTTCGTGCCAGCCGTTGGGAAGCGAGAGTGAGGTCTCCAATCTATCCGCAAGTCCGGTGCGCTCTTCAATCGATACCACCGCTTTATCAGAAGGTCTCAAAATGTCCTTGTTTAGCTCTGCGTGAACTTCTGCCCCGGAAGCGATTCGAATGACGTGAGCCAGTTGTTGGCGTTTGCGTTCAAGTTTGTGCGCAAATTCTGAAGCAATCGACACGCCTTCAAGCGCACTCAAAGCAAGACAAGCTTCTTTCAAAACCTCTTCAAAATCGGGAAAGGCGTCGCGCGCGGCATCTATGTGATTTTGAACTTCCGGCAATCCCAGTGCACCCAAGTCATATGCAAGCCCGGCAAACACCGTGTCATCGGGGCCTTCCACATGGGTTTCGGCCAAATGTAGCGGCCAGTTTCGCTCTTTTCCCGCGGCCACCCATGATCCCATGGCCTGGGTTCGGTGAAATGCCCGACTTTGCTGGCCGATGCGTTCATAGGACCAACCGCTGACCGGATCATATCCATCCGCTTCAATGGTTAAGGTCGCAGGTGGGGGTGGCAGATCATCGTCATATGATTGTCCGGCACCTGACCATGCCGGCAGATATAATTTTTTCACCTGCCAGGGTAGTAGATCGCTACCGGTAAAGTCCGGGTCTGCCGCCAGGGACATGACCAGATGGGCGGCCTCGGTCATCGCACGATGATGGCCGTGTTGTCCTGGGATGTTCAAAAAGGTCGGACAGACGATGTCGGGCTTTTCGGTGCGCAGGATGTCCACAAACCGCGCCAGAGTTCTGTCTCGGCCCCATTTTTCCATCGTTTCGATGCCGGATTTTGAGAAACCGAAATCGAATACTGAATCTTCCGGGGATACAGAGAGCCAATACATTCGCAATCCCAGAACATCGCAGGCTCGTTCCATTTCTGCGGTGCGCAGAACCCCCAACGCCTCGGTTGTTTCCGTGCCAATGTCGTTTTGACCACCTTCACCGCGTGTTGAGCAGGCATAGCTAATATCGATCCCATCCCGATAGCTGAAGGCGGCTAGCATGGCTGAAGTTTCATCGTCGGGATGGGCCCCGGTGTTCATGAATGACACGACGGTTTGTAGCGGGACCAGCGCCCGCCACAGTTCCAGGATTCTTGGCTGTAGTTGTTCGCGGGCGATGCGGTCTCGATCAGTCAGCGGCATGTGATTTCCTTGGTCAAAGTGACGCGGCCTGGGGTGTAAATGCCCGATTCAGAATTAGCGAAGCCGCGCCGAGCGTCGCGGTCATGCGCCCGCATGTGCCGCGTTGCAGACGAGGATGTGAGCTGTCAACTCGGTTAGATACAGACAGTTCAGGCAGAGAAGTGTTTGCGATCAAGTGATCCAAAACCACTTCTGGCATGGCCCCACCAAGAATGGTTGTCTGAGGATCGAACAGGTTTTCGATCAAACCCAGGGCTTGGGACAAGGCAGTGGCCCCTGAATCAAGCCAGTCCATAAAATCGGGGTCGTTGCGGGCATACAGCATGTCAATTGCTGCGATATCCAAGGGAGTTTTGAAATTCATGTGGTTTTGTACTGCGACACGACTCAACAATTGTTCGAGCGGGGCAGGGCCATTGCGAGTCATCACGGGCACATGTCCGATCTCGCCAGCATTGCCAAAAGCACCTTCCATCAACTGGCCATGGTTGACCAATCCAAGTCCAAGACCGGCGCCAAAATATAGATAGGCAAAATTGGTCAAACCTCGAGCCGGACCCTGTGCGATCCGCTCCGACATGGCCGCGGCATTTGCATCATTGCTCAACTCGACCGGTAGTCCCAGAGCATTTTCAAACAACGCCCGAGCATCAATTTGTTGCCAGCCTGCCAGATCAGAACCGAGCCCGGAAAGGCCGGTTTGTCCGAACGGCCCTGGCATTACAATGCCAGCACCGAGCAATCTATCTGCGTCAATGCGGGTTTTTTCCAACATCACGTCGCGCAGCTTCAGGATTTTTGACACCAGTTTGTCAGGCTTGGTATTTTTCAAGGCTCGTCTGCGGGTGATAACGGCAGTGCGGTGAAGATCCACAAGTGCCGCAAAAATGGCATCGGGACGAATTTCAATTCCAACAGCGTAGCCACCCTCGGCGTTGATTCCATACTGAACCGCTGGAAGGCCGCGTCCGCCTGATCTCGTTCCAGCTTCCAACAATAACCCGTCGTGTGCCAGTTCAGCGATGATGTTGCTAACTGCCTGGGTCGACAGCCCAAGTGCTCTGGCAATCTCGGCCCGCCCCAACTGACCCGCACTTTGTATATGCCCCAACACAGCCTGACGGTTTGATGACCGAGACCGTTCGGCGTTGGTGCCGGAAACTGGTAGCGAATGGCTCATAGGGTAGCAATTAACTCAACTCACTTGATAACTCAAGCCGCTTGAGTTAATAAGAAGCAGAATCCAAAAGCCATGCACGATTATAACAGCACTCCACAGCAAACCATCAACGGGAGAAACATAAGATGATACGTAAGATTAAAACGCTCACACTCGCTGGCCTGGCCAGTACGGCAGTTTTGTTTTCCAACGCCGCCCAGGCCGTTGAGATCGAATACTGGCAGTATTTTTTCCAGGCACGGGTAACGGCCATGGAGCAGATAATCAAAAACTTCGAAGCCGATAATCCTGGCATCACTGTCAAAATGACCCATTTCCCCTATGCCGACTACCGCACCAAAGTGGCAGCAGCAATTCCGGCCGGTGAGGGTCCCGATGTGGTCCAGTTGTTCTACGGATGGTTGAATGACTACAAACAGGCTAAATTGATTCAAAAACTGCCGGCAGCAGAATTCCCAACATCAAATATCGACAAAGAATTCTTCCCGATGGTGCAGGCCATGAAGGAAGGCGACAATTACTGGGCTCTACCAACAGCCGTTCGCAGTCTTGCGCTGTTTTATAACACACGTTTGTTTGATGCGGCCGGTGTCGGCGGGCCTCCCGCGACGCTGGATGAGTTGGTTGCAACGGCCAAGAAACTGACCAAACTGGACGGTGCCGGCAACATTACGCAAGTTGGCATCACCGCTGGCATGAATGCGCAAGATCACCACTGGTTCCGGGAAGTGCTGGTACGTCAGATGGGTGGTGAGCCCTATCTCAATGACTATAAAACGGTGAACTACAATTCAGAGGCTGGGCAAAAGGCGCTCGACTTTTATGTGGGTCTTGCAAAAAAACATAAAGTGACCGCATTTGGTTTCATGGATGAGCCGCAAGCTGCCTTCAAAGCTGGCCGAGCGGGTATGCATATTGATGGCTCATTTCGTATTGGGTCTCTGAACAAAACCCGGGGTCTGAAGTGGGGAGTAGCGGAACTTCCAGCCGGTCCCGATGGAACCAAGTCGAACTATTCTTCTTACTGGGTGAATGCGATCACCACCAAGGCTCAAGGTGAAAAATACGACGCATCAGTCAAATTCATGAAATATGTCACGTCTGATGCCTCCATGCAGATTTGGCTGGACACGGTGGGTGAATTGCCCGCCAAACCATCCGTTGGTCTGACCGATGAAAATGCGAATAATGCAGTGTTCGGCCCGTTTATTCGTGGGCTGGAATACGCCAACACGACGAAATTCGCTAATGAATCTGCGCAACGGCAGGCGTTGATGGACATGGTTTCGCGAATGGATATTGAAGGACAATCGGCAGCTGATGCGATTGCTGCGGCTGCTACAGAAGAGCAGAAAATTCTGGACGACTATTACAAATAGGGCTTTCTCCCTAGCCATCCCCGGCCGATTTGGGGATGGCAACCACCCCTGTTGAATGGTCTTCAAAGAACGGCGAGAAACACCTAATGAGGGCCTACCAAAACCTCACCATCAAGCATAAGCAGATCGTTTGGGCCTGGGCATTCCTGGCAATTCCGGTGCTGTTTTACGGTGTTATTCGCTTTTATCCCACAGGCACAGCTTTCGTGATTTCATTTCAGGAATGGAATCTGTTGGGAACCCGGACCTGGGCGGGGCTCGAAAACTATGTGAGATTGTGGAACGACCCGGTATTCTGGAAAGTGTTTCAAAATACCTTCGTCTATCTGCTGATAGGCACTCCGGTTTCGTTAGTTCTCAGTTTCATCATAGCCTATCATCTCGACAAGCTGCGCTTCATGCATGGTTTTTTGCGGATGCTTTATTTCCTGCCGTTCATGACATCCGCGGTCGCCATGGCCTGGGTCTGGCGCTGGTTCTATCAAGGCGTGCCAATCGGGTTGTTCAACAACGTCTTGGCCAAATTCGGAATTGCTCAAATTGAATTCTTGAATTCCACCACCAATGCGTTGCCAGCAGTATTGGCACCCGCCGTTTGGGCGGGGCTGGGTTTTCAAATCATCATCTTTATGGCCGGAATTCGGGCCATCCCGACCAGCTACTATGAAGCTGCGAAAATCGATGGTGTCGGCTGGTGGACGGTACTGACGCAGATTACATTGCCACTGCTCAAACCAACCATGGTGTTCATCGTGGTTTTTTCTTCGATCGGTTTTTTGCGCATATTTGACCATGTATTCAACATGACCACCAACAATCCCGGCGGCCCGCTGAACTCTACCAAACCCCTAGTATTGATGATCTATGACACCGCATTTAACGGTTTCAACATGGGATATGCTGCTGCTCAGACAGTTGTCTTGTTTACAATTTTGTTGGTGGTTTCGCTCATCCAGCTTCGCCTGCTGAGGAGTGAATGATGACTGTTGCTACTGACATTCCGGCAACCATTCGCCCCTCATCGGAAACCTTGTTGACGGCGGGGCAAGGTAAACCAAGAAACATGGGGCAGCTTGTTCGATGGTTGCTGCTGTTTATTGGCGGGATCATCATGATCATGCCGATCGCCTATATGATCTCGACATCGCTGAAATGGCCGCATGAAGTTTACAACGTCAATCTGATCCCTGAAGAGCCCACAATTGAAAATTACACATATGTATTGGAAGACGGGCGATTCTACTGGTGGTTTGTCAACTCAATCATCATCGCGACCATAACCACAATCTGTAATTTGTTCTTCGACAGCCTCGTCGGCTACACATTGTGTAAATTTCGTTTCCCGGGACGCCAGATCGTATTCATCGCAATACTATCAACCCTGATGATCCCCACTGAAATGCTGGTGATCCCATGGTATTTAATGTCTCAGTCATTCGGTTGGCTTGATAGTTATTGGGGTATTATGTTTCCCGGCCTGATGACTGCCTTCGGGACATTTTTGATGAAACAGTTCTTCGAAAGCGTGCCGGATGAATTCATCGAAGCGGCCCGGATTGATGGTTTGAACGAACTGCAAATCTGGTGGACGGTGGCAATGCCATTGGTAAAGCCTGCATTGGCTGCTCTGGCAATTTTTGTTTTTCTGGGTAATTGGACGGCATTCTTGTGGCCGCTGATCGTAACCAACTCCACCGAAATGTACACCATACCTGTGGGGTTGTCGGGCTTTGGCGATGAGGCGGATGTGGCCTGGGAACTAATCATGACCGGCGCGGCCATCAGCACGATCCCAACTCTGGTTGTTTTTCTGATTTTCCAACGCTTCATCATTCGTGGCGTCGTCATGGCGGGGTTGAAGGGATGATCGACGAAAGCACATTCCCGGACCCGACGTATAAGAAAACCGTTCTTGCGCCGCTGTTTGATGGCGTCAAATCCCATTATGTCGACCACTTCACGTCGATCAACAAAGCGCATCTGGTCATGTTGGCGGAGACGGAAATATTGTCGCGAGATCAGGCTTGCAGGATTGCCAAAGCTCTTCACCAGATTGGGCAGGATACCGACATCGCGTCCCTGCAATATACCGGTGAACACGAAGACTACTTCTTCGTGGTCGAAGCCGCGCTGCGCGACAAACTCGAAGATCTGGGTGGCATGCTTCACACCGGCCGATCCCGCAACGACATGGATCACACAATTTTCAAGCTCGCATTGCGCAACCATACGGCCATGATGTTGGCTCAAATCGAAACATTGACCAGCGCTCTTCTCGATAAGGCCGAGGTGGAGGCGGAGACGCTCATCGTGGCTTATACTCACGGTCAACCTGCCCAACCAACAACGTTTGGTCATTACCTTGCCGCGATGATTGAAGTGTTGATCCGTGACACGATACGCCTTAATGCGGCGGCCGAAAATCTGGAGCATTGTCCGATGGGCGCTGCTGCCATCACAACCTCAGGATTCCCCCTCGACCGCCAACGCATGGCAGGTTTACTCGGGTTTGAGGAACCGTTGCTAAATTCCTATGGATGCATTGCTTCTGTCGACTACATTACGGGGCTGTATTCAGCGATGAAGCTGATGTTCGTGCATCTGGGGCGTGTGGTTCAGGATATGGGCGTTTGGTCAAGCTTTGAAGTTGGTCAGCTTTATGTTCCAAACTCACTTGTGCAAATCAGCTCGATCATGCCGCAAAAGCGCAATCCTGTACCGATTGAGCATATGCGTCACCTTGCTTCTGTCACGGTCGGGCGTTGCGACATGTTGGTGAATACGATGCACAATACGCCTTTCACCGACATGAATGACAGCGAGGGCGAAGTGCAACAGTCCGGCTATGCGGCCTTTCACTCAGGAGGCCGGGTATTGGAATTGCTGACGAGTTTCTTACCGGCCTGTTCAATCAATCAGGACAATGTAAAGCGGAACACCGATGCAGCCTGCATCACAATTACTGAACTGGCTGACACATTGGTTCGCAATGAAGGTCTCTCATTTCGCCAGGCCCACGAAATTGCTGCTGCAACGGCGCGCGCTGTAATCAAATCCGGCATGCCGCTCGGCTCCGGGTTTTCACATTGTCAGGCAGCATTCCAATCGGAGACGGGGCGCACACTGGCGATGACTGAAGACCAATTCGCAACCACCACTTCAGCGCAAAACTTTGTCGCTGTTCGCAACCTTCCCGGCGGCCCCGCACCCGAAGCGCTTTCCAACGCACTGACAATTTATCGATCAAAGTTGCAACAATTATCGACCGGTCGTGCTGTGCGAACACATCGCCATACAGACGCGGTATCCGAATTGGATGCTGCATTCAACTCTTTGCTGGAGTCCTAAGACCCATGGCTAATCTCGCAGTGCGAAACCTGATGAAATCCTATGGTCAAACCGAAGTGCTGCATGGCATCAATCTTGATGTGGCGGATGGCGAATTTGTTGTGTTGGTTGGTCCATCCGGATGCGGGAAATCCACAACTTTGAGAATGATCGCCGGTCTGGAGGAAATTACTGCAGGTGAAGTGATGATTGGTGATCGCGTGGTCAATAATCTGGAGCCGAAAGAGCGGGATATTGCAATGGTATTCCAGAATTATGCAATTTATCCGCATATGTCGGTCAAGAAAAACATAGCCTTCGGGTTGCGGACATCGAAAATGTCGAAACCGGAAAAAGAGGCTCGTATCCAGGAAGTGGCTGAGATTCTCGACATGCAATTGCTGCTGGACCGCAAGCCAAATGCTCTTTCTGGTGGACAGCGACAAAGAGTTGCAATTGGTCGCGCGATGGTCCGCGACCCGGCTGTGTTTTTGTTTGATGAACCTTTGTCAAACCTTGACGCCCAACTTCGTACTCAAATGCGATTGGAAATCAAAAAACTTCACCAACGAGTAGGAAACACAATTATCTTTGTGACCCATGACCAGGTGGAAGCGATGACGATGGCCGATCGGATTGTCATCATGAAGGACGGCCATATCCAGCAGGTTGGCACGCCAGCCGAAGTTTATCACCAGCCAACCAATGCTTTCGTTGCCCAGTTTATCGGTGCGCCATCAATGAACATGCTTCCAGGAACATTAAGTGGCGATGGTGTCCAGCTTCAGGGCGGCCGAAGTTTTAAGACCAACCAGACCCGTGAAACTTCGCTAGAGGTCTTGGTTGGCGTCCGTCCAGATGATTTGACGCTGGAAGCCGGACAATCAATCCTGTCCGGCAAGGTCACTGTCCGTGAACCGCTGGGTCCTGAAACTCTGATATATGTTGAAACCGCATCGGGCGAAATTATTGCCAAGGCGTCCGGTCGCGCTCCCCCGGAAGTTGGCGAGGCGGTTGAACTTTCAGCTGACCTGTCCAATTTACACATCTTCGATGCCGATAGCGGAAATGTGCTTCGGTGAAGGAGACCCGCTCATCAGACACGGTGCTTTGCGCTGGTCGCTTATATTGCGATTTGGTGTTTACAGGTGTTCCAAATTTGCCGGTTATGGGAACCGAAACCTTCGCTGAAGACCTGTCGTTGCATGCCGGTGGTGGTGCGTTCATTACAGCCGCAGCATTTAGTGCCTTGGGCCGGAAAGCGTCGCTGCTTGCGACGCTACCGGCTGCTCCCTTTGATTCTATTGTTCGCACCGAGATCGAGAATTCGGGCGTTGGGATCAACTATTGCAAAGCCGCAGCTAGGGGGGCCGCACCGCAACTGACTGTTGCGATTACCGGAAAAGATGACCGTGCTTTCCTGAGTAATAAGAGCGGCGAGGCGATGCCCGACATTGACTTGACGAAGGGCTCGTTCAGGCATCTCCATATCGGTGAACTGAGAAGTTTGGTGGAGTATCCGAGCCTAATCGAAAAAGCTCGCAAAGCGGATATGACCATCTCATTGGACTGTGCATGGGATGCTGAGTTGTTGGCGCAAGGCTCCAAATTGAGCAGTCTTTTGGCAAAAGTTGATGTCTTTCTACCCAATGATTCTGAATATTCGCTTTTGAAACAGTCAGGGCTTGTCGAAGGCGCATCCTCACTCACTGTCGTAAAGTGCGGACGTGAAGGAGCGCGTTCTCTTCAGCAGGGCAAATGGACCACGTCACCCGCATTTCCCGCCACCGTTGTGGATTCAACTGGAGCGGGCGATGCATTTAACGGGGGCTTCCTGACCAGTTGGCTTTCGGGAAAGCCAGTTTC
This sequence comes from Hyphomicrobiales bacterium, assembly GCA_011087605.1. Lineage (GTDB taxonomy): Bacteria > Pseudomonadota > Alphaproteobacteria > Rhizobiales > Rhizobiaceae > Pseudahrensia. The sequence continues at coordinate 38,100 of JAALLE010000029.1, forward strand.
TGACTGCCTGCTGGACGGTAACCGGTGTGGCCACATTTCTGTCGGCCAAGCTGGAGGCACCGGAGGGTTGGCGGGACTGCGCAGCGAATTACAATATCAAAGCAAACTTGCCTGATATCGGCGCAACGCTCACCTGAATATAGCATGAACACAGTGTTCAATACGCATTCAGACGATCTCTGGAAATGTACCCCTGCGCTGCTCTTCTCAAAAGCAACCGTCTGCAGCGCAATTTGACGAATGGATAGGACGTTTCAAGGGTCCGCCGCGATGAGTGTGCCAGAATTCACAGATCATTGCGCAAGTCAGGGGTAGGTTGCTTTCAACACGCGTTGGGGAATCCACTTCAGCGTGAACCTCTAGGAAGGAGACCCAACAATGAGTAAGAACAATTAAACGCTGATTTGTACAGCTGCTCTTGCCGCCGGCATGTTGGCAGGAAATGCACGTGCACAGGAAGGCTCGGTATTGGCGCCAGGTGATGCTGTCGTAACCGGCTTTTCGGGCACCGCTCAACCAACTACGACCAATCCAACACTCCACATCGACCTTGACGGACCATCTGCACAGATTATGGCCCTGGCCGCGATGTCGGGAGCGCCGAAAGGCACCATGACCACTGTGACCGCCAAGCGGCGCATCACAGCAAAGGAAGTTGGACAGGTTTTTGCCATCGCGCTGGATGATGCCGGCGATGGAGAAACCCCCAATATCTATCTCGGTGCGACCTCGCTGTTCGGCTTGTATATTGTTGAAGGTCGAGGTGGCGAACGTCTCGAATTCGGTGAGCCTGGAGCAACATTTATGAATGGTCAATTTGGCCCTGGCGGTTCCGCCGGCTCAATTTGGCAAATCGATGGTGTTACCGGTGAAATTTCCGAGTTTGCTCGTCTTCCCGGAAATTCGGGTGCGGGTGTTGGCGACGTTGTTTTCGATGCAGCGAGCCGACAGTTCTTTGCAACTGATCTCGACAATGGAATGATCTATCGGATTTCCGAAGACGGAACCGTAATCGATTCGTTCGATCATGGTGTGACTGGCCGTGCAAATGCCGGGCTGGAATCTGTCGCTGATGATGGGTCAACGCTCGACATCGCAAATGCAACATTTGATGCCACCGCTACAGACACCTGGGGTTACACGCAGTCGCAACGGCGTGTGTGGGGCCTGACCACCAATAATGGTCGTGTCTATTATGCCACTCAGAACGAGCCGCAGGTTTGGTCAGTTGGTATCGCGGATGATGGCAGTTTCGCCGATGACGCGAAGTTGGAGTTCGATGTCAAGGATCTGTCCAGTAATGGCCCGATCACCGATATGCTGTTTGACAAATCTGGGCGCATTTATCTCGCTCAAAGAGGACCTCAGACTGCAAGCTTCAATTTTTCGGAGTTTATTGAACCCGGCAAAGCCAGTGTGATGCGCTATATTCCATCGACCACTGAAGAGGGTGCATGGGAACCTGATCCCGATTAGTATGCGATCGGCATGCCAGAAGACCATGAAGCCGCCAATGGTGGTGCAGCCCTAGGCTATGACTACGATGAAACTGGTTCCGCTCATACCAACAAATGTGGTGGCATGTTGTGGTCGACCGGTGGTCGTCTGGTTGCCAGTGATGGTTCCGACGAAACGCCCGCCGACGTCCACGGTCTCCAAGGTAATTCGACAGACCTAGTTCGCCCGGAGAATGTTCCTCCTGTGGCGTCATACTTTGTCGATTATGATGGCCTGACTGGCGATTCTCACAAGGCTGGCCACATGGGAGATGTTGAAATCTTCCAACCTTGCCTGGAGACAGCTGAACACCAGTATCCACCGGGCTATTTCCCACCATATGATGATTCACCAGAAGATTGGCCACCGGAATTTACTCCACCAGAAGATCCATTCCACACCAACTTGCGTCTGACCAAGACGGCATCGCCAAAAGACTGCTTGCCGATGTTTGGTGGTTGGTCTTGCCAATATAAAATAATTGTTCGTAACACCGGTCCCGACCGCTATTGGGGCGACATATTGGTGAGAGATGTGGTGCCAGCAGCACCAGCAGGTACCTACTTTGGTGTTGGTCCCGTGCCACCTTGGTCTTGCTGGACAGCAGGTCCTGCGGAATTGCAGTGCTGGCGTCCAAACGTCATCCTCAATGTCGGTCAATATGTGGAATTGAAAGTCAATGTTTGGGTGCCAAATTCCTACAACAGGTGCCGTCTGCGCAACATTGCGGAAATCGAATGGGCTCCTGGTGGAACTCAGTGGAACACGGATCCAGACGACGACTTTGATGGTGCGTCTTCCCGAATTCCGTTGCCGCATTGTCTGCCAGTGCACCGGCCAATCGGTTCCAATGTTCACCGTCCAAAGGCTTCGACCGTCCACTATCCACGCGGTTCGAAGATCCACCGTCCAAGAGGCTCGAAGGTCCACCGTCCAAGAGGCTCGAAGGTCCACCGTCCGAAGGGATCTAAGGTCCATCTCCCAAGGGGATCCAAGGTTCATCGTCCGAGGGGATCTAAGGTTCATCTCCCAAGGGGATCCAAGGTCCATCGTCCGAGAGGTTCGCGGATCCATCGTCCAAAGGGTTCAAAGGTCCATTTGCCTAAAGGTTCCAGGATCCTGGTTCCACGTTCGCAAAACCTGCAACTGAACAAGGCGCCTACAAACTAAGAAGTAACTGTTCACTTTGCAGCGAATACAAGATGGCTCATCGGCAACTGCCGGTGAGCCAATTGACTGTAAACCTTCACTTTTTTCAATATGTGCAAATACTGGCAACATCTGAAGACCAAGCTTCCAGGGACTCCGATATGACAAGATCGATGATTGAAACACTATATTCTCGCCGTGGAGCAGGATCATATTTTGCGGACGCGCGCCGCTGGTTTTTAATATTCGCGGCAGGACTATTATGGCCAACTTTAACCATGTCGGCCTTCGCGGAAAATCCCGAGATCAAGACAAACCAGTCTTGGATTGAGAATATGCAAGCCGGTGAAAGCTTGAAAATTAACGGTGTTGAAGATGCGTTTGAATTTGTATTTTCGCGCCTGCCGGATCAGGTTTCGGTTTATCCAACCGAAAACTATTACTATTTCACGTTTCCTGCAGATGGGGTGATCTATGCTGGAAACCTGCGCCTTGCGGCTCAGGACCGTGATCAGGGCATAATTCATTTTGCGGCATTCATACAGGCAAATCAGGCCAGCGAAGCCGGCGAGATGCTGTACAAGCCTCTAACAATTGAAGACGGGGTTGAAGTCACCAAACTCGATCCATTTTCTTACCAAGTGGCCTACAAGGGAAAGTCGGTTACGTTTAACCTCAACGATGTCTCTGCCATCCAACCTCCCAAGGATATTATTGCCGAGGGAGAGCTCTATCTTGGCTTGGTTGCCGATGAGTCGGGTGTGCGGTTTTTTCTGTTCTATAATCAAACACACAAAGTGTTCGCTTATGTATTGGACGAGACGAGTGGTATTCTTGACCAGTTTGTCCTCGCTGCCGAGAACAGCCGCATTCTAGTTGGCCAGCGAACCGGTTTTGCATTTTACAACCACCACTATCTGGATCGGCGGGTTTTGATAGGTGTGCATGGGGCCAATACGGTGGTGAATAACTATTATGACGGACCGGCGGACCAGTTGCCGGAAAACCACATTGTCGATGACAATTTGCGCAAATCCATCGTCGATTCAGACCCGAATGTGAAAGATCAGCTGGATATGTTTGGGTATTTCAAAAGTGGCGAAGGCCGCTATTTGATTTCGCCCTATGTTCAATACCTGTATCTTGAAGAGCTTGATGGGTATCAACAGTGTGCTGAAAATCCGGAACTTGCTGCGGAAGTCTACGACGCTTGTTTCGTTGCAGGGGATGAATAATCAATCAGCGAATATCCCAGCTGTGATTGTCGCGGCGCGGAGATAGGCCGGAATCCTTCCAGGTTTTCTGATACGCGCCAATATGTGCTAGTATCTGTTTGTCTTAGTAGGAGGAAAAAATGCCGAGAATTATTTCTACGCATGAGGTTGATGATGTTGCCCATTGGCTCGCCTCACCAAAACGGGAAGAGCTGTTTGGCGGGGTTGCGGAAAACATTCGCACATTCGTTCACCCAACAGAGCCAAATCAAGTTGGCTTGACGATGGATATTGCTGATATGGGGTAACTACTCAGCTACCCTATTTCTGCTGCCATTAGGTGCGACAATTTGA
>JAALLE010000130.1 GCA_011087605.1 Hyphomicrobiales bacterium
TGACCGCCCCGGACACCTCTTCGGTGTCTTGATACGGAGGGCCCAGAGCTAGGGAATGCGGGGATAAGTTTTTTTGCGTCGCCGCGCACCGATGGTTGCCGTATCAGGCGGCGAAGAGCCGCCCGCGCCTGATGGCGCGCCCCCGCGGAGCGAAGGGCATAGGCACGTTAGTGCCGGAGCCCGACAGCGTGAGCGCAAAATAAACCCAAACTCGTACCCAGAACCCAATCCCACACAATGCCCCCAACAATGGTCCCGCCAAATCCCGAGCTAACCGTAATCCACCCCTCGCCGCTCGCCGCCCGCCGCTCGCCGCTCGCCGCCCGCCGCCACTATCAAGAATTCGAAGTTCAACACGACCTCGGGGTCGCATTTCGGGACAGAAACAACCGTCCCCCCGCCCTATCCTGTCTCAACAATTTGGAGGGAATAATGCGCCAGACCAGCCACCAGTCCCAGATGAGCCGCGAATGGAATTACCATCCCGACCTGCCGCTGGCCAATGCCTCGATTTTCCAGTGGCCGCCGCGCCCCGCCTTCCTGCTGCACTGGCTGCTGCGCAACTGGCTGATGCTCAGCGAGCGGGTGTTGATGGTGATTGCCGCTATCGGCTTGTGGGCCTTCGCCTATCCCGCGCTGCAGACCGCCGAAAACTTTGCCTGGGGCTGGGTGGCGCAGGTCTGGGCGGTGAATATGGTGATGATGGTGGCCGTCGCCGGTGGCCTGCACTGGTATCTTTATATGCGCAAGGGTCAGGGCAAACAGCTGAAATTCGACCATCGCAATCCGGCCAAAAACAACCGGCTGTGGAAATTTTCCAATCAGGTTCACGACAACATGTTCTGGACGCTGACCAGCGGCGTGGCGCAACTGACCGCATTTCAGGTGGTGACCATGTGGATGATGGCCAATGGCTATGCCCCGACCATCAGCTTTGCCGACCATCCCGTGTGGTTCGTGTTGGCCATGGTGTTGCTGCCGATCTGGTCGGCGTTTCACTTTTACTGGATTCACAGGCTGTTGCATGTGCCGTTTTTCTATCAGCGGTTTCACGCGCTGCACCATCGCAACATCAATATCGGTCCGTGGTCCGGGGTCTCCATGCATCCGCTGGAACATTTGCTTTATCTGTCATCGCTGGCAATCCACTGGATCGTGCCGACCCATCCCATCCTGTTGTATTTTCACATTATTTATCAGGGCCCCGGCGCGGCGATGAGCCATGCGGGCTATGAAGACTTGTTGATCAGGGACAAGCGACGACTGGCGCTGGGCACCTTCTACCACCAGCTGCATCACCGCTATTACGAGTGCAATTATGGCAATCAGGAAATGCCCTGGGACCGCTGGTTCGGCACCTTCCACGACGGCACCGATGAAGGCACCAAGGAAACCAAGGAGCGACGGCGTAAAATGTACCAGACTTAGCAGCGGCGACGAGCGGCGCCGGCGAGCGGTGCCGGTGACCCGGCTAGCCTACTACCTGACAGGGGCGCCATTTTCGCCCGGGCTGATCCCCGACGGAGAGCTCCATCAGTTGCTCGTTGAACTGCTGGATGACAATCGACTGCCCGGCCTGCCAATCGCCACCGGGGGCCGTATAGTCAAAACGGTGGCGGCCATAATTACCGGTCACGCTTTTGCCGCCCGGGGTGATGATGGTGGAACCGTCAATGGTCAGTTTGCCATCGACGGGATTGCACCAGTCGCCATCAAGTGAATCGGCCCAGGCCGAACTGGCCGACATAAGAATGAGCGAAACGGTTATCAGCAGCGAGCGGGTCATCCAATAAGATTAGCAGCAAGTTGACAGTTTCGACAATATCTCCGCCCGCAAGGCCTGCCGGGCTTCGTTCCAACTGGCCTGACGCGCCGTAATCAGATTGGCCTGACTGTTTAAGATCACCCCATCGTCCAGCACTTTAAGATTATTGGCGCGGATCGTGCTGCCGGTACTTGTAATGTCAACGATGGCGTCAGCACTGCCCGCCGCCGGGGCGCCTTCGGTGGCACCGAGGCTTTCGACAATACGATAAACGCCGATGCCGTGCTGACCGAACCAGTTCTGCGTCAAACGCCAGTATTTCGTTGCAATCCGAAGCCGCCGGCCATAGCGGGCGCGGTAATCGGAAGCGACATCATCAAGATCAGCCATGCTGTCAACATCGATCCAGGCATCCGGCACAGCAACCACCACATCGGCCTGACCAAAGCCGAGTTTCAGGTCAAACTCGACCACATTATCGGTATCGTGGATGGTTTCGCGGGCAAGATCTTCACCGGTCACGCCCATATGAACTGTCCCGGATGCCAGTTCGCGGGCAATCTCGGATGCTGACAGAAAGGCAATTTCAACATCGTCGCGGCCAAGAATTCTGGTCTGATAGCTGCGCGTGTCTGCTCCCTCCTCGATTTCCAGACCGGCATCGCTGAACAGCTTGAGGGTCTGGTCCTTAAGGCGGCCTTTGGAGGGAATGGCAATGACAAGTTTCACTTTGCTTCCCCCAAACGATCAACAGAAATTGAAAATCCCACTGCAGGAATGGCGTCCCGAGATCCCAACAGTCCGCACAGTCGATCATACCGACCGCCCCCTGCCACCACCACACCGCCAATCGACGCTTCAATCAAAATGCCGGTGTAGTATTCAAGATTGCGACCCAGTGATGCCTTGTAGGTTATGCGGCTCAGATCGAGACCAGCAGCTTCCATCGCTGCCGCCCGGCGAAAGAACTCCTTGCCAGCAAGACCAAATGTAAGCCCGGTTTCATCGGCAAAACCCTTCAGCGCTTCGGGAGCCCTGACCATTGGTATTTCCATCGCCAGATAGCGACGCAACAGATCAGCGCTTTTGGCGTCGAGCTGAAACTGGCTTTCCTGCATTTTGTCAATCATGCGCTCGGCAATAGCCTGCGGCGAGCGACCGGTTTGTGCGGCCAGATTTGCGGCCTGCATTTTTCCCGCCACATGTTCGACGAGACCCACTACATCGCCGGCCAGCGCCAATTCCTCAGCTTCCCGCGCGCCATTGGTCTTGACGCTTTTGTCAGTCAATCGTTCAATTTGCGCTTCAACCAGAGCAGGCGCGCCAAAACTACGAACAAGACGTCGGGCGATTGCCGGTGGCAGCTGCAGGCTTTCAACCACCACTGCAAACAGTTTTTGGTCCCCCAAAGCTATCTGCACATCTTCAACACCAGTGTTGGAAAGCGAAGTGTCCAGATCCAAAATACAGGCTACATCGGCTTCAACGCGGTCTGGATTTCCGAGATCTTCCAGTCCTGCCTGTAGAAATTCACTGGTGCCGCGACGGGCTTGCCGAAAAACGGTGCCACCATAGGCATAGCGCTTGGCCGACCGGTTCACACCAGCATTGGCAACGTGATGCAGGCAGATCGGAATGGTGAATTCCGGCCGCAGACAATGAACGACACCATCGATGGATTCTGTAATAAAAATACGACGGCGCAAATCTTCACCCGCAGTTTCCAGAAACGGATCAGCGGGCTGCAATATATCAACTTCGGCCTCGTCTGGAGCAACTCGACGCAAATTGGTCAACAATGTCTCGAGCATGCTCACGCGCTCCGTTCGGTTTCCTGCGCCGACAAAATAGATTGAACCGTCGAAACGAGGTCCGCTCGCTTAATGGTCTGTTGAGCCGGGCGAGAGGCGCGCCATTCTTCATTGTCGGAAATCTGTTGAGACAGGCGCATTCCTTCGACGAGGTCTTTCACCTGCACCTCGCCAGCCTCACGTTCATCTGACCCCTGAATAATCGCGATGGGAGAACCACGCCGGTCTGCATATTGCAGCTGTTTTCCAAACTGTTTTGGATTTCCCTGATACATTTCAGCACGAATTCCGGCGACGCGAAGCTCCTGAACCATCCGCTGATAACCAGCCAGTGCGTCGTTGTCGCGATCCATCACACAGACAACCACCGGGGCCAGAACCGTATTGGCCTGCAATTTTCCAAGATTTTTCAACGCCGTCATCAACCGCGAAACACCGATTGAAAACCCGGTTGCAGGGATGTCCTGACCGGTAAATCTCTTCACGAGGCCATCGTAGCGCCCTCCCCCGGCCACCGAGCCGAAGGTAACGGTTTCACCCTTCTCGTTGGTCACTGGAAATGTCAGTTCGCACTCGTAGACCGGGCCGGTGTAGTATTCCAGACCACGTACAACCGAGGGATCAATTTTGATCTGATCAGGTCCATACCCTGCACCATCAATCAGGTCCTTGATCTGAGCCAGTTCAGCGATCCCGGCCTGCATGGCGGAATTGAGCTGTGATGTCGCGTCAGCATTTGGTTCGCCGGAAATTTGAGCAAGCACAAAATCGGCCTGGTCCTTGTCCAACCCGGCGCCTTTGGTAAAGTCCCCACTGTCATCCATGCGACCGTCGCCTAGCAACAGTCGCACACCCTCAATGCCGAATTTATCGAGCTTGTCGATGGCTCGCAAAACTCCCAGCCGACGATCATCATTTTCATCACCACCAATGCCGATCGCCTCCATAACACCGTCCAAGACTTTGCGATTATTGACCCGCACCACATAGTCGCCCCGGGCGATGCCCAAAGCTTCCATCGTATCGGCCATCATCATGCACATTTCAGCGTCAGCACTTGGATTTGGGGCACCCACCGTATCAGCATCAAACTGCATAAACTGTCGGAACCGACCCGGCCCTGGTTTTTCATTGCGAAATACATAGCCTGCACGATAGGTTCGATAAGGAGTCTGTAGATCATTGATGTTTTGAGCAAAATGACGCGCCAACGGTGCGGTCAGATCGTAGCGCAGGCTCATCCACTGTTCATCGTCGTCCAGCAGAGAAAAGACACCTTCATTGGGACGATCAGTATCGGGCAGAAATTTTCCCAATGCATCAGTATATTCGAACATTGGTGTTTCAACCGGGTCAAATCCATAGCGCTCATAAACGCTGCGAATTGTTGACATCATCTGTTCACCGGCTCGGATATCATCTGAATCTCGATCGACAAATCCGCGCGGTTGTCGCGCTTTAAGTCGCTGGGGCTTTTTCTTCTTTTGCTTTTTAGCTTGTTTGGGAGTCTCAATGTTCTGGGACATGTTTTTCACCTGAAATAATTGAATTCAACGCGGGTGCATACCCCGCTCACAACATTGCTTGAGCCGGAGTGGGTGGTCGACTTGTCGATGCAAAGACCTGCCCCGAGATCAAGTGCCGGTATGTCGGTGGAAACAATGATGATGCAGGCAAATTTTCATGGCTGCTCTTTACGGCTAAAAATGACCTGGGGCAAGCACCCACCAACGTCGAACTCACTATTGCGCGGTTTATCAATCGTTTCATCACCAATTGTGCTATGCTGGCCCTCCTGCCGCTGGGGAATATACTTTGCAACTCTCGCTACTGACCGCTCTGACGATGATTGCCTTTGCTGCAAATTCTGTTTTCGCGCGTCTGGCGCTGGCAGATGCTGCCATAGACCCATCCAGCTATTCATTAGTCCGATTGGCATCGGGTGCGCTGATATTGTCCTTGCTGACATATCGAGCCGGTCTGGCAGATGTGGTCAACAAGCACGGCAGTCTGGTGGCGGCTTTCGCGTTATTTATTTATGCCGCCGGATTCTCTTTTGCCTACCTTGCATTGGATACAGGCATGGGAGCTCTAATCCTGTTCGCTTGTGTGCAGGCAACAATGATTGGTTGGTCGGTTTTTAAGGGTGACCGACCTAGCTCGCTGGAGTGGTTGGGGCTGGTGGTTGCATTTGCCGCATTTGTTGGACTTGTATCGCCCGGATTGACTGCACCGGACCCTCTCGGAACGATATTGATGGTGGCAGCCGGCATTGCGTGGGGCGTCTATTCGCTGATCGGTCGAGGCGCCGAGAACCCGCTTTTGAACACTGCCGGCAATTTCATCCTCGCCGTACCGATGGCGATTGCCCTGTTGATCGTTTTTTCAAATCAAATTTCGCTTACCCCATTTGGTGCGGCAATGGCGATTGCTTCTGGCGCCCTGACTTCGGCACTGGGCTACGCACTGTGGTATCGCTGTCTACGCCAACTCACAGCAACCAAAGCAGCGGTGGTTCAATTGACCGTGCCCGCGATTGCCACATTGGGCGGTATAATATTTTCTGCAGAAGTGCTCACACTCCGGCTTGGCTTTTTTTCGATCCTGATATTGGGCGGCGTCGCAATCACCATCCTGGCCAAGCAAAAACGCCTCTAGGGGCGTACAAATTGGGCCCGTGCCTGTTCAATCCTGCCGCGACAATAGCAACCCTCAACATGATCATTGACCATGCCCATAGCCTGCATGAATGCATAACAGGTGGTCGGTCCGACGAAACTCCAACCACGCTTTTTCAACTCTTTCGACAATGCAGTCGAAATATCGGTGTGTGCCGTGCTGGCCACTTTCCAGGTGATTTCACCGGGGCGTTGCAACTTTGATGGCTCCCAGGACCAAAACCAACGTCCCAGCGAACCTTCCTGTTCAACCATATCAATTGCCCGGGCGGCATTGTTGATGGTTGATGTTATTTTTCCCCGGTGTCGAACGATGCCAGCATCATTTACCAGGCGTTCCACATCACCATCATCGAAGTTCGCCACGACGTTAAAGTCGAATTCCGCAAATGCCCGGCGAAAATTCTCCCGCTTGCGCAAAATTGTCAGCCAGGACAGCCCTGATTGGAATCCCTCCAGGCAGATCTTTTCAAACAATTTGAAGTCATCATCCTGCGGCATCCCCCACTCCACATCGTGGTAGGTGAGATAATCATCCTGACCGGTTTGCCAATTGCATCTGATCAGACCGTCCTCACCCCGGGTCAATCCATCTGCAAGTTCGTCGGCCATCAGCGTCTCGTTGTTTAGGTCAACAATTAGCCAGACCATGCGCATCTGGTTGATGCGGGTCAAGCTTCATGCGGGTTGAATGCGCCTCAGTATGTTTAACAATTGGTGACGTTAACCATGACCGTTAGCACCAACTTTACCAAGCCTTTAGGTAAACAGGATCTTTCAAACATATCAACGATTTGATTCATCTTTCCGTTGGTCTTCACCGGCATGTTGAGATGAACGCGCCATTTTCAGGCGAAGATGATTTCTGACATTGAAGTAGTGAGTATGTTGATTATGAAACCGTTTGCCAAAACTTTTGCCCTGATTGTCGCACTTTCTGCATTTCCCACTGGAGCAGATGCAGGACAGCGCTACGGAAAGCAGCCCAAGCTGATGCTTTCCCCCGATCTTGCCTCCCCGTGGATGTTGCAGGTCAAGCCGCGCCATTTGCGCAATATTCGCAGAAACTCGCTGCATGTGAATCGCAACTACCGAAACAATCAACGGGTTGGAATTGATCAACAACGCAGCGGAATCACAACAGCGTCGGTGCAGCGCGATACTCAATTGCGCGGATCCGTGGAAAGCGGCTTCAAACAGGACCTGATGCCAACAATCGTCAATTACGGTGGAAATGTTGCCCCCGGTACAATTGTTGTCAACACAATCGAGCGCCGCCTGTATCTAGTTCAACCGGGTGGCAAAGCTCGTCGCTATGCCGTTGGAGTGGGCAAACCGGGATTTGAATGGGCGGGAACCCATAAAGTCTCGAGAAAGGCCGAATGGCCAGCCTGGAGGCCACCTGCCTCGATGATTGAACGTGAGCGCAAAAAAGGCCGCGAACTTCCTGCCTTCATGGAAGGTGGTGTCAAGAACCCGCTTGGAGCACGAGCACTGTATCTGGGCTCTTCGATTTACCGTATCCACGGAACCAATCAGGCCTGGAGTATCGGCAAGGCAGTTTCTTCAGGATGCATTCGTATGCGAAATGAGGATGTCATGGATCTTTACGACCGCGTGCCTGTGGGCGCAAAAGTAAAGGTCATCTGAGCGACACGTTTCCCAATTTATCGGTGCGCATAATTCTGCAGCAATTGGCGAAACCTCCTTGGTAAACAAAGGATAAATACGTAACATTTTGGCAACAAGCAGTGAGAAATAATCATTCAATCACTCGTTGAGCCATGCTTGAGCAGCAATCGGCGCCAATTGTTCTCGACACCGCAACATCAACTAATGTATGGCATTGCCATGCATTAATATATCCATGGAACCGCCGCCATGTCCTTGTCTTTGAAAAAGACACCTATCACCGTAATTGCAGCATTTGCTGTGACCGCCGCAGTTAGTGCGAGCAGTCCGGCGTTTGCCGAAGGAACTTTATCAGTCTATGGCGGTGCAAATTTTTCACCGCATTCCAGGGTAAAAACCAGCGGCACTGCCTACGGCCCTACAAGCAATTCTGTGAAGTGGGACGGAGCTTCGTTTGAAATGCCTCCCTATTACGGCGTCCGGGCTACGTGGTGGTTCGAACATATGCCGGAATTCGGTGTGGCCCTCGATTTTACCCACGCAAAGGTAAAATCGGACCCGCTTCCGACCGACTTCACCACACTTGAATTTACCGATGGGATCAATTTTCTCACGGCAAATGCCTTGTACCGAAATGATTTGGGCAACGGCTTCACTCCTTACGCCGGTGTCGGACTCGGGCTTGCCATTCCACATGTCGAAGTGGAAGGCGCTGCCGTAGACGGTACGATAACCGAAGAATATCAAGTGACCGGATTGGCAGCTCAGGCGTTTATCGGCGTCGATTACCAGCTTGATGAAGATTGGTCGTTGTTTGGTGAAATCAAGACTAACTACGGACAAGTTGACGCTGACCTGAATGGCGGTGGCAAACTGGACACAAATATTATCAGCAATCAGATTATTGTCGGTCTGACATACAAATTATTCTGAGCTGAGCAACAAAGCCCAATTCCAACTTCTTAACGCGATGCCGTCTGCAGCTCTTGTGGCTTTGCCCCTCCGTGGGCCCAGTTTAGCAACTTTACGGTGTGCACGACGGGTATGTCGGTTGCGTTTGCGATCTGTGTCAGGCAGCCGATATTTCCTGCGGCGATAACGTCAGGACTGGTGCTTTCAATATTCTTGATCTTGCGACTTCGCAATTGGGTGGCAATCTCGGACTGGAGAATATTGTAGGTGCCCGCTGACCCGCAACACAGATGTCCTTCTGGTGGTTCCTTAACAATGAAACCTGCACCCGTTAGCAGTTCCTTTGGCGGATTTGTGAGCTTTTGACCATGCTGCAGTGAACAAGCTGAATGGTAAGCGACGGTGAGCGATTCTGGCGGCGATACAAATGGCATATCCAAGCGGGTCAAATATTCGCTGATATCTACGGCCAGATGTGAAACATTAGCCGCCTTGTCCGCATAATTCGCGTCATGGCGCAACATGTGACCATAATCCTTGATGGTGGTGCCGCATCCAGATGTTGTGATGACAATTGCATCCAACCCCTGCCCTTCAATTTCCGTCGTCCAAACGTCCACCATGTGACGTGCCGCCGCTAACGCCTGATCTTCTTTGCCCATGTGATGAACCAAAGATCCGCAACAAGCTTCACCTTTGGGAAGCACCACCTCAATTCCCAGGCGATTGAGCAGTTCGATGGTTGCTCCGTTGATTTCGGGATCAAGAACCGGTTGTGCACACCCGGTCAAAAGGGCAACGCGACCAACCGACGCGGTGCCGGACGCCCTAAATGTTCCGGCCGATACATAGGGCGTATTCGAAGAGATTTTGTAACTACCCAGCTACCCCAACCTGATGCTTTTATAGACGGCCCATCAGAC
>JAALLE010000030.1:0-28636 GCA_011087605.1 Hyphomicrobiales bacterium
CCGTCTGATGGGCCGTCTATAAAAGCATCAGGTTGGGGTAGCTGGGTAGTTACAGTGGTCCTTCCCGACCAACCCGATCAGCTGCGCTCTCAATCGTTGCCGGATCTTCAAAGTCGAACGTTCCTGAAATCAGTTTGGCAGAACGCGCCGTTTTGGTTGCCAGTCTGTCATCTCGCAGCCGTCAATATTTGCCGATTAAGATTCTAGCCGGACCAGGAGGTCCTTGGCGTCAATCTGGTCACCGCGCTTTACGCTGACTTCAGCGACTTTGCCGTCAACTTCAGCATGCAGAGCGGTTTCCATCTTCATCGCTTCAATGGAACAGATTACATCACCGGCGCTGACCTCCTGGCCGACTTCAACCATGATGGTTGAAATCACCCCGGGCATCGGTGCCCCGACGTGAAGGGAGTTCCCTTCATCGGCTTTCTGACGCGCCACTATGGCGTCACCGCCCCGCAACCGATCAGGCACCCGGGCGCGACGCGGCTGACCGTTAAGTTCAAAGAACACCGTGACCATGCCCTGATCGTCCATATCGCCAAATGCCAGACAGCGAATCACCAGTAGCTTGCCCCGCTCGATCTCGACCCGGATTTCGTCGCCCGGTTGCATCCCATAAAAATAGTTCGGCGTTGGCAAAGCACCCATCGGTCCATAAGCAGACTGTGCCAGCGCGTAGTCGGTGAAGACTTTTGGATACATCAAATAGGAAGCAAATTCCTGATCATTGACCGCACGACCAATGGCCTTTTCGACATCCTTGCGCGCTTTCTTCAAGTTGGCGGGTTTCAGCAATTCGCCGACCCTTTTTTTCAGGGGTTTTTTGCCCTTCAAGACCTTTTTCTGGATCTTCGCAGGGAAACCATCTGCCGGTCGGCTCAAGTCTCCACGCATCAGTGACACAACGGAATCTGGGAAGGCGATGTCCTTTTTTGGATCTTCAACGTCTGCAACTGTCAGATCCTGACTGACCATCATCAAGGCCATGTCCCCGACAACCTTTGAAGACGGTGTCACCTTTACGATATCACCGAACATTTTGTTAACGTCAGAATAGGTGCGAGCGACTTGTGTCCACTTGGTTTCCAGACCCAAAGAACGCGCCTGTTCCTTCAGATTGGTATATTGACCTCCTGGCATTTCGTGCAGATAGACCTCTGAAGCCGGAGCCTTCACATCGCTTTCGAATGCCGCGTATTGCGACCGCACCTGTTCCCAATAGAGCGATATTTCGCGGATAGCGTCCGTATTGAGTCCGGGATCACGACGATTGCCTTTCAAAGCTTCGACAATTGAGCCAAGGCAAGGTTGAGATGTGCCACCGGAAAATGCGTCCATCGCCGCGTCAACCGCATCAACGCCGGCATCAACCGCCGCCAATACGGTGGCTGCAGAAATGCCCGACGTGTCGTGGGTATGGAAATGGATCGGCAAGTCGGTTTCCTGCCGCAACGTTTTGAACAGTTTTGTGGCAGCAGCTGGTTTCAGCAGACCCGCCATATCCTTGATACAGATTATGTGACATCCGGCTTTATCAAGTTCGTGCGTCAGGTCGACATAATACTGCAGATTGTATTTGGGGCGCGACTCGTCCAGCAGATCGCCGGAATAGCAGATCGCGCCTTCGCACAATTTGCCGGTTTCCAAAATGGCGTCGATAGACACGCGCATATTGTCGACCCAGTTTAGACAATCAAAGACACGGAATAGATCCACACCACCTTTGGCGGCTTCATGAATAAACTGGCGCACGACATTGTCCGGATATCCGGTATAGCCAACGCCGTTTGATCCACGCACCAGAGCCTGCAGCAAAATGTTCGGCGCTTTTTCACGAATCGCCGCCAGACGCGCCCAGGGATCTTCCGTCAGGAACCGCATCGACACATCAAATGTGGCACCGCCCCAACATTCCAGTGACAGAAGTTCCGGCAGTGCTTTTGAATAGGCCCCCGCCACCGCTTCAATATCATAAGACCGCATTCGGGTGGCCAGCAGAGACTGGTGGCCATCGCGCATGGTGGTGTCGGTGATCAGTACTTTTTTCTGGCGGCGCATCCATTTTGAGAATGCTTCCGGTCCGTCCTTTTCTAACCGCTGGCGGGTGCCGGGTTTGGCTTTCATATCAAACCAAGGTGCATTTGGCGCTGCAGCGGTTGCCTTGGGTATCGCGCGATCACGTGCCTCGGGATGACCGTTAACTGAAACATCCGCAAGATAATTGAGCAATCGTGTGGCCCGGTCACGCCGTTTCACCTTGTGAAACAGTTCCGGAGTCGTATCTATAAACTTGGTCGTGTAGGTGTTGTTGCGAAACTTCTTGTGCGTGATGATATTTTCAAGAAACGTCAGATTGGTGGCAACACCCCTGATGCGGAACTCGCGCAGAGCTCTGTCCATGCGCGAAATGGTTTCTTCAGGCGTTGGCGCCCAAGCCGTTACCTTTTCCAACAACGGATCATAAAAACGGGTGATCACCGCACCTGAATAGGCCGTTCCACCGTCCAGGCGAATGCCAAATCCGGTCGCACCGCGATATGCAGTTATCCGGCCATAGTCTGGAATGAAATTCTGTTCGGGGTCCTCGGTCGTGATCCGGCATTGCAGAGCATGTCCATTCAGCTTGATATCGTTCTGCAACGGTACGCCGGACTTTTTGGTGCCGATCTTGTGGCCGTCAATCAGGTGAATCTGCGCCTTGATTATGTCGATTCCTGTCACTTCTTCCGTGACCGTATGTTCAACCTGCACCCGCGGATTTACCTCGATGAAATAAAAGGCCTCGGTATCAATATCCATCAGGAATTCGATGGTACCGGCGCCCAAATAGTTAGTTTCATTGGCAATCTGCAGGGCGTAGCCGCATAATTCTTCTCGTTTGGCGTCGCTGAGATAGGGCGCAGGTGCCCGCTCTACAACTTTCTGGTTGCGCCGTTGTACCGAACAGTCCCGTTCAAACAAATGAACAGCACTGCCTTGCCCATCGCCGAGAATCTGGACCTCAACATGACGGGCATTTTCAACCAGTTTTTCAAGATAGATTTCGTCTTTGCCAAATGCGGCAGCCGCCTCGCGGCGGGCTTCCAATGCCTCATTTTCCAAATCTTCTTCAGATCGAATGACACGCATGCCACGACCACCGCCACCCCACGAGGCTTTCAACATGATCGGATAACCAATCTCGGCCGCCATGGATTTGATCTTTTTCATATCTTTCGGCAGCGGCTTGGTGGCAGGCACCACCGGCACACCTGCGGCAACGGCGAGATTGCGTGCCGCAACTTTGTTGCCGAGCGAGCGCATTGTTTCAGCTTTCGGGCCGATAAAAGTGATCCCGGCTTCATGGCAGGCATCAACAAATTCCGGGCTTTCCGATAAAAGGCCGTAGCCGGGATGAATGGCGTCAGCCCCGGACAATTTGGCGACGCGAATAATCTCTTCAATCGACAGATAAGATTCAATTGGTCCCATCGGTTTGGTCAAATGAGGACCAGATCCGATCTGATAAGCTTCGTCCGCCTTAAATCTGTGAAGCGCAAGCTTGTCTTCTTCCGCCCATATGGCGACGGTTTTCAAACCAAGTTCATTTGCTGCGCGAAATACACGGATCGCAATTTCAGAACGGTTGGCAACGAGAATTTTTTTAATAGCCATAAATCATGAGAATGGTTGGGGATGGAAGAGGCCAAACCATTATAGAGTGCCCGCATATCAATCGATAGTGCGTGAAAGTGCGGATAGGCGATTTTGATCGCCTATCTGTTGATTTATTTTCCTATTGCAGGCCGTAACATGCTCAGCCAGAACGCACCTGTTCAACCGGCAGGTGAATCTTGAAATTGTCCCGAACCCATTTGTCCGTTTCATCATCAAGATGATCAGGGAAATTTTCCGCCAGCACTTTGCGTTTCCGCTCAACAGCGAGCTGAACAATATCCGGCTTGCCAAGTTCGGCCCATTCTTTTGGCGAAAAGCGATTGGCCAAATCGGGATACAAATATTCCTTTTGCATCAAATCCAGGGTTTGACCATGTCCGAGATAATGGCCTGGCCCATCTACGCAAACATCGCGCATAGCCTCGATGCTCAAGGTCACATCATTTACTTCGATTCCACGTACACAGCGGAGGGCCTGACCCAGCGCATCATTGTCGAGAAACAGGCTTTCCAGACAAAAACCCATCAGCGAGCCATGCATACCGGCCGCTTCATACACCATATTGGTTCCGGCCATACCGGCCAGGACATAGGCTATACCCTTTTCCCAACCTGCCTGAATGTCGGGCATCTTCGCATCGCACATGCCCGCCGCCGAACCACCCGGCAAGTTGTAATAATTTGCCATTTGACCGCATGTAGCTGTCAGCAGAGCCTGTTCACCTGACCCGCCGGACATGGCACCGGTGCGCAAATCAGAAACGAATGGCCATGTGCCGAATATGGCAGGATGCCCGGGCACAAGTGCGTTGACAAAAACCAGTCCAGCCAACACCTCGGCCACCGCCTGAACCACCGCTCCGGCGATTGCTGCTGGAGCAGTTGCCCCCGCCTGTCCGGCCGACAAAAGCAAAACCGGCATGCCGCCATATACACAGGCCTCCAGAACGTCGGTCGCATCAGGCGCAAAACGCAGGGGCGGTACCACAAAACAGTTGGAATTGGAAACAAAGGGACGTTCGCGAAATTTATCCTCGCCACCAGCAACCCTGTACAACATCTTCAGCGCGTCGGGCACATATTCGGCCAGCGTAAATGACGTCCCAATATGTTTGGTCGTTCCCTTCAAACAGGCATAGAGGGTGTTCATGTCCAGTTCGTAGGGATCGACAATATCCCGGGCCACCATCGGCCGCTGGAAGAAGTGAATATTGTCGAGACCTTCAACGATCCTCGCCGCGTCATAAATGTCCTTCAGATAGGACTCTCGATATTCATTCTTTTCAACATCGACCACGTGTACTGCGGCGCCGGCCGTGCCGAAGTGAACCTTTTTGCCCTGTGGGTGAAGGTCATTTTTTGGGTCCCTGCCGTGTACGGCAAAGCCCCGGTTGGCATTTTTGATTGTATCCAGCACCACTTGACGGGGAAAGCGAAGCCGCTGGTCGTCCCCCATGACCGCTCCCAGCTTCTCGCAGGCAGCAACGCAGGTTGGCGTTGCTTGGGACAGACCGATATTTTCAAGCACATCGAGAACAGCTTCATGAACCTTCTCAACATCCGTGTCGGACAATGGTCTGTAAGTATCCCCTACAATGCCGGGACGGACCGGCCTGATATCCTCGGTCAAAGGTGCAGCGCGCATTTCGCGGCGCGCCTGACGGCCTCCCGCCCGACCGGCCCTGCGAGGTGACGGCGTCGCCACCGCCGCTTTTGCTTCTTCAGGTACACTCATATTTCCCTCCCAGAAAACCAATCATGCTCGAAATCAGTCAAGGCTCTAATCAGGCCTCTCCTGCTTTCATCATCTTGTCGACTTCTCCGCCATTCATCGCTTTGCCAAGACCGGAGAAATCTCCGGACGCCAGCATTGCCGTTCCAATATCGGCAACAATGCCGTGGGTCACCCTGGCCAGCGCCCCACCGATCGAGATGCGGGCAGCTCCAATCTTGGCGAAATCATCACGCGAATATTTTGTAAACTTGCCAGCGCACAAGACGTTGACCGGCGTCGAGACGGACGAACAGATCTTTGCCAGATCTTCAACACTTGGCGGCATCGGGCAATAGACAACATGGGCCCCGATCGTCTCGAAAGCCTGTAGTCGACGGATGGCCTCATCAACATCATAAGCTCCCAACATAACACCGTCGGCGCGGGCGCAGACGGTGAAGTCAATCGGCAAGGCTTCCGCTGCTTCCACTGCTGCCGCCATGCGGGCAACGGCAACATCAAAATCATAAGACGGGTGAGTCGGATCCATGGTCGAATCTTCCAGCGTACAACCCACCAGACCCACCTCGGCAGCCATCTCTACAGTCTCGGCAACCCCATCAGGATCATCCGCAAAGCCATTTTCCAAATCCGCACTCACTGGAATACCAACTGCCCGTACCATGTCTTCACAATGGTCAAGCATTTCATCTCGGGATACATTGCCCATATCGGGCCGCCCCAACGTGAAGGCAAAACCGCTGGACGTGGTAGCTATGGCCTTGGCGCCGAGGCCGGCCAGCATTTTCGCACTGCCAACATCATAAGCGTTGGGAATGATGAACGGGTCACCGGGAATATGCAGTTCCCGGAACAGAGTACATTTATCGTCCTGGTCCATTATACTTTCACCCTTTCTGATTTGGGGTCGTAAAGTGGTTTGAGACTAGCGGTCGCGCCAACCCGCACACCGGCAATCTCGATCTCATAAGTCGACTCAAGCAATTGCGCGGGCGTCTCGCCCCTGCATGGCACATAGCCCATGCCAATTCCGGCACCCAGAGTGTGGCCGTAATTGGCGGAGGTGACATAGGAAACGATCTCACCATTCCGCAAGATCGGTTCGTTGTGGTAGATCATCGCCTCGGAATCTTCGAGCAGGAACTGCATCATACGCATTTCAAGGCCCGATTCCTTTTTTGCCAAAACAGCTTCGCGCCCGACAAAATCTGCCTTTGCTGTTTTGACCGCAAAACCCAGACCAGCCTCGAGGACGTGGTCCTCTTCAGTAATATCGTGACCGAAATGACGGAAACCCTTTTCGATGCGCAATGAATCCATCATATGCATGCCGCAGAGTTTCATATCGAATTCGGCTCCGGCTTCGATCAGCGTTTCAAACCCGTGGGCGGCCATATCGCTCGAGAGATAAAGTTCCCAACCAAGCTCACCGACATAAGTCACGCGATGGGCACGGGCGAGGCCCATGCCAAGTTCAATCTCGTGGGCCTGGCCAAATGGATGGTTATCATTCGACCAGTCATGTGGCGAGACTTTCTCCAATACCTTACGGGCGTTCGGACCCATCACTGCGAGCACACCTTCGGCCGCGGTCACATCAACAATCACCACATTGGACGCATGTTTATGTTTTCGCATCCAAGAGAGTTCGCGAGGTACAGTCGCCGCCGGTGTCACAACGATATAGGCAGTTTCCGACAATCGCGTCACAGTCACGTCAGCTTCAATTCCGCCACGCGAATTGAGGAATTGCGTATAGACGATTTTTCCGGTTGGAACTGAAACGTCATTGCCACAAATGTGGTTGAGGAATTTTTCGGCGTCCGGTCCTTCAACGCGGATTTTGCCGAACGACGACATATCATACATGCCGACATTATTGCGCACCGCCTCATGTTCTCGGCGTGAATTGTCGAACCAGTTCTGACGGCCCCACGAATATTGATATTCCCGCTCCTGCCCTTCATCGGCAAACCAGTTGGCGCGTTCCCACCCGGCAACTTCCCCAAACACAGCCCCTTGGGCTTTTAGATGTTCATGAAACGGTGTGCGGCGAACGCCGCGCGCTGTTGCCATCTGGCGGTAGGGAAAATGGTCGGCATAGAGCAGGCCGAGGGTTTCTTTTGACCGTTCAAACAAATAGGTCTTGTTGCCTTGGAACGGCTGCGTGCGGCGAATATCAACATCTGAAATGTCAAATGGTGGATGCCCATGTTCCATCCAATGGGCCAGCGCCATGCCTGCGCCCCCGGATGATTGAATTCCAACGGAGTTAAACCCGGCACAGATCCAGAACCCCGAAAGGTTGGGTGCCTCTCCCAGATGATAGGCATCATCCGGGGTAAAACTCTCAGGGCCATTGAAGAATGTATGAATGCCCGCCTCTTCCAGCATCGGCAAACGATTAACCGCGTGTTCCAGAATGGGTTCGAAATGATCAAAATCTTCCGGCAATTGATCGAAACAAAAATCTTCCGGAATGCCATTCATTGCCCACGGCTTTGAGACGGGCTCAAAGGCACCAAGCAGCATTTTACCCGCGTCTTCTTTGTAATAGGCGCATTCATCAGGAACGCGCAGCACTGGCAATTGGGTCAACCCCTCAATTGCCTCGGTGACGATATAGAAATGTTCGCATGCGTGAAGCGGCACGGTGACACCCGCCATGCGTCCAACTTCATGGGCCCACATACCGCCGCAATTGACCACATAATCTGCTTCAATTGTACCGGTTTCGTCGCTGCCATCACGAGCCCATGAAACCCCGGTAACCCGCCCGTCCTTCTGGCCAATAGAAGTTACCTTCACGCCTTCAATTACAAGACCGCCATTTTGACGCGCACCCTTTGCCATGGCCAAAGCGATGTTTGCCGGATCACCCTGACCATCCAGGGGCAAATATACCGCACCAGTTACGTCCTCGACATTGAGATGCGGGTACTTTTCCTTGACTTCGGCAGCCGATATTTCATTGACATCAACGCCAAATGCGCGGGCCATGGAGGCTTGACGAAATATCTCCTGTTTACGTTCTTCGGTCAGCGCAACGGTGATTGAACCGCAGCGGCGAAAACCCGTTGCCACACCGGTTTCAGCCTCCAGCTCACCGTAAAGTTCCTGGCTGTATTTTGCCAGTCGGGTCATGTTTTTGGTGGCCCGTAATTGGGCAATCAGTCCGGCCGCGTGCCAGGTTGTGCCAGAGGTCAGCTGCTTGCGTTCCAACAACACAACATCCTTCCAGCCCTGTTTGGTCAGATGGTAGGCAACAGAACATCCAGCCACGCCACCGCCGATGACGACGGCGCGAGCTTTTGCGGGAATGGGTTTATTGGCAGGCATTACAGTTTTCCCGTTATTTGATGACCGGCTTGATCCAATCTTTGCGCCAATTTTTGAATATGCGCCGGCCCAACCTCACAGCAGCCGCCAACAATTGTCGCCCCGGCTTCCACCCATCCCATGGCATGGTCGGCATATTGATCGGGGCCAAGATCTTCTCGGGTTTTCAATCCGTCGACGGTTCCCCCCAAGCGCAGGTCGTCTGCCTTGGTAAATCCGTTTGCATAGCCGCCATATGGCAGGCCCGTTTCGGCAAGAATTGGCAGGGCTTGAGTCACCGCCTCCGGCCAGGAACAGTTGATCAGCACTGCTGTCGCTCCCGCCTCTTTTGCAGCAGCAGCACCTTCCGATACCAGCTCTCCGGACCGCAAACGTGTGCCATCTTCATCCATTGCACTCATCCCGCACCAAACAGGTTTGCCGGATTCTACTGCGGCCTGAACTGCTGCTTTTACTTCCTTAATCGACGACAAGGTTTCGCAAATAAAGACATCCACAGCCTGTTGCTGTTCAGCAACGACGCGTCGATAGGTTTCCAGACAGACTTCAAAAGACGGCAGGTTTTCAGTATGGTAGGATCCAAACAGGGGGGGCAGGCAACCTGCAATTGTAATTTCACTTTCACCGATCGCGGCACGACCGATATCAATTGCCCTAGCTTGCAGCGGCCGAAACAGTTCTTCACTTGCGTCCCGCGCCAAACGTTCCGGCGTTGCAGAATAGCTGTTCAGCGTGAGCACTTTTGCCCCCGCTTCAATGTAGTCGCAGTGCACCGCCTCAACGATTTCAGGTTCATCCATCATCACCTGGGCCGACCATAGCGGTGCAGGTGCCAAGGAGGAGCGGCGAATAAGTTCCTGCCCCATGCCGCCATCCAAGAGTACAATCCGGCTCATGCACGGATCCTCTCGTTACTCGGATCCCATAGTGGTTGATCTTCCTGAACCACCGCCTTGCAGCGCTTACCGTATATCTCAACTTCAACTTCAGTACCTGGCTCGGCAAATTCAGCCTTCACCATGCCGAGACCAATCGATTTATTGACCCGGTAACCATAGCCTCCCGAGGTGGTCTCACCGATAACCTGATCAGCGTTCCAGATTGTCGCCATATAGGGGGCGTCACAATCATCTGCTTCAACAACCAATGTGACGAATCGCTTGGTGGAACCCTGCTGCATTTCATTTTGCAGAGCGACTTTGCCACGAAACTTATCCTTGTCCAGTTTGACAAAACGGCCAAGGCCGCCTTCCAATAGGGTGTAATCTGTTGACAGATCGCCTTTCCAGGCGCGGTAACCTTTTTCCAGACGCATGGAGTTCAGCGCATACATGCCGAACGGTTTGGCGCCAGCGGCGATAATAGCATCATAGATTTTTGCCATGGACGCATTGGGTCCGTGGACCTCCCAGCCCAGTTCACCAGCGAATGACACCCGGGCCAGAGCAGTTTTTTCACCAGCTACAATGGCTGTTTGAATCGACAACCAAGATAGACTGAAATCTGCGTCCGACAGACCAGACAGAATGTTGCGCGATTCAGGACCGGTTACGATGAAGGTTGCATATTCGTCGGTATGATCTGTCAGCTCCAGGCCAGATGCCAAGTGCTTCTTTAACCATTCAAAATCATGCCATTGGGCGGATGCAGCTGTGATTAGGGTAAAATGATCATCGCTGTGACGCATGATCGACATTTCGGTAACAATGCGGCCTTTTTCATCGGCAAAGTAGCCGAGATTCATTCTACCAGCCTTTGGCAGGCCGCCGGCAATCTGCTGGCGCAGCCAGTCCGCAGCACCATCCCCAGACAGGTTAAATCGGGAAAAACCCGGTAAATCCAGAATACCGCAATGATCGCGAACCAGTTCGACTTCTTCTTTAATACGCTGCTCCCATGGCCCTTTGCGGCTCCAGGTATGGGTTGCCTCTTCGGATGTATCGTCGCCAGGATTGGCGTACCAATTGGCCCGTTCCCAGCCGTTGTACGCGCCCATCACGCCGCCAGCTGCGATGATCCGGTCGTGCACGGGCGACAATTTTTTATCGCGTCCGGCGGGCCATTCGTGCTGTGGGAAATGCATGGCATATTCATTGCCATAAACTTCCATGCCTTTTTGGTTGCAATAATCCTGATCGCAGAATCCGGTGAAGCGGCGAGGGTCGACAGCCCACATATCCTGTTCGGTAGAACCCTGAGTGATCCATTCCGCAAGCACCTTGCCGGCGCCACCGGCCTGACAGATGCCAAAAGTAAAGACCGCAGCTTCAAATGCATTGGGCACGCCCGGCATCGGACCGATCAAGGGATTGCCATCTGGGGTATAGGGAATTGGGCCGTTTATGACCTTGTTAACACCGACTGTTCCCAGCATGGGAACGCGGGCCATGGCATCTTCAATATGCCACTCGATACGGTCCAGATCATCCGGGTAAAGTTGGAAAGAAAAATCTTCCGGCATTGGATCGTCGGCGGTCATCCAATAACCGCGACAATTGTTTTCATAGGGACCCAGGTTCAGACCAAATTTTTCCTGGCGCAGGTAGTAGGAAGAATCCACATCGCGAAGCAGTGGCAGTTTTGCGTCTGCCTCCTTGCTCCAGGCTTCCAGTTCCGGAATTTCATCGGTTAGAAGATATTGATGGCTCATGGTCATCATCGGCAGCATACGGCCACCATAGGGGCGAAACCATTCGGCCACGCGCTGCGCATAATAGCCAGCAGCGTTAACGACATATTCGCAGGTGATCGAACCCTGTTCTGTTTCAACCGTCCATTGATTGCCATCCCATGAAACACCAGTAGCCGGGCAGAATCGGACGATCTTGGCACCCATATCGCGGGCTCCCTTGGCCAGCGCCTGAGTCAGCTGGGCCGGGTCAATATCACCGTCATATGGATCGTAAAGACCGCCAACCAAATCATGAGTTTCAAGGAAAGGATAACGCTGCTTGAGATCATCAACCGAACACATATCGATCTCCAATCCCTGATAGCGGCCCATGCCTTTAACTCGTTCAAACTCCTGCATGC
This sequence comes from Hyphomicrobiales bacterium, assembly GCA_011087605.1. Taxonomy (GTDB): domain Bacteria; phylum Pseudomonadota; class Alphaproteobacteria; order Rhizobiales; family Rhizobiaceae; genus Pseudahrensia. Next base: position 11,768 of record JAALLE010000030.1, read on the forward strand.
GTTCCTGCGAATGGGCCAGGCGAATGGATCCGGTGACGTGATAGTTCATCGGATAGTCGACCTCATCGCCCAGACGACGATACAACTCTGTGGAATAGCGCTGCATGTTCATCACCCCCCAGGAGGCGGAGAATGTTGGAATATTACCAGCAGCATGCCAGGTCGACCCGGCGGTCAACTCGTTCTTTTCCAGCAGCACGCAATCGGTCCATCCAGCTTTGGCTAAATGGTACAGGCTGGAAGCTCCAATGCAGCCACCGCCAATAATGACGACCCGGGCGTGGGACGGAAGTTTTGATTTGGGCGTATCGCCTGTATCGTTCATTTTTATTCTCTCAATAGTCTATTAATATACTGGTGGACTAACCACCCAGATTACGACGGCGGGCTCATCACCCGGATTTTTCCAACGATAGGGCTTGTCTTCAAAGCGGAAGGAATCACCTTCGTTCAAGTCAAACCACTGGTCGTCGATGCAGAATTTTAGATTGCCCGAAACGACGTATCCGGCTTCCTCGGTATGTCTCAGAACCGGATTGTGCATTTCAGCTCCTGGCTGAAACACGGATCGGAACATTTCAAATGTACCGCCCAGATCGGGCGACAAAAGCTCTTCAACAATACCAGTTTCAGCCGTTCCCAGAACACGCCGGGAATTAGCCCGCACAATCAGGCCGAGTTCCGCTTCATTTTGACTTTCATTGGCAAAGAACCAACTGGTTGGAACGTCAAATGCGCCAGCAATGGCTCTCAGGTCGTCGATTGAAGGTGAGGAAAGCCCACGTTCCACCTGGCTGATGAATCCAACCGAGCGACCAATTTTCAGGGCAAGCTCATTTAGTGTGAGTCCACGCGACTTTCGCAGACCGCGCACGTCATTGCCCAACGCTTCCGCGGTGGCATCACTATTGCTGTGATCGATTGCTAGGCCCATTGACGCGCTCCCTGATTTCATCAAAGACTCATTGTCGTGAAAAAATCAAGGAAAATTTCACGAGACCGGACTAATTGACGCGTCTTTTCATTTGGGCAATCATGGAACAGCTACCCTCATGCAAAGATTCTTCATGTCCGATCACCAAATAGTCGACGATGCCATCACCTCGCGTCGCTCCCTGCGTGCCTTCTTACCCACCGACGTACCGCAATCAGAAGTCGAGGCCATTTTGCAGGTCGCAGCCAGGGCACCGTCAGGAACAAATATGCAGCCCTGGAAAGTTTATGTTGTCAGGGGAGAGTCCAAAGCTCAGCTTTCGAAGGCGGTTCTGGGTGCCTTCAACGACCCCGATTATGTCGCCAAAAATGTCTACAAATATTACCCTGACAGGTTTTTTGAGCCTTATCTCACCCGTCGTCGCACCGTCGGATGGGATCTCTATTCAAGATTGGGCATCGAAAAAGGCGAAAAGGACAAGATGCATGCCCAACATGGACGCAACTACCTGTTTTTCGACGCACCGGTTGGCATGATGTTCACTGTGAATGAAAAGTTGGAAATCGGCTCCTGGCTCGATTACGGCATGTTTTTGCAGAATATCATGGTCGCAGCGCGGGGGCGCGGTCTGGATACCTGCCCGCAGGCCGCTTTCGCGCCCTATCACAAGGTCATCCGGCCGGTGCTTGATATTCCTGAAGATGAAATCGTGGTCTGTGGCATGGCGCTTGGCCATGCTGATCTCAGCGCACCGGAGAACGGTGTGGTGAGCGAACGGGAACCGCTTTCAGAATTCGTAAAATTTCTCGACTGAACCTACTGGGTCTCAACCTGTTGGCGAAGTTCGTCCTGCCGCACCGGCATTGAATCCACCAGATTAAAAATTTCCTGCGGATTGACGACCTTTTGCCAGCGGGCCTTTTCACTGCCATCCTTGCCGATCAGGATGACAGTCAGCCCTTTAAGTTCTGGATTATACGCTTTGCGAAGTTGACGCGCCGTGCCTCGGTTTATCGAAACATAACCAATCGCCGCACTGGTTTCCTGCGAACCGGTTGTGCTCAGCACAATCATATCTCGATCTTCCAGATCCGGTCGATAGTCGCGCAGCAGGTCCACCTGTTTGTCGAGCGGTGCGAAACTGCGCGATTTAGCAAACAACAGCAGCGGTCGTTTGTCCCATTGAAGATGTTTCAACGGATCAGCAGCTTCAGCGCCTGCACTCCAATTGGCCAAAATGGCCGTCATCAGGGTCATCAAAATTTTGTTCATGACCTTAATCTAGGCATTAAAAGAAGCGGTTGCCACAACAATCCGCTTCTTAGGGCCGGGTACTTATGACGCAGCTTGGTAGGCTTCAAGAATTGCAGCGCCCATTTCCACGGTGCCGACCTGGGTCATACCGTCGCTCATGATGTCGCCGGTACGCAATCCACCATCAAGGACACTGGCAATCGCTGTTTCCAGGCGGTCCGCTTCTGCAACCATCTCAAATGAATAGCGCAGACACATCGCCAAGGACGCAATCATCGCAATCGGGTTGGCAATGCCCTGACCTGCAATGTCGGGAGCCGAACCATGTACAGGTTCATACATGGCTTTGCGCTTGCCGGTTTTTGGATTTGGGGCACCCAGCGACGCCGACGGCAACATGCCCAAAGATCCGGTCAACATGGCCGCCACATCAGACAGCATGTCGCCAAACAGATTGTCGGTGACAATCACATCAAACTGCTTTGGATTGCGCACCAGCTGCATGCCGCCGGCATCCGCCAGCATATGGCTCAGTTCAACATCTTCATAGCCGTTTTTGTGGGTGGCCGTAACAACCTCATTCCACAGCACGCCGGATTTCATGACATTGCGTTTTTCCATCGAGCAAACGCGATTGTCGCGCGTGCGGGCCAGTTCAAAAGCCATCGCCGAAATGCGTTCGATTTCATATGTGTCATAGACCTGGGTATCGATGGCCCGTTTTTGACCATTGCCAAGATCCGTGATGGTCTTGGGTTCACCAAAATAAACACCTCCGGTCAGCTCTCGCAGGATAAGAATGTCCAGGCCTTCAACCAATTCCTGTTTCAAGGATGAGGAATCAGCGAGCGCCGGATAGCAGATTGCCGGACGCAAATTGGCATAGAGCTCCATGTCCTTGCGCAGACGAAGCAACCCTGCCTCCGGGCGCTGTTCGTAGGGAACGTTGTCCCATTTGGGGCCACCAACCGCACCAAACAGCACCGCATCGGAAGCCATGGCTTTTTCCATGTCCGAGTCGGAGATTGATTCACCATGGGCATCATAGGCGGCTCCACCCACCAGGCCCTCGTCCAACTCAAACCCGGCTGCCTCCTCGGCATTCATGTGATCGATGATTTTTCGTACTTCAGCGAAAGCTTCTGGTCCGATTCCATCTCCGGGAAGAAGAAAAAGTTTGCGATTTGCCATTATTGTGTCCTGTTTTTTAACTCAGCTGCGCCATTCTTGGGAGCAGGTGACTGGTCTGGGCAAGGCATAAAGGGGCGCTCATGGATTATCAAGGCACTATCAGAACCAGCCTGATGACGTTGGTGGTCTTATCCAGCGCAACCTTTGGTTTGGGGCACGCCACCGCACAAAATGGGCCGGGTTTTGACTTGCCCATGAATTGTTCTGGCGATGCTCCTTGTCTGGTACAGAACCTTGTCGACATGGATACCGGCCCCGGACAACAAGATCCATTTTGCGACCGCGCCACATTCGACACCCACAAGGGAACCGATATCAGAGTACCCAACATCGCCGACATGCAACGATGGGGCGATATCCTGGCCATGGCGGACGGTGTGGTAAAAGCAACGCGTTCGAACATGGATGACAGGCTTTGGTTAACCGACGCCGATAAGGCCCGTTTCAAGGGACGCGAATGCGGTAATGGTTTGCTCATCGATCATGGCCGGTTTGACGGCGCAAGATTTACAACTCAACTCTGTCACATGGCTCGCAACAGCATATCCGTTCGAGCGGGAGATTCTGTAAAACGCAGTCAGAAGGTTGGCCGAATGGGCCTGTCCGGCGCGACTCAGTTCCCTCATATCCACGTATCCGTTCGCAAGGACGGGCAGGTCATTGACCCGGTAACCGGAAAGCTGCCCGGCACAAGTTGCGGTCCGACTAATGATTCAAGTTCATTATTTTCGCCCACAGCACTGAGCATCCTGCAAAGACGCGGATATCGACACTTTATCGAAGACGGATTTGCCGGCCAGGCGGTGAACGGAAAGCAAGTGTTGCAAGGCAATTATCAAGAGCCCAGCACAATGGAGCCATTGGTCTATTTCGCCAAGTTCATCAATTTGAAAAAAGGTGACTTTTTGCGCCTAAGTATCACCGGACCAGAGGGCTTGTTTGCCCGCTCACAGACCAAAGCCCTGACCCGCAGCAAGTCATCATTCACAGCCTATGTTGGCAAGAAAAACCCACCTAAATCTGGCATATACCAAGGGCAGGTTGACCTTGTTCGAAACGGTAAGGTTTTCAGCTCGCATAAATCCAAACTCAAGAAACTATAAAAAAGGGGTGCTACAGCTTTGCTGGCACCCCTTTTTAAAACTCAAATTGGAAGCGAGATTAAGCTTCTTTGTTTTCCCCGCCATCTTCAGCTGCCGCAGCTTCTTCAGCAGCTTTTGCAGCGGCGTCTTCAGCGGCCTTTTCTTCAGCCAGCGCCTGTGCAGCAGCAACTTTTTCAGCCTCAAGGCGTTCTTTTTCGGCCAGGAACGCAGCGCGCTCGGCGTCATTCAACTTTTTCGAACGGATGCCGGTATTTTCAACGATACGCGCCGACTTACCGCGACGACCGCGCAGATAGTAAAGTTTGGCGCGGCGAACTTTACCGCGACGAACAACTTCAACACCTTCAACCAGAGGCGAGTACATCGGGAACACGCGCTCAACGCCCTCACCGTATGAGATTTTGCGAACGGTAAAGCTTTCGTTGATGCCCGACCCCTTGCGAGATATGCAAACGCCTTCATAAGCCTGTACGCGTGTGCGCGTACCTTCGGTCACACGCACCAGAACACGTACGGTATCGCCGGGTGAAAATTTGGGAAGTTGGCGTTTGGCTTCAATAGCCTGAGTCTGCTCGGCTTCGAGCTGTTCAATAATATTCATCGTATCTAACCTTTTCATCACGCCGCCGCCGCCACTTTTTAAGGCATTTAGCAAACGCTGTTTTATTTGTCGCAAGCCAGAGCGCCTGTTCCGCACGCCGTATAAAACAAGGTTTTATCGGCCGCCGGATGGTTTCCCAAATGGATGAGCAACCAAGGCGAATTCACCCGTCTCTTCGGTTTTTCCGAAAATCGAAGCTGCTATAGGAGCATATCAACGCTTTGTCCAGTCACATTGACCATTTTAACCGTCATCATCGATCAGATCGGGACGTCGCTTTCGGGTCAGTTCTTCGGCCTGCTCCCTTTGCCATTGCGCCACCCTGGAATGATCGCCCGAAGTCAATATTTCCGGGATGCGCCGTCCTTCCCACTCGGCAGGGCGGGTATAATGCGGATGTTCGAGAAGATTGTTTTCAAAACTCTCAAATTTACCTGATACCTCATTGCCCATCACGCCGGGCAGAAGACGTATGATCGCGTCCAGCACAACGTTTGCGGCAACCTCACCACCAGACAAAATGTAATCCCCGATCGATACCTCTTCCAGGTCGCGACCTTCAATTACTCTTTGATCCACCCCTTCAAACCGGCCACAGACAATCACAATTCCAGCTCCCGTGGCCAGATCTCGAACTCGATTTTGAGTAAGCGGCTTGCCCCTTGGACTCATCAACAGGCGAGGCCTTGTATCGCCTTTTGAAGATGTGTGGTCGATGGCCCGTCCCAATACGTCAGCCCTCAACACCATGCCCGCTCCACCGCCGGCCGGTGTATCATCGACAGTTCGATGCTTATCTGTCGCAAAATCCCTGATCTGCACGACATCCAGCGACCAGTCGTTACGCTGCAATGCCCGACCTGCAAGAGAATGTCCCAGTGAACCGGGAAACATCTGCGGATAAAGGGTGAGGACTGATGCCTTAAATGTCATGGCACTCTATAGGCCGGTCGGCAGCCACAACTCAACAACCGATGTGAAGTTGCCGGGCTGGTCTATTCGACAAGTTTCAGCTGTCGTTCAAACAGTTTCAGTACCTGCGCAAGCTCATGGCCTCGCTTGAGCACGGTTCCGTTACTGTCAATTATTGAATAGGCGCCCTGTTTGCGAGCCAGTTTGGGGTTCTTTTCAATACGATAGAGCGCAACTTCGCTGGCTCTACGGTACACAGAGAAGATGGCTCGATCTTTCAAATGGTCGATGGCGTAGTCCCGCCATTCCCCATCTGCAACCTTGAAACCATAAATCCGCAGTATCGCTGACAGTTCCCGCCGGTCAAAACTGATTTGCGACGGTGTGACCGGGTTCCCGGTTGAGGAGACAAAACTGTTGGAAATTCCGGTACCGGTAAGCGGTCTTCGGGCGGCCAGTGAAATCAAATCAGCATTGGATTTTCGATTTGATCCGTCAGAAAGGCTCATAGTCACTCCGCTGCACCTAGAATATCTTTCAGTTTGTGTCTTCAGTCAGCAAATTTCAAGTTCTGATCGAAAGTTTTTGCAGGTAATGTTCGTGGCACGCCGCTACGTCTAATCGGGTTAATTCGGCTGGATGCATCCACCCAATCTTGTGATTGACTGAAACATTTTGAAACACGGATTGATCAAAACCAGCAATTAGCCACAATAACGCCTTATTCCCTCCGCGCTGGTGCCCCATTTGGCAGTTTTATTTGTCTCGTTGCCCCGGAACAAATATTCCAGAGCGCGTCTCGCTCACTGCCCCCCAGCCCCCAACGAGACCGAATCTGGATAACCGCTAACTACCGGGCCGCCATTGCAAAGCAGTAGCTTTGCCGTTGATGCGGGGCCAGTTTTTCCCCTAAACTGGTGCAAACTGAAAGGCCGGCTGCCCAAACAGGCAGACCGGCCTTTCCAATTTTAAAATAGCGAACAGATTGCGGTATATCGAGCTAAAGATTATCGATCAGTGCAGCACCCAGAATTGAGCCTGGCGTTCCGATGGCCGTCGTCTGCTGCAGTATAATTGCGCAGGCTTCAAATCCCCGACGTTTCATTTCTTCCAGTGGCAATGTGACATCTATCTTTCCTTGTTTCATCATGCCGAGCATTGAAACATCACGCACCACATTATGATAAGTGATTGTGCGGCCGCGATTTTCGCCGCGCTCGATTTTAACGCGGCGCTGTTTGTCAAAATAAACAACCCACAAGGTCGCATCACCAGATTCTGCATTTGTTGTGACACGAATTTTTTCTTTGTCCCGCTTGGTGTTAACAGAAATCACCATCGATTTACCGTCATCAGCATACCCGTCAATCAACGCCTCGATATCGCGCCTGCGCGACCCCACGGCATGATCTCGTCCGTTAACAACGGCCTGCGGGGTATAGACGCCACGGCGGCGAAACGATGCGGCATAGCGTTGTTGCCGGTCAGTAAATTCACCCTTCGAAAACGTGTCTTTCCAGCCCAGATAATTCCAATAATCAACATGAAATGACAGTGCCAACACGTCTTTTTGCTTGGCATAGTCGGCCAGAATCTTGTCGGCAGCCGGACAGGAAGAGCAGCCTTGGGAAGTGAATAATTCAACCACGGCCTTCAACTGATCGGCCGCGGCAGCACGATCTGCCCAGCTTGAGCTACCCAGTGTAAGCGTAAATGTTGCAAACACTACAAGAGCAGCAGCCGTGAATTTTCGCTTGAGCCGGTAATTCATCTCTTCGATGCCTGTTAACTTGGAATATTCAAGATGCTGTGCTTAGCCCTCACATGCAACTCACATTACCGTCACACAAAAAAGAGGCCGGGCAATTACGCCCGACCCCTAAATTTCGCATGCCAATAATTGGCATCATGATCCGAAAATCATGCGGCCTCACGGTTAAGGTTGCGCAGCACGTAGTGGAGAATGCCGCCATTGCGGAAATAATCCAGCTCATCCTCGGTATCAATTCTCGACAGCAGGGTAATTTCCTTGCTCGACCCATCAGCCATTTCAATCACCGCCTGCATTTCCTGACGCGGTGACAGGTCATCGAGACCATTGATTGAAACTTTTTCTTCGCCGGTTAATCCCAGGCTCTGCCAGGAGTCGCCTCCGGTGAAGACCAATGGCAGAACACCCATGCCAACCAGATTGGAGCGATGGATACGCTCGAAGCTTTCGGCAATCACCGCACGCACGCCCAGAAGACGGGTACCTTTGGCCGCCCAGTCGCGGGACGATCCGGATCCATATTCCTTACCGGCAAAAATCACCAACGGAACACCCTCATCCTTGTATCGCATGGCAACATCATACATGGCGCCCTGTTCACGTGATGGATAGTGCATCGAATAACCACCTTCCACATCATCAAGCATCTGGTTACGAATACGGATATTGGCGAATGTACCGCGCATCATGACGTCATGATTGCCGCGTCGTGAGCCGTAAGAGTTGAACTCTACCGGCCGCACCTGATGACCGCGCAGATAATCACCAGCCGGACTGTCGCCCTTGATACCACCAGCTGGTGAAATGTGGTCGGTGGTGATGGAGTCTTTAAACAGCGACAGAACGCGGGCGCCTTCAATATCGGAAATCGCTTCAGGTTCCATTGTCATGCCATCAAAATATGGTGGATTCTGAACATAGGTGGATGTTGAATCCCAGCCATATGTATCACCTTTGCCAGCATCAATTTTCTGCCAGGCCACATCGCCTTTGAATACATCTCCATAACGCGAACGGAACATGTCTTCGTCAATTGTGTCGCGCATAATGTTGGCGATTTCTTCCGACGAAGGCCAGATATCTGCCAGGAATACATCGTTGCCATCAGCATCCTGCCCCAAGGCATCATTTGCGACATCGACATAGAGCGAACCGGCAATCGCATAGGCGACAACCAGCGGTGGTGAAGCCAGGTAATTGGCACGAACATCGGGCGAAATACGACCTTCAAAATTGCGGTTGCCCGACAACACGGAACAAGCCACCAGATCGTTTTTGTGAATCGCCTCAGAAATTTCTTCTGCCAGTGGACCGGAATTACCGATACATGTGGTGCAGCCATATCCGACAAGATTAAAGCCCATCGCATCCAGCTCCTTGGTCAGGTCGGCCTTGTCGAGATAATCTGTAACCACCTGTGAACCCGGAGCCAGCGAGGTCTTGACCCAGGGTTTGACTTTCAGACCCTTGGCGTGAGCGTTGCGCGCAACCAGACCGGCGGCAATCAAAACCGATGGATTAGATGTATTGGTGCATGACGTGATGGCTGCCACAACAACATCGCCACTGCCCAGATCGAAATCTTCTCCTTCGACCGGGAACCGTGCGCCGCGCTCGTCCCTGTTGAATTCTTTTTTCATGGTATCTGCAAATGCCTTGTCGGCGCCGGCGAGAACCACGCGGTCTTGCGGGCGTTTTGGTCCGGAAATTGACGGCATAACATCTCCAAGAGCCAGCGACAATGTATCAGTAAACACGGGTTCCGCGGAGTTTTCGTCACGCCACATACCCTGTGCCTTGGCATAGGCCTCCACCAAAGCTACGCGGTCGTGATCACGACCCGTCGCCCCAAGATAATTGACTGTGTCCTGATCAATTGGGAAAAAGCCGCATGTGGCACCATATTCTGGCGCCATATTGGCGATGGTTGCCTGATCTTCCAATGACAAGTTATTCAGGCCCGGACCGTAGAACTCGACAAATTTTCCGACCACTCCTTTTTCCCGCAGCATTTGCACGATTACAAGAACCAGGTCAGTCGCGGTAATGCCTTCCGACATTTTGCCGTCGAGGCGAAAGCCAATGACTTCAGGAATCAGCATGGTAACGGGCTGACCCAGCATCGCAGCCTCTGCTTCGATGCCGCCGACGCCCCAACCCAGAACAGAAAGACCGTTGACCATTGTGGTATGGGAATCCGTACCGACCAGAGTATCCGGATAGGCAATGGTTTCACCATCTTCTTCGCGAGTCCAAACGGTCTGTGCAAGATATTCCAAATTGACCTGATGGCAGATCCCTGTTCCCGGAGGCACCACGCGAAAATTGCGGAATGCCTGCTGACCCCATTTCAGAAATGTGTAGCGTTCGCCATTGCGCTCATATTCACGATCAACGTTTTTTGAAAACGCATTGGCACCACCAAAATAATCCACCATGACAGAATGATCGATCACCAGATCAACCGGCACCTGTGGGTTAATTGCCGCAGTGTCGCCGCCAAGATTGGAGGTGGCATCACGCATTGCAGCAAGATCAACAACAGCTGGAACACCGGTAAAGTCCTGCATCAAAACACGCGCCGGGCGATAGGCAATCTCCTTACCAGCCGAACCCTTATTATTGATCCACTCGGCAACTGCCTTGATGTCTTCGGCCGTTACCGAACGCCCATCTTCAAAGCGCAGCAAATTCTCCAACAACACTTTCAGCGAAAATGGCAGTCTTGAAGCACCGGTAAGACCATTCTTTTCGGCTTCAACAAGGCTGAAGTAAACATATTCCTTGTCTGCAATAGTGAGTGTTTTCTTACAGGAAAAACTGTCGAGTGATGCGGTCATGGGCGGAAACTCCTTCAGCGGATTGGGATCAAGGCGCAGGTTTTTGCAACACGTGCGCCTGTGTTGCGGCCTGTATAGGCCCAACTATGCGGTAAGGTCCAGACGCTTCGACCAACACCTTTGGCTGAGAATAGACCATGCCCCAAACCAACCAATGCTATCACCGCATTTGCAAGCCTCGCGAAGCCTGCTACAGGGGCACCAGAATAATGCACGGACGGCTCTACTTCATGACACCGCAACCTGATCCCGAATCCCCATCGGAGGAAAATCCAATCAATCCGACCCTCAAACTGACACTTGAGATGGGTCCGATCATATTGTTTGTGCTGTCTTATAATTTTGGCGACCGGTTGATTTCATTCTTCAACCTGAGTGATCCCTTCACCAAACCAATTTTCCTGGCAACCGCGGTCATCATGGTGGCGACATTGATTGCCATTGCAATTTCCTGGAGCGTGACCCGCACCCTGCCCGCCATGCCCATTGTTACTGCCGTGGTGGTATCGATATTCGGTGGCCTGACCCTTTATCTGCAGGACGACACATTCATCAAACTCAAACCAACCATCATCAATACCCTGTTTGGTGTGACCTTGATCAGCGGCATGTTGATGGGAAAAAGTTTCTTAAAGACCGTTATGGGTCAGGCGTTTCAACTCGATCAGGAAGGTTGGAACAAGCTTACCTGGCGGTGGGGTTTCTTTTTTCTCGCTCTAGCGGTGGTCAATGAAATTGTCTGGCGCAATTTTTCCGAAGGATTCTGGGTTGGGTTTAAGTTCTGGGGCATGACTGGCCTGACCATGGCATTTGTTGCCTCGCAATTGCCGATGATGATGAAACATTCAACCGAACCGGACGAAGACTAGGACTGTTTGTCGTCCATCAATTCGCGCACCTTAAGCTTTAAGGCTTCAAATTTTTTTGCGCTGATTGGCCCGACGATCTTATGGCGGACAATGCCGTCTGGATCGACCAACAGCGTTTCAGGTATTCCATAAAACCCCCATTCAATCGCGGTTCGACCTTTGCGGTCTACCCCGACTCGTGAGTATGGATTGCCCAAAGTGCCTAGAAAGCGACGGGCATTTTCTCCCTGATCTTTATAATTTATTCCCACAAGATTCAGTTCCTTGTTTTCGGCCAGTTTCATCAAAACCGGGTGTTCCGCCCGGCATGGTGCACACCAGGAAGCAAATATATTCACCAATGAAATCTTGCCCAGCAGATCCTCACTCTTCAGTCCCGGAACAGCAACACCATCGGCGTTTAGGTCTGCCAGCGGGTCAAGATTGAAGACCGGTACCGGCTTGCCGATCAGTGCAGATGGCAATTCGGACGTATCCTTGCCCGACACAAGTTGAACATAAAAAACCGCAGCCAGCGCTCCAAATAGAATCAGTGGAGCAGCCAGCAATAGGAGGCGCATTGGCGAGGAACGTTTTTCAACCATTGGGTCGGGATGCTCTTTTAATTCCGGCTTTTTCCAACGCGTCGAGTTGGCGTAATCGCGATTTATGGACCAACACGATCCAGATTGTCAGCGCCAGCAACACCGCCGCGGTTATGCCAAAGGCGGATAGGATGAATCCAAAATATTTTGCACCAAACAGAGCACTCATTTGGACGTCTCCCGTGCAACTGGGTTGCGATGACCACGGGCCGCCTTTCTCTGAGCCGTTCTGATCTGGCGCCGCAAAATCTCATTGCGCATTGCCATCAGGTGCAGCGTGAAAAACAGCAACAGGAATGCCAGCCCCATCACCAATAATGGATATAGAAAATGCGGGGCCAGTGATGGACCTCCAGCGCGCATAACGCTTGGACCCTGATGCAGAGTGGTGAACCACTCCACCGAAAAGCGGATAATCGGAATATTTAAAGCCCCGACCAGCACAACGACCGCAGCCATACGTGCCGACTTTGCCGGTTCTTCAACTGCGTTCCAAAGCGCGATTAAACCCAGATAGATGATCAACAACACCAGAAAACTGGTCAACCGCGCATCCCAGACCCACCAGGTCCCCCACATCGGGCGCCCCCAGATCGAGCCCGTTGCAAGGCCAAGAAAAGTGAATGCCGCACCAATCGGAGCTGCAGACCGGGCCGCCACATCAGCCAGAGGATGACGCCACACGAGGACGCCGAGCGCTCCCGACACCATCACCATGTAAGCGCCCATGGCCATCCACACGGAAGGCACATGAACAAACATGATGCGAACGGTGCGGCCCTGCTGATAATCATCGGGCACGGAAAATCCCATCCACAACCCTATGGACAGCAATAGCACCGTGCTTACCACAAGATATGGCAGCACAATCCTGACCAGCGCCAGGAACCGGGTCGGGTTAGCTAGCGCGGTTAGACCGCTCGGTTTGTTGGCTGCATCAGTTGTCATCATTTCCTCTCGAAGATGCACATAAGCGCCCCTGTAAAGACAATCAATTTATCTCCGGATTTTGTGTAATTCATGTCATTTTTCATCAGTCCAGTCCCTGGCGTAAAGCATAGGCCGACGCGAACGGTCCAAGCACGGAAAAAAACAGCGAAATGGCCGTAACCAGGAGAAATGGTGGCAAAAATGGGTCCGGTTCTGTGACGGCAGCGCGTATGGCACCAACGCCAAAAATCAACACAGGAATGCACAAAGGCAAAACCAGAACCGACAACAACAATCCGCCGCGCGGCAGCGAAACTGTAACTGCAGCCCCCACCGCTCCAATGAATGAGATAGCCGGTGTGCCAACGAGCAAAGTGGCAATGGAGGCGGCAATCGCAGTTTCCTGCATTCCCAAAAACAAGCCGAATACCGGAACCATCACCGTCAATGGAAGACCGGTCACCAGCCAATGGGCCAATGATTTGACAAATACCTGTGCCGGCAATGGAACCGGAGACAGCATCATCTGGTCCAGTGACCCATCTTCATGGTCGGTTTGAAACAAGCGCTCCAGTCCCAGCAATCCGGCCAGCAACGCACCAATCCACAATGTCGCGCCACCAATTGTCGCCAATAATTCAGCATTCGGCCCAACTGCAAATGGCATGGCAACCACGACAGCCAGATAGAACAGCAACGCAGTAGCCGCTCCACCACCTGAACGCAGGGCCAGACGCAAGTCGCGAGCCAGCAGCGCGGTCAATGGTTACCCTCCACGGAAACTTCGGACAATTCCAACTCGTCAGCCGATTCCAATCCCAGTGGAACATGGGTTGCTGCGATGATCAGTCCGCCATCTTCCAGGTGAACATTCATCAGCGCTGCAAATTGTTCCTCCGATGCGGCATCAAGGCCCGAAGTCGGTTCATCCAAAATCCAGATTGGTCGATAGTTGACCAGCAGCCGGGCAATGCCGATTCGACGACGTTGCCCGGTCGACAGATGAGCAAATGGTACGGTCTGCAGCCCATCCAGACCAACAATGTCCAGCGCTTCATCAATTTCAAGATGAGTTTGACCCGAAAAATCCCGCCAGAATTTCAGGTTTTCGCCAACGCTCATCGCCGCTTTCATTGCATTATCCCCGCCCAAATAGTGACAGAGTTGCGGAACTGATGCGGCAGCAAATTCGGGTGGGGATTCAGCAATCAATATACGGCCAGACTCGTGAGGCAGTAATCCGGCAATCGCCCGAAGCAAGGTGGATTTGCCAGCGCCATTGTGGCCACGCACGATCAGCGCCCGACCCTGCTGGACCTCAAAACTCAACGCGGAGAGAACAAGCTCCTCTCCGCGCTTTACCGACAGGTTTTCAATCTGCAATCTCATATCCAGCGGTTTAACGACTGGACCGACACAGGGAAAGCCCGTTGCTGCGTTTAAATCTGCACCTGCATCACCATCAGACGATGATGTTGTGGTCAGGACCGAACGGAAACCCGGTTATGTTTTCCGATTCGGTGTCGCCAACCACCAGGATATCGTGTTCACGATATCCACCCGCACCGGCTTCTCCTTGTGGAATAAGCAACATTGGTTCCATGGAAATCACCATCCCCGGTTGCAGGACGGTATTGATGTCTTCGCGCAATTCCAACCCGGCTTCACGGCCGTAATAATGCGACAGAACCCCGAAGGAATGGCCGTAACCAAACGAGCGGTATTGCAGCAGATCACGTTCAGCGAACATCTCATTCAGTTCGGCAACAATTTCATTGCAAACCGCGCCTGGCTGTATCAGTTCCAAGCCACGCCGATGAACAGCAACATTGGCTTCCCAGATTTCCAGCGATCGGGCGTCCGGTTCGTCCAGGAAAAGAGTTCGCTCGAGAGCGGTGTAATACCCGTTGATCATCGGAAACGCGTTCAGCGACAAAATATCACCCCGTTCCAACTGCCGCTTGGTGACGGGATTGTGTGCTCCATCAGTATTGAGCCCTGACTGAAACCAGACCCAGTTGTCACGAATCTCGCAATCAGGAAATGTATTCGCTATTTCCTGTTCCATTGCCAGTCGGCCCACCTGAGCAATTTCAAGCTCACTAACACCCTCAGCAATTGATCCACGAATGGCAGCACCACCGATATCAGCCGTTCGGGCGCCGTGCCTGATAAGTTCAATTTCGGCCGGGGACTTGATCATGCGTTGAGCCATGGATTGAGGTGCAATGTCGACCAGTTCAGCCGCCAGTGCAGTCTTCATTTTGCCCATCTGCTCAACAGAAATGTGATCAAATTCCACGCCGATTGAGCCACCTTCTCCAACCAGAGACAATATGGCCCGCAAATAGTTGTCACGCTGCCAGTCGGTATAAATCAGATTGTCGCCGTGGCACCGGCGCCAGGGTTGCCCGGCATCAATATTGGCCGAAACCGTGGTGCAGGTATCCTGCGTGACAACACAGGCATAAGGTCTGCCGAACGAACAATAGAGGAAGCCTGAATAATAGGCGACACAATGCATTGACGTGAAAACGCAGGCTTTCAACTCACTGCGGCTCATAATGTCGCGCAATTCGGCGAGTCTTACTTCATATTCTGCCGTATCAAACGGCAGCGTCGCCTTTTCCCCATTATGCAGGACAAAATAATCCGGGCGTTGGCTGGAAGTCAGGGATGGTGTGTGGATGGTCATGGTGATCTCCGCTCATTCCGGGCAGATCACCACCCGGAATTTCAAGTGAAATCCGGGCGTTCAGGACAATCAGCTGAAGCAAATTCAGCACACGGCGACCCGCTCCGCGAGCCTTGAGCGACGCCATCGCTCATTCGTGCCTCAAGACATTAGATCAATATCGAATTTCACGCTTTCCAATTTGCGCCACTTAGGATGTCGGATTTCAGTCTTCGAAACCGGCAATTGATCTGGCAAAATCCTTAGCGTCAAACGGCTCCAGGTCTTCGACCTGCTCACCAACACCGATGAAGTAGACGGGCAGTTTGAACTTGGCTGCGATTGACACCATGATGCCGCCCCTTGCGGTTCCGTCCAGCTTGGTCATTACCAAACCATTCACACCAGCAACGTCTTTAAAAATTTCAACCTGATTCAGAGCGTTCTGACCGGTGGTCGCGTCCAGCGTCAGCAATACAGTATGAGGAGCCGTTGGATCCTGTTTGCGCAACACACGGATGATTTTTTCCAACTCATCCATCAATTCCGTCTTGTTTTGCAGACGTCCGGCGGTATCCATCAAAATCACATCATGATTTTGCTGTTTTGCCTCTGCATAGGCGTCAAATGCCAAGCCGGCAGCGTCAGAACCCAGGGGCCGGGAAACAGCTGGTGATCCGGTGCGATCGCCCCAAATCTTCAATTGTTCAATTGCCGCCGCCCTGAACGTGTCACCCGCAACCAGTTGGGTGGAAAAACCACCATCAACAAGTTTCTGACTGAGCTTACCGATGGTCGTTGTCTTGCCAGATCCGTTGACCCCAACAACCAAAATCACATGCGGCGTATGATCCAGATCCAACTCGAGTTCAGCAGCAACCGGTTCAAGAACTTTTTCAATTTCGCCAGCCATAAATTCGCGGACTTCCTCATCGGTAATGTCCTTGCCCATACGAGTTGAAGCGAGCTTATCAGTGATATTCAGCGCTGTTTCGACTCCCAGGTCGGCCTGAATCAGAATGTCTTCCAATTCCTGCAACGTATCTTCGTCCAGCTTGCGCTTGGTAAAAACGGCTGTGATGTTTTCTGTCAGCTGACTGGAAGAGCGGGACAAGCCGTCTTTGAGTCGGGAGAACCAGCTTTTCTTTTGGGGCTCTGGCTCTGGCTCTGGCTCTGGCTCTGGCTCTGGCTCTGGCTCTGGCTCTG
>JAALLE010000030.1:28736-42054 GCA_011087605.1 Hyphomicrobiales bacterium
GGCTCTGGCTCTGGCTCTGGCTCTGGCTCTGGCTCTGGCTCTGGCTCTGGCTCTGATTCAATTGCCTGCTGGCGTTCCTGTTCAAGCCTTTTCTGCTCAACCGCTGCTGCCGCAGCCGCGGCTTCCTCTGCCTGTTTCGCTGCTTCTGCCAGTTTCGCCGCTTCTGCTTCCTCCGCAGCCTGTTTGGCCACCAGATCGGCAGCCGCCTGTTCAGCCGCCGCCTTTTCTTCGGCAGCTCGTTCGGCAGCAGCTTTTTGGGCTTCAAGGCGTTCGGCTTCCTGCCGTTCTGCTTCATCAGCAGCAGCGCTGGCGATTTCGGCGGCCTTTTTTGCTTCCAACTCCGCCGCGGCTTTTTCCTCAGCGACCAGTTGAGCGGCGGCCTCTGCCACCTTTGCAGCTTCAGCGGCTTCTGCAGCCTTTTGAGCCTTCTCTGCTTCCAGACGTTCGGCTTCCAATCGGGCGGTTTCCTGACGCGCCGCTTCTTCCGCATCAGCTGCTTGCTGCGCTGCTTTGGCGGCTTTTTCTGCAGCCAGCTTTTCTTCCGCAGCCTCTTTAAGTGCCAATTCGGCTGCCGCCTTTTCTTCGGCAGCTATGCGGGCTTTTTCGGCTTCCTGGCGTTCAGCCTCCTGTTTGGCCGCTTCCAGACGCGCCGCCTCTTCTGCCGCTTTTTCAGCGGCGGCTTTTTCCTCTGCCGCCGCCAATGCCGCAGCAGCCTCAGCTGCAAGCCGAGCCTCCTCAGCTTCTTTTTCAGCCTGCATTTCTGCTTGTGCCTTGGCCGCGGCTTCCGATGCCGCCGCTGCTGCCGCTATTTCTTCAGCCTGGCGCCTTGCGGCTTCTTCTTCAGTTTTTAGTTTTTCTTCTGCAGCAGCGGCGGTGGTTGCAGCCACCTCGGCCGCCTCGGCCGCCTCAGCCGCCAGTGCCGCTTCAGCGGCTTGCTTTTCGGCTTCTAGGTCTTTTTCTGGCTCTTCTCGGGGTTTTTTGCCAAATCTGAACAGGCGCTTGAAAAAGCCTTCTTTCTTTTCAGCCATAAAATCCCCTATGCCGCCTGTTCGACAGCGACCGCCGTACCAATTAATCGCACCCCATCATGCCCGGTAATCTTTACCTTCACCAGACATCCAGGCTCAGCATCAGCGACTTTTACAGCCGCAAATTGCTCGGTGCGGCCCTGTCCGTTGGTTTCCATCAATACGGTGGCAATCTGCCCAACTTGGCCATCGAGATAATGTTGCAGAACCGCATTGCCTTTTTCCCGCAACTTACGGGCTCGTGCCTTGATCAATGCACCATTAACAGGTGGCATTTTTGCAGCGGGCGTCCCCTGACGGGCACTGTAGGGAAACACATGCAAATAGGTCAGGCCGGCTTCATCAATAATTGACAGGGAATTTTCGAACATGGCGTCAGTTTCAGTAGGGAATCCAGCGATGATATCGGCTCCAAACACCACATCTGGCCTGATTTTTCGCACATCAGTACAGAAGCGAATCGTATGATCCCTGAGATGTCGGCGTTTCATCCGCTTCAAGATCATGTCGTCGCCCGACTGGAGCGATAAATGCAGATGCGGCATCAGGCGACAATCCCCGCCAATGGCATCCATTAGAGGTTCGTCCACTTCAATGGAATCTATCGACGACAAGCGCAGACGCTCCAAACCACCGGATTTGGCGAGAATCGACTGAACCAGGCGCCCCAGCGAAGGTTTGCCGGGCAGATCACCGCCCCACGATGTCAAATCAACGCCCGTCAGCACGATTTCTTTATAACCATTGTCAACCAGTCGGCGGATCTGATCGACCACTTCTCCTGCCGGAACCGAGCGAGAATTGCCCCTGCCATAAGGAATGATGCAAAATGTACAACGGTGATCACACCCATTTTGGACCTGCACAAATGCGCGGCTACGTCCTTCAATGGCCTCAACCATATGCGAAGCGGTTTCCCGCACCTCCATAATGTCGTTGACCCGTATTTTTTCGAATTGATTAACCCCAAAATCCGGCAATTGACGATAAGAATGGGCCTGCAGTTTTTCTTCGTTCCCGAGCACCAGATCAACTTCCGACATGTCGGCAAAGGTGTCGGGTTCGGTCTGTGCAGCACAACCGGAAACTACGATGCGCGCATCCGGCTGTTCACGTCGGGCTTTGCGAATAGCGTGTTTGGCTTCCCGAACCGCATTGGCGGTTACCGCACAGGTATTGATCGCCACTGCTCCGTCCTTCAAACCAGCCAACCCGGCAATCTCTGCTTCGCGCCGCATGACCTCAGATTCATACGTGTTCAGCCGACAACCAAAGGTGATCACTTCCAGACCAGGTGAAGCTTTTCCGTTCATGGCAAACGCTCCCAAGCGCCCGTTAAGGGATCCAACATGCCATCAAATTCATGCTCGGCAGCACCGCTCATTATGATAAAATTATCGTCCCGCCAATCAATATCCAACACGCCACCGGGCAAGTTGAGGCGAACCTGGCGTCCAGTTTTACCGAGCCGTGATGCACAAACGGCAACCGCACATGCTGCCGACCCACAGGCCAGCGTCAGACCTGCTCCGCGCTCCCACGTGCGCATCGTCATCTCATTGTCGCCGACCTGTTGAGCGATTGAAATATTGACCCGTTCGGGAAACAGCGGATGGTGTTCCAACATCGGGCCAAACTTGTCCAACGCATAGGAATTTACGTCCTCACTTGCCCAGAAAACCGCATGAGGATTGCCAACATTGACGACCGAAGGTGTGTGCAGGATTGGATCGCCCAGCGGGCCAACTTCGAGTTCAATGCCGCTTGTGTCGGCAAATTCTTCTGACAGGGGAATTTGATCCCAAGAAAACCGCGGAGCTCCCATATTCACGCTGATATGACCGTTAGGTAACAAACGGGCCGTCAGAGGTTGGTCCTCAACTTCAAAAGAAAAATCACTGGTCCCCGTCTGCTCGTTCAACCACTGCACAACACAGCGTGTGCCATTGCCGCAAGCATCTGACATTGAGCCATCGGAATTGAAAATCTCGATACGCGCGTCCTTGCCAACCGGTCCCGGGGAATGAACCGCCATTATCTGATCAAAATGGGTTTCCGGATCAGCCGCTAATGCAACTGCCGCATTTGGGGTAATGTGGTCGACGCGCGCGCGCATGTCGGCAACAATGATCTTGTTCCCGATCCCATTCATTTTAGCAAAGGCGACGCGCTGGTTCATGGGCGCCTATATGGCGCGTGTTTGATCACTCGGCAAGCGGAACGTGCTGGCCAGCATCTTTGCGTATCGTCCCGTCAAGCCGAGGATCGGGATACTCCTCATCGTCCTCGCGGTAGATTTCAAATCCCCGCTTTCGGTAATTCTCCAATGCCATTGGATGATCCAGGGTACAGGTATCAAGCACCAGCGGCACTTTTTTCTCACCAGCATAGAGAATTGCCTTGGTTAGCAGATACCCGCCAAAACCCTGACCTATATTGCCCGGCAGCAGCGCAAAATACTTTATTTCAGTTTCGCTGGGATCGCTGAAATTGACATCGTAGAATCCTGCCGGAGTTCCCGATTTGTAAAGCACCATGACATGAACATCATCTTTACCAATCAAACCGGCCAATTTCTCATCGCTCATCCGGCGACGGTCGCCCCAGACAAACTCTTCTCCGGCGGTATGATACAAAAATCTGTAAAAGGCGACTGACGGGTTATTTGCCCGCATTATGGTCAGTCCTTCGCTCGGAGGGTCACGGTCTGCTATTTTCCAGGGCTCGGCCAGTCGCAAGTACCAGCGATGCACCGCCAAATGACCTGCCGGCACGTCATTGCCTTGTTGTCGCAGCGCCTGCCGCTGCGATTCCTTGTCATAAATTGATCCGTTCATTTAATTTGCCTATGCAGTTTTTGGACGATGGCGCGGAACATCCCAGACCTGTCCTGGTCGTAAGGCTCGAAACAACTCATCACTGACCCCATGTTTTGCCCGGGCGGCATCCAGTGCCTCCAGCTGATCATCAATACTCTCGTTAGTCAGTTGAAACGTGCCCCAGTGATGCCCCAGAGTAAATTGAGCGCCGCAAAGTATATGCCCTTGCACAGCTTCATCGGGATTTTGGTGCTGCCCACGCATAAAGTCACGCGGCTCATATGCGCCGAACGGCAATATTGCCAAGCGAAAGTCGCCATATTTCTCACGTGCAGTAAGGTAGTTTGTTCCATCATGAAAGCCGGTATCGCCGATATGATAAATGTTGCCGGCGGCCGACTGAACTACGAAGGCCGCCCACAACGCGTTGCGACGATCTCCAAAACCACGGGCCGACCAATGGTGCATGGGTTCCAAAGTCACTATTGTTTCAGGCGACAATTCAATGGTATCGCCCCAATCACCAATCACCACATTCAATCGTGAATCGTGATTCTTCAGTATCCGGTCGTTGCCCAAAGGCGTCACAATCAATGGATTGTGAGTCGCGTTCAATTTTGAAAGCGTTGGCAGATCAAGATGGTCATAGTGGTTATGTGACAGGAGCACCACGTCGATCGGTGGCAGGTTGTCAAATGCTATCCCTGGATCATTGACCCGTTTAGGTCCGGCAAAACTTACCGGCGAGGCGCGCTGAGACCAAACCGGGTCAGTCAAAATGTTGAGGCCGCCAGTCTGAATCAAGACGGTTGCATGGCCAACAAAGCTCACTCTGAGGCCATCGGAATCGACGGATTTTGGTGGCGTATCTTCGTGAGGTGAGGCAAAGCTCGCCGGCCATTTTTTTCGGCCACCACCGGTCTGCCATTTAATCAGCTCTACAAATCCCTTTGGCGGCGTACCATTTGGATTGAAGAAATTTAGTCCGTCAAAATGATCGCTGACAGGACCATCATAATAGGAGTTGCGAGACCGTGCCAAAGTAATTGCTCCAGCGCCGGTTGCAGACCCGCCAGCAAGCAGCAATCCAAGCGCTTTTAGAAATTGTCTTCTTTTCATTCCCCAACACCTGTGGGCGAAGCTGCTTCAAGTCAAGCCTTACAATTGCTCAACTCTAATAGGGATAGAAATCCATCGCCGACGAGACATAAATGGGTCCGTCGCTTCGGTTGCCGACTTCAGGAACTTGTCGCCTGGAGTGGTGCATATTCTCGCAGCACAATTTTTGATCCCGAATCCGGTCCGCGTCCTGATGATTTTGCTGGTCAACACTGGCTTTATTGGTCCACATTTTTTTATCCCGGATGATTAAACGCGCCGGCTTGGCGAGCCGAACAAATGGTTTTCGCAAGAGGCATAATTGTGACGCTGTGATTAATTATCGTTCACATTGCCGTGGACTTCATTCAAACCGGCTTTCATCTGCCGAAACACTTGACTCTTTGGCCCTATCGCGTCATATCGCGGCCAATAGACAAGACCATTAGTTCTTGAGCAGCCGACCGGTCCCTCCCAGCAGAGCCACCGGAGGTCAACATCCGCCAGCGAGATTCGCCCGCGGATGCATTTTGCGTTTGCTCAATTGCCGGTGGATTTGCCGCCCACAAAACCCTACCTTTTTGCCAACAGCAATTGGGAATTGAGACACTATGTTTGAATCTCTGTCGGACCGACTCAGCGGAATTTTTGATGGCCTCACCCGCCGTGGTGCGCTGTCGGAAAAAGACGTCTCGACAGCACTGCGGGAAATCAGACGAGCACTGATTGAAGCCGACGTTGCTCTGGAAGTGGTACGTGAGTTCACAGAAGCAGTGCGCGAGAAAGCCGTTGGTGCATCTGTCGTCAAATCGGTCACTCCGGGACAAATGGTCGTCAAGATCGTTCATGACGAACTGGTTGCCATGCTGGGCGAGGAAGATGCCCAGATCGACCTGAATGCCCCAGCGCCGGTGGCAATCATGATGGTTGGTCTGCAGGGGTCTGGTAAAACGACGACGACCGGCAAGATTGCTCTGCGCATGCGTGAGCGTGACCGCAAAAAGGTTCTGATGGCATCTCTGGATACCAGACGGCCAGCCGCTCAGGAACAATTGCGTCAACTGGGTGAGCAGACCGAGGTCGACACGCTGCCAATCGTTGAAGGTCAGGATCCTGTCCAAATCGCCAACCGCGCCATGCAGGCTGCCAAGCTCGGCGGTTTTGATGTTGTCATTCTTGACACGGCAGGCCGCACCTCCATTGACGAACCGCTGATGGTGGAAATGGCCGACATTAAGGCCGCAGCCAATCCTCATGAGATACTTCTGGTTGCCGACTCGCTGACTGGTCAGGACGCAGTCAATCTTGCTCAGAATTTTGACAGCCGTGTTGGTGTCACCGGCATCGTGTTGACCCGCATCGACGGTGATGGTCGCGGCGGTGCAGCCCTTTCGATGCGTGCTGTCACCGGCAAACCGATCAAACTGCTCGGTGTCGGCGAAAAGATGGATGCGCTGGAAGACTTTTATCCCAAACGCATCGCCGATCGCATTTTGGGCATGGGCGACATTGTTTCCCTGGTCGAAAAGGCCTCCCAAACCATCGACGCCGAACAGGCCGAAGCGATGGCCAAGAAAATGCAGAAAGGCCTGTTCGACATGGACGACCTCTCGCAGCAACTTGGTCAAATGTCGAAAATGGGTGGCATGGGCTCGATCATGAAAATGATGCCGGGTATCGGCAAAATGGCCAAGCAGATCGAAGCTGCCGGCATTGATGATAACATCTTCAAGAAGCAGCAGGCGATCATTTCGTCAATGACGCGGAGAGAGCGCAAAACGCCAAAACTTCTCAATGCCAGCCGTAAGAAACGCATCGCTTCCGGTTCCGGCACGTCGGTTCAGGAAATCAATCAATTGTTGAAAATGCATCGCCAAATGGCCGACATGATGAAGTCGATGGCGGGTAAAAAGGGCAAGGGCATGATGAGCAAAATGGCTGCAGCCATGGGCCTGCCCGGCGGTGGCGGCGGCATGGGTGGTATGCCCGGCATGCCGGGTGGCGGAATGGGTGGCATGGATCCGCAGCAGCTTGAACAAATGGCCCGCCAGATGGGCGCAGGCGGTGCGCCGAAATTACCCGGTCTCGGTGGTCCCAAACTCCCCGGCCTTGGCGGCGGTTCCTCGCTTGGAAAGAAAAAATGACCACAGATATTTCACCCCAAGAGCAATTGCTGGCCATTCGCGCGTCAATTGATAATTTTGACGCTGCGCTAATCCACATTCTTGCTGAACGCTTTCGCAAGACCAAGGAAGTGGGTGCGTTGAAGGCAAAACATGACCTGCCACCGTCAGATCCGGCGCGTGAGGGCGAACAGATTGACCGACTGCGTCGGCTTGCGGAACGCTCCGACCTTGATCCGGACTTCGCTGAAAAGTTTCTCGAATTTGTCATTCGCGAAGTCATTCAGCATCACCATCAGGCGCGCGGCTGATATGACTCCGGTTTTGCACACCACACGTTTGATCTTGCGCGGCTGGCAGCTTGAGGATTTTCCGTATTTTGCGGGATTTTGGGCTGATCCTGACCGCACTAGGTTCTTTTTGTCAGGCGTTCAAACAGAGGCCCAATCATGGGTGGCATTTACGTCGATGGCGGGAGAATGGACTTTGCGTGAATACGGCATGTTCGCCATTCAGCTTAAAGATGCAGAACACGCAATTGGCCATGCCGGAATTTGGTTTCCTCCCGATCTTGAGGAACCGGAAATGGCATGGAGCTTGTATCCGGGCAATGATGGTCATGGTTATGCGACCGAAGCTGCCGAGAAAATATTGTCTTGGTCGCAGGTTGAACTCGGCCTGCCTGCGCTCATGAGTTTTGTTCATCCAGACAACCATGCCTCAATTGCCGTGGCCCAGCGTTTGGGCGCGACATTCGAAAGAAAAACAACATTGCGTGACGATCCCCGATTGGTGTTTCGCCACGCGTCAACCCTTAACTAATCAACATCCCATCAAGGAATTAAATCAATGGCTACCAAAATCAGACTCGCCCGAGGCGGATCAAAAAAACGTCCCTTTTATCGTATCGTCGCTGCCGACACGCGCGCACCACGCGATGGTCGTTTCATCGAAAAACTGGGCACATACAATCCACTGCTGGCAAAAGATTCCGCAGAGCGCATCACGATGAACAAAGATCGCGTGCAGTATTGGCTTGACCAAGGTGCTCAGCCGACAGACCGGGTTCTGCGTTTCCTCGATGCCGAAGGCATGATGAAACGTGAAGCTCGCAACAATCCAAACAAAGCCAAGCCTGGTCGCAAAGCCCAGGAGCGTTTGGACGAAAAAGCGCAGAAGGAAGAGGATGCCAAACAGGCCGCTGCCGACGCTGAAGAAGCCGCAAAGGCTGCAGCCGAAGCACCTGCTGAAGAGGCACCTGCCGATGAAGAAGCTGCCGCAGAATAGTCTGTCTCGACTTCCGGGGCACAACCCCGTTATATCAGGCGGTAGACCGAAACGGCCTACCGCCTTTTTCATGGAAACGGCTGATGCAACTCAACAATCCTGTTTTGATGGCTCGAATCGGTGGACCCCACGGTATTAAGGGAGAGGTTCGGGTTAAACCATTTGGCGATGATCCCCTGACCCTGAGCGAATATGGCAGCCTGTATTCCAAGGATGGGCGAAAGTTCAAAATCACCCGAATGCGTGTCTCAAAGTCAGTACTTGTTGTGAAATTCAAGGGTGTCAATTTTCGCGATGAGGCCGAAGCTCTCAATGGAACCGATCTATATATAGACCGTTCAATGCTGCCCAACGATATCGAAGACGACGAGTTCTATGTAACCGACTTGATCGACTGCCGGGTTGTTGATCCAGGTGGCGCAGATATCGGCGCAGTGTTGGACGTGGTAAATTTCGGAGCCGGTGACCTGATCGAGATAATGCCTTCTGGTTCCGGCCAATCCATTCTGGTCGAGTTTACCCGCAATAACGTCCCATCGATTGACCTTGACGCAAAATCGATCGTGGTTGAGTTGCCTGATGAAGTCAGCGAACGGGATCAGTAACTGGGGAACCGCAAAGAATGCCAAGATTGTTTACCGGATTGGAAGTTCCCTCGTCGGTTCGACTAATGCTCAGCCTTAAACAATCCGGCTTGGCCGATGTTCGGTGGATTGATCCTTCA
Organism: Hyphomicrobiales bacterium; assembly: GCA_011087605.1. Taxonomy (GTDB): domain Bacteria; phylum Pseudomonadota; class Alphaproteobacteria; order Rhizobiales; family Rhizobiaceae; genus Pseudahrensia. Next base: position 37,816 of record JAALLE010000030.1, read on the forward strand.
GACTTTCATATCACGTTGAGATTCATAGGCGATGTTGATCACCAGCAAGCCAACGACATTTTCGACGCCCTTTCGCAACGCGATTGGGCGCAACCACATATCAATGTGGGAGAGACGAAATGTTTTGGCGGTACCAGACCCACTGCACTTTACGCCCAGATTCAGCCAGACCACACATTGCTTAACCTGTCAGCAACCCAGGAACAATTAATGCAACGGCTGGGTTTGGCGCCCGATTCCAGACGTTTTACACCCCATATCACCATCGGCCGGTGCAAAAATGCCTCCGCCGATTCAATCGCGCGATACTTGTCGCAAAACGGTGCCGCCTTACCTGATCAGCACTATCGACCAGCCAGGTTTGCGCTTTATTCTGCGCGGAAATCCCGGGGCGGCGGCCCTTATAAAATTGAACAGACATGGCCGTTGATCAGCCAATGAGCCAATTGATGCTTGCCCTGTTTCAACTGTCTTATCGCTTGTGATCATCCCCAAAGTTGGTGCAGGTTGCAGTGTCTTTAACCGGCGGGATTCACATGGCAGATCAACTCAGCAATACTCAAATCAACGATGCACTTGCGCGATTGAGCAATTGGAGCCTTGCTCAAGATGGCTCAGCAATTACGCGGACATTCATCTTCAGCAATTTTGTTGAAGCCTTTGGTTTTATGACACGGGTCGCCCTGATTGCTGAAAAAATGAACCATCATCCGGAATGGTCCAATGTTTACAAAACAGTCGAAGTGACATTGACCACACACAGCGCAAATGGCCTGACAGAGTTGGACATCAATCTTGCCGAGAAGATGGACACGTTGGCCTGAAGCGCGTCAGGCTGGACAAGCAGGTGGTGATAATCTAGGTCTCGGCGTCAATTCGCGATGCGGTGATCGATTTCATCACAATCGCAAATTTCACAATAAAGCCATACGTTAAGCAGGTTTTTGAAAATTGAATTGCGAGTTCATTTCCGATCCAGAGCAGTACCAGGCAGAAAGCCAGGCAAGTTCTCGTCTGTGGAATCTTTGGCTACCGCTGACAGCATTCTGTTTGGTTCCATTTCTGGCCTGGTTCAGCCCTGTCTTTTTCGAAAAATGGTTTGCCAGCGAGACCCATGGGTTGCTTGAGTTCCTGCATTTTTTTCTGCCCCTAATAGCCGCTTTGATTGGTTTGCGCCTGACCTTTTCAAGCCATATTCGGTCCGATCCACTGGTGCTGTATTGGTGCGCAGCAATGTTTTTGGGAGGCATCTACCTCGCCGGAGAGGAGGCCAGTTGGGGACAACACTATTTCAACTGGGCCACGCCAGATGCCTGGCTCAACGCAAATGATCAACAGGAAACCAATTTGCATAATATCAGCAATCTCCTCGACCAGCTGCCCCGCGCCATTCTGGTGGCGGGAATTGTTTTTACCGGAATGATTGTTCCATGGGTATTGTTGAAGCGGCCCGGATTTCTGCCCAGCAGGTTCAATTTCATCTATCCGCCTCTGGCATTATTTCCGCTAGCAACACTGATGTCTGCCTGCTGGATATATCGAGCGCTGAACAAGAGCACCGAACTGAAGTCCTACCTGGTTTATCGTCCAGGGGAATTTCAGGAACTCTTCATTGTCTGGTTTCTGTGCTATTACGCTTTCTTTCTGCTGTGGCGGGAAAGGCGCTGCCGAAATCAGACATAATGGCCGGTTTCGACGCGTTGCAAACAGGCTCCTATCGATGGCTGATGCGTCGATGAATAGGCCATAGCTTGCAGGCAAGGCCGGTGATACCCATATCATGGACAGTCATTTTTAGCTGATATCCCACCGGATGTTGGACAGGAGGTCGTTTGGACAAGTCCAAAATTGAGAAACTGCTGCTTCCTGTCCCGTTGGCCAAGTCACGTTCCCGGGAAAAAAAGGTTCGTGCTCAGTTCTGGCCCAAGTTTCGCGCCTTTGCCGCCCATATTCCATTCGCCGAAGACCTGGCAGCCGCTTATTACTGCGCCACTGACAAAAAAACTCCCCTGAAAGTACGTGGAACGCTGTTGGCTGCTCTGGCCTACTTTATTCTTCCCGCCGATATTGTTCCCGACTTTTTTGCGGTCGTCGGATTTTCCGATGATTTGGCCGTTTTCACCGCCGCCATGACCCTTGTACAGGCACACGTGACAGATGAGCATCGCGAAAAGGCCCGACAGGCGATGGATACCGAAACCAACTGATTGCCCATCCAGTCGCTAACCCAAATATTGTGATGTTAAAAAGTTTTGACAGACCGGCAGATGGCCATGTCAGGCTGGACGCCGTTTTTCCAAAACGTCGATAAGATAGTCGATGAATACCCTAACCTTTGCAGGCATATAGTTCCTGTGAACAAACACGGCATAGATCGGCTGATCGAGCGTTTCACAATCGGGCAGCAATCGCTGCATGCGGCCCTGTGAAATATGTTCTGCCACAAGATAGTCTGCCATCAATCCAATGGCCCCGTCCTTTAAGATCACGTTTCGGGCGGCGTTTGGAGAATTGACCACCAACGCTTCGGGCAGGTTGTAAACAGTCTTCTTGCCGTGATGCCAAAGTTCGTTGACCCGCCCCCAGTTTCCGCTGATTTGTTTAACAACACGGTGATGTGTGATGTCGTCGAGAGTGTTTGGAGCTCCCTTTGAAGCCACATATTCAGGCGTCGCAACAAATATCAACTTCTGCGATGTGATCTTGCGTGCCTTGAGCATTGAGTCCTTTAACCCTTCCGAACCGCCGATCCGAATGGCAAGGTCAAAATGATCCTGAACAAGATCGACCTGCCTGTTTGAAATATCGAGCTCCACCGTGATGTCTGGATAAAGATCCATAAAGCCGGTCAGCGCCGGAGCGACGCGTTCCTGGCCAAACGCAACGACGCTGCTGATTCGCAAATGTCCGCGTGGAACGGTTTGGCGCTCTCGGATTTCCAACGATACCGCTTCCAGTTCATCGAGCAGCGACACGCCTCGCCTTAAGAACTGCTCTCCTTCTTCGGTCAAAGCAACACTGCGTGTTGATCGCTGAAAAAGACGAACGCCAAGATCAGCTTCCAACTCCGATATGAGTCTGCTGACAGTCGGTGTAGAAACATTCAAGCTTCTTCCAGCCGCGGCAAAGCCCTTGTTTTGTGCGACTTCGCGAAAAACTTGAATGGCTTGAAACCGGTCCATGAGCTCGATTGTTTCATATTTTGGAATGGTCCATTACAAATATACCGTATTCTACAAAATATCAAAACCAGTAGTCTGGCTTCATCGTTCAAATACAGATGAAAAAGGAGATGGAACCAATGTTGGACTTCAACTCAAATGGGCAGCACTGGCATTATGTAGACACAAATCCACAGGGTGGTGTCGCGCCTTCACGCCACGATCTCGCAAAAGCACAATATATGGAGAAAAAGCGCACCAGACTGGCAAACGAACAGCAATGTCTTCAACGTCTGGCAAAAGAAAAACAGGATGCACAGGCAGTTAAGTTTATTGGCTGGCTCTCAAATCTTGTCACCAAATATCGCAAAACTGCCAGAATCAGTCGACGCAAATTCAGCCACTAAGTCGGCCTGCGATCGTCGATGTTATGCTCGCAATGGGCCAAGGGGTGATGCGCCTACAGCTTTAGCAGCACCTTGCCTTTCACATCCCGCGCCGCGATCTTGTTCAGCGCAGCTTCCGCCTCTTCCAGCGGAAATATCGAATCGACATGGGGTTTTAAGGTCCCGTCTGCGAGCCAGCCAAGCAAATCATCAATATTTTGCCGGTTGGCGGCCGGTTCCCGTGCTGTAAATGCGCCCCAGAACACGCCCCTTAGATCTGCACCTTTCAGAAGTGGCAGATTGAGAGGCATTTTGGGAATCGGACCAGAGGCGAAACCAATCACCAAAAACCGTCCCTTCCAGGCAATGGATCGAAAGGCCGCTTCAGAAAAATCGCCGCCAACCGGATCGTAAATGACATCAATGCCTGTGCTACCACCCAGTTCTTTCAATCTCGCCTTCAGGTCTTCAGCGGAATAGTTGATCACTTCATCGGCGCCGCATTGGCGACAAAATTCCAGTTTCTCATCTGAAGAAGCGCAGGCAATCACCCGCGCGCCCATAATTTTGCTTAGTTCCACTGCAGCTTGACCAACACCACCCGATGCACCCAATACGGCTATTGTTTCACCGGCTTTGAGCCTATTCCGTTGAAAAACTCGCCTTAATCTCGGCAGTCTTTGCTGATTCAG
>JAALLE010000031.1 GCA_011087605.1 Hyphomicrobiales bacterium
GTCTGATGGGCCGTCTATAAAAGCATCAGGTTGGGGTAGCTGGGTAGTTACGTTTCTTCAGCCATGGCACATGGGCGTACCCAAATAGCGCAATTCGATCCGGTTCCAGGTCAACACATCGATCGATCGTGCGAAGCAATCGCTCCTTGCTCTGTAAGGGAAGTCCATAAAGGGCGTCGATATTGATTGAATTGACACCAGCCTTTCGCAGTTGCTGGATCACATCACGTGTGATTTCAAAACTCTGCGGCCGGTTGATTGCGGATTGTACATCTGGATGAAAATCCTGCACCCCAACACTGGCACGGTTTAATCCAAATTCAGTCAATGCGTCGATCGTCTGCTGATCGACGTCACTGGGATCAATCTCGACACTGATTTCGGTATCGATGTTGAAATCGAACGCGCCCTCCAACGCATGACGCAACCTTATCAGGTCATCCCGTTTGAGCAGGCTTGGGGATCCACCTCCAAGATGAAGCGCACCCAGAAGTGGCTTGAAGGTCGTTTTTCGCGCAAATAGGTTCACTTCTTCAACAAGGAAGTCGATGTAGCGTTTAATGGGCGTGTATTTCAGCGTGTGTTTGGTGTGGCACCCGCAGAACCAACACAACCGGTCGCAAAACGGGATGTGCAGATAAGCCGAAACCGGGTCGGTTGATCCAAGATTGGCCAGCGCGGAATTAAACAACTCTGCGCCGACACCCTCTTTGAATTGGGGGGCGGTAGGATAGCTGGTGTAGCGCGGTACAGGCTTTTGATAGTGGGCAAGAACCGCCTCAGCGTCGAACATGAACGATACCCTATGAAATAAGAGAGAACGGGGTGCAATTTGGACATCCCGATTGGTGTTAAAAGTGCCGATTATGTCGACAATTATCCTTGATCCAGATCAACGACGGGCATCGCTCAACGGGCTAATTTTGTCTTGGGAAATCGTTCTGGAGGATAGATATTTGAAATTATTTGCAAAATCGGCCGAGCATTTGGAACTGCTAAGTCAAATGATGGACCGGACCGGTTCCAGAATTGACGCAGATCTGTCTATTTGCGGAACCAACAAGATCCGCTCTGCGATGGTAGCCTGTTTGGGCTGTAAACATGTCGATGCCTGCAAGAGTTGGCTGGCTGAAGCGGAAGGCGAAGTTTCTCCTCCAGATTTTTGTGCCAACGTGAACCATCTGAAAACGATGAAACCCGTCTAAAACTCCAGGATTTTTCTCCCGGGCGCTTCGGATCTGCAATCTCCAATGCAGGAACGGAGCGCTCACGCGCGCTCGATGCGCATTCGTCATGCCGACTCGCGAATTTCCTGCAATCTTGCGAACCCGTCATACCATTTGATGATATCGTCCTTGTCAGCAGACAGCGCTGTATATTCATCCCCGCAGAATTGTCGCCATGCCTGCAGATAGGTCTCCCGGACAACGATCAGTGTTGGAATGTTGAGCACAAATGCCTGTTCTATGACGGGGCGAAACCCTTGACCGTCTTCTTCACCCTTGCCAAAGCGATTTAGAAAAATCATGTCGACATGTTGATCTATCTGCAGTGCCAGATGACTGACCGCTTCGACCAGTCCGTTTGGGTCCAGCCGACAACCCGTGGCCCCAGGGCCGAGACGTTGGGTAATTGTAAAACTGTCTCCGGATGCGAGGCCCTCTAAAAACATATCGGAACAGCAGGCACTGCTGCCAATAACCCGCCACCCTTTCACCGCGCGATTTCAATGCTTGTGCAGCGGCGGCAATGACCAGATCAATATTCTGATCCTTTTTGGTTTGAACAATGGCAAGGGGAGAATTCATGATTATTGATTCCGATTATCTATCAATTGCTAGTGGGCTGAATGATGCTGGTGGGAGTGGCTCTTGAGTTGATGGGTGCCAAATCGCCTGTGCTTCTCACGATGGATAGACGAACGGCCACAACCCAAATCGTGCAACAATCCATCGTTGAGTGAATAAACCCACCCATGAATCTTCAGCCGGTTGCCGCGGCGCCAGGCAGATTGAATGATCGGTGTTCGGGCCAGGCTTTCGACTTGCGCAGCGATCGAGAGTTCACAAAGGGAATCCAGCCGTTCTGTTTGGTCCGCAAGATGTTCCAGGGAATGAATATTGTGCTCAGCAACGTCTCTGATCGGTTGCAGCCAGTGGTCAATGATTCCGTGCCGGTCGCCATCCATGGCAGCGCGCACGCCACCACATCCATGATGTCCGCAAACGATTATATGCTGCACGCCAAGGGACTCGACAGCAAATTCCAGCACCGAAAGCAGGTTGAGATCACCGCGGTGGATCAGATTGGCCACATTGCGGTGGACAAAGACTTCACCCGGCTCCAGTCCGGTGATGACGTTGGCAGGAACGCGGCTGTCTGAACAGCCGATCCACAGATATTCAGGCTTTTGCAATTGCGACAAGCGCTTAAAATAGTCCGGGTCTTCCGCTTCGCGTTCCGCGGCCCAATTGCGGTTATGCGCCAACAGGTCCTTTAGCATTGCCGACATACCTACTGCACGAGAGGGCCGTCCGAAGGCGCCAGATCAATGCCCTCAATTTTTGCCGTTCCAGCGAGGATTGAGACATATTGCGAAACGGCACGAGACCAACTTGCTGCCTGAAGCCAGGTTGAGATGCGTTCACTTACATGATCGAATGGCAGGCATTCACCAGCGATTTTTTTGTCCAATGCGATGATGTGGAACCCATAAGGCGTTTCTACCGGTTCCGCTGACAACTCACCTTCACGCAACGTTTCCAGTGCGGCTTCGAATTCAGCCACCGTATCTCCTTTGGTGATCTGGCCCAGATTGCCACCTTGTTGGCTGGACGAGCAGGCCGACATTTCTCGCGCCATTTGCTCAAATCGCTCCGGCTCATCTGTCAAAACTTCGGTCAGGGATTGCGCCTGTGCCTTCGCTTTTTGCCGGGCTTCAGTGTCTTTTGGGGAGGCAATCAGCAGGATATGTCGGGCCTGATAGATGTCGTCGCTGCTAAACCGATGCTTGTTGTTGTTGTAATAGCGCAGGCATTCCTTGTCGGTGGCCGTTGGCACGGTCATTTCGGCGTCAATCACCATGCGGATCAGGGCATCTTCCTCAGTTTCAGGACGCCCTTCATCATCCAATTCAGGAGTTGCCACGAGACCCAGTTCATTTGCCTGCTGCAGCAGCAATTGTTTGACCACCAGTGCCTGAGCTGCGGCCCGCAAAGCTTTGCCCGGATTTTTGGCCGGATGATTTTGAGCTTCTTCAAGGATTTCAGTTTCCGGGATCACCACGCCGTTGACCGATACAACCGGCATGGTGGGCTTTGGTTTTGGTGGGACGCTCGTGTCGAGTTTGACAGGTGCATCATAACCCGCCGACGAGGGTGACTTCTGCTCCTTGGGAGCGAGATTGTTGACCAGTGTGACCATGACAATTTACTCCGCTGGAGATTTGAAGGGCGATTTTTGTTCCCGGCGACGCACCACCTGGTATCCGGGGCGCCAGAAATATCGAATTGGTACGCTGAGCATGTGCACCAGTCTGGTGAACGGAAAGACCAGCAGAATGGTCAAGCCAAGAAACAGATGCGCCTTGAATATTGGTGAGGCGTCTGCGACGTAGCTGGCCGCGTCCGACTGGAAGGTAAAGATGCCCTGAGCCCATGTCATGAACTTGACCATCTCGTGTCCATCAAGATGCTGCATAGAGATCGGTATGGTGGCCAGCCCCAGCAGCAGTTGCAGCCACAACAGGATAATAATGAACGTGTCGGAAGCGCTCGACGTCGCTCGCACTCTTGCATCAAACAAACGGCGGTGAACCAGCATTGTAGCGCCTATGATCGCCATCACGCCGGCTATTCCACCGGCAACAATGGCCAATATTTGTTTGGCGCTGTGGCTGATCCCCATCGCATCGAATATGGCGATTGGGGTCAACAGGCCAATCAAATGACCGAAAAAGATGATGATCACACCGACATGAAACAGCACGGAGCCCATGACCAACTGCTTTCGACGCAACAATTGGCTTGAACCAGAGCGCCAGGTATAGGGTTCGCGGTCGTAGCGGATGACTGATCCAATCGCCAGCACTGCAAGGGCTATATAGGGATAGAAGCCAAAAACCAGAGTGTTGATATATGCAGCCATGATCAAATCCCCCTTGGGTTGTTGATGGTTGGGCTTTTGACACCCGGTGCTTTTCGCGCGGCAGCGCGAATTTGACGTTGCAGGCGATCCGGACCACAGGCGTTTTCACCGGTGTTTCCACCAAATGTGACAACTTCCTCTTCCCAAACTTCGTCGAGTGCTTCGAGATCGTCTGGATCATCGTCAGGCTGAGCGAGGAGTTCCTCCAACAGGCCTTTCGCGGCTTTACCAGCAGCAAGATCTTCAAGAACCTGAAATGCTTTGGCGTATACCGAGTCGCGCTTTTTCAACCGCTCACGCAGGAAGGTCAGAATGTGAGCAGTCTGCCCCAGAAGTTCTTTCACTTCCTCGTCGGATTGCGTTGACAGAAATTCCAGAAATACGGGCAGGTGATCAGGAAGCTCCTTGGCTTCAATTTCCAGTCCCTGAGCCTCGTACATGTCCTTCAGGTCCACCATCGCCTGACCACGGTCGCGGCTTTCGCCGTGAACATGTTCAAACAGGTGCAGCGACAGAGACCTTGTGCGGTCAAACAAATGCACATAGCGTTCCTGCGCGTCATAGAGATCGAGATTGCTGATATTTCTGGCAAGAGCGGCCAGCCGGTCCCTTTGCGCTTTGGCAATTTTCGAATTGTCGAGAGCCACAATCAGCTCCGGCATTTCATCCATCAATTGCTGCGTCGGATAGGAGAGCAGCAGGGAGGTTATCTTGAGTGCGAGTTTCATTTGCTCAACTCCTTCAAACGTTCTGTCGGTGTCTGAACCGTTCTGGCCCGCTTGGCGCCGAACAGGTCAGTTTCGGTATTGCCGCCTGAGCAACCATTGCCAAACGTGAAGCCGCAAGAACCACGCATGTCGTAGGCGTCTTCGCTGACTTCGCGGTGGGTTGTGGGGATAACAAAACGATCCTCATAATTAGCGATTGCCATGACGTGATACATGTCTTCGATTTGTTGGCCGGTCATGCCGACTTTGGCAGCGATCGTCTCATTAACAACGCCATCGATCGACTTTGACCGCATATAGGCGCGCATGGCCAACATGCGTTCCAGAGCCGAGATGACCGGTTCGTCTTTACCGGCGGTCAGCAGGTTGGAGAGATAGCGAACCGGGATGCGCAGGGAACGAACATCCGGCATATCGCCATCCATGCCGATCTTGCCAGCTTCAGCGGCAGACTGGAGTGGAGATAGTGGTGGCACATACCAGACCATTGGCAGGGTGCGGTATTCAGGATGCAGAGGGAAGGCGATCTTCCAGTCCATGGCCATTTTATAAACCGGGGAACTTCTTGCCGATTCAAGCCAGGCTTCAGGGATGCCATCCTTGCGGGCCTGTTCGATCACGGCTGGATCATTCGGATCGAGGAAAATTTCCAACTGTTTTTCGTAGAGGTCCTGTTCGTCCTTGGTTGAAGCCATTTCCTCGATGCGGTCAGCATCGTAGAGGACAACACCAAGATAGCGGATACGACCTACGCAGGTTTCGGAGCAAACCGTTGGATGTCCGGCCTCAATGCGTGGGTAGCAGAAGATGCATTTTTCGGATTTGCCCGAAGACCAGTTGTAATAGATCTTCTTGTAGGGGCAGCCGGATACGCACATGCGCCAGCCTCGGCATTTTTCCTGATCGATGAGCACGATGCCATCGTCCTCGCGCTTGTAGATAGCGCCTGACGGGCAGGCGGCGACGCAGGTTGGGTTCAGGCAATGCTCACACAAGCGTGGCAGATACATCATGAATGTGTTTTCGAATTCGCTGTAGATCTGTTTTTCGATGCCCTCAAAATTGTAATCTGCAGATCTTTTGGAGAACTCGCCTCCGAGAATTTCTTCCCAGTTGGGGCCCCATTCGATTTTCTCCATCCGTTCGCCGGTTATTTGCGAACGGGGGCGTGCGGTCGGCGTGGTCTGGCTCTCGCGGGCGGTTTGTAGATGTCCATAATCGAAATCAAACGGTTCGTAATAGTCGTCGATTTCGGGCAGGTCCGGATTGGCGAATATCTTGGCGAGAACACGCCATTTGGCACCCATTTTGGGTTCCACCTTGCCGTTTGCCTTGCGGACCCATCCGCCATTCCATTTCTTCTGGTTTTCCCATTCCTTGGGATAGCCGATGCCGGGTTTGGTTTCGACATTGTTGAACCAAGCGTATTCAACGCCCTCGCGGTTCGTCCAGACGTTTTTACAGGTGACTGAGCAGGTGTGGCACCCGATGCATTTATCGAGGTTCAGGACCATGCCAATTTGTGCGCGGATCTTCATTCTGCTGCCTCCAGTTTGTCGCCCTGATAGGGGCCTTCCATCCAGTCCACTTTCTTCATTTTGCGGACGACGACGAATTCATCTCGGTTTGAACCCACGGTTCCGTAATAGTTGAACCCGTAAGATTGCTGGACATATCCACCGATCATGTGGGTCGGTTTGGTTATTGCCCTGGTGACCGAGTTATGAATACCGCCACGCTGGCCAGTGACCTGCGAACCCGGTGTGTTCACGATCTTTTCCTGCGCGTGATACATGTAGATGGTTCCCTCCTTCATCCGTTGGGAAACGACCACTCGGGCGGAAATCGCCCCGTTGACGTTGTAAACTTCAACCCAGTCGTTGTCGGTGAGTTCGGCCTTGGCGGCGTCAACTTCCGATATCCAGACCACCGGTCCGCCTCGGTTCAGCGTCAGCATCATCAGATTGTCGGAATAGGTGGAGTGAATGCCCCATTTCTGGTGCGGTGTGATGAAGTTGAGGATGACCTGTGGCGATCCGTCATCTTTTTCCGCAATTGCCGGATTGATCGATTTGGTGTCGATTGGAGGACGATAGAGGCAGAAGGATTCGCCAAATGCCCGCATCCATAAATGGTCCTGATAAAGTTGTTGTCGCCCGGTTATGGTGCGCCAGGGGATCAGTTCATGGACATTTGTGTAGCCGGCATTGTAGCAGACTTTCTCAGATTCAAGCCCTGACCAGGTTGGCGAGGATATGATCTTGCGCGGTTGTGCGACCACGTCGCGGAAGCGAATTTTTTCATCCTCTTTCGGAACCGCAAGATGGGTGTGGTCACGACCTGTCATTTTTGACAGGGCATCCCAAGCTTTTACTGCAACCTCACCATTGGTTTCGGGTGCGAGCGAGAGGATGACTTCAGTGGCGTCAATGTCGGTCTCGATTTTCGGCATGCCCTTGGTGGGGCCGTCATCGGTTACGACCCCATTGAGATCGCCCAGGAACTCGACTTCATGCTCCGTGTTCCAGCTGATCCCCTTGCCGCCATTGCCCAATTTATTCATCAGCGGGCCCAGCGCGGTAAAGCGCTTGTACACATTGGGATAGTCGCGTTCGACAACCATCACATTTGGCATCGTGACACCGGGTACAGGGCTGGACTTTCCGTCTTTCCAGTCGTCGACGTCGAACGGTTGAGCCATTTCACCGGGTGTGTCGTGCAATATAGGCATCAACACCACGTCCTTTTCAACACCGAGTATTTCTGGAGAAACTTCTGAGAATTTCTTGGCCAGACCCTTAAAAATATCCCAGTCGGAACGGGCTTCCCACGCCGGGTCGGCAGCGCTGGTCAGCGGATGAATGAACGGGTGCATATCTGACGTGTTGAGGTCGTTCTTTTCGTACCAGGTGGCGGTTGGTAAAACGATGTCAGAATAGACGCAGGTCGTTGACATGCGGAAATCGATTGTCACCAGCAGATCGAGTTTTCCTTTTGGTGCTTCATCGTGCCAGACCGCTTCGGTCGAGCGTTGACGTCCTTCTTCGCCGAGATCCTTACCGAGCACGCCATGATTGGTACCAAGCAAATGTTTGAGGAAATACTCGTGACCTTTCCCAGATGAGCCGAGAAGGTTAGAGCGCCAAACGAACATGTTTCGTGGCCAGTTGGCTTCATGGTCCGGGTCCTCACAGGACATCTTCAATTTGCCTGATTTGAGCTCCCGGGCGATGTAGTCCTTTGGCTCGAGTTTGGATTTCGCCGCCATCTTGGCAACATCCAGCGGGTTTGTTTTCAACTGCGGCGCAGAGGGCAGCCATCCCATGCGTTCAGCGCGGATGTTATAATCAATTAGCGATCCGTCCCACGGACCTTCAGGGGCGGTTGGTGACAGGATTTCATCGACTTCAAGCGTTTCGTAGCGCCACTGATCGGTATGGGCGTAGAAGAATGACGTTGAATTCATCTGACGCGGCGGGCGGGCCCAGTCGAGTGCGAAAGCAAGTGGCAACCATCCGGTTTGCGGGCGCAGCTTCTCCTGGCCGACATAGTGGCTCCAGCCACCACCTGACTGGCCAACACAACCACACATCACCAGCATATTGATGATGCCACGATAGTTCATGTCCATATGGTACCAGTGATTGAGACCAGCGCCGAGAATGACCATGGAACGACCCTTGGTTTTTTCTGCGTTCAGCGCGAATTCACGTGCAACGGTGATAATCTGATCTCTTGGAACTCCGGTGATCTGTTCCGCCCAAGCAGGCGTGTATGGCATGTTTTCATCATACGACTTGGCGCTGTTGTCGTCGCCGAGCCCGCGGTCCAGGCCATAATTGGCAACAAAAAGGTCAAAGACCGATGCGACCCAGGCCTCACCACCTTTCAGCTTGACCTTCTTGGCAGGTACCTGACGCTCCAGGATGCTTTCATGGTCAGTACCTTCGAAGTGGTCATGTTCGCGGTTGCCGAAATAGGGGAAGGCAACTGGCAGGACATCGTCGTGATCCTCATCCATGATGAGGCTCATTTCCAGTTCGATATCAGTGCCCTTTGCGTCCTTCTGTTCAAGGTTCCATTTGCCCTGTTCACCCCAGCGGAATCCAACTGACCCTTGGGGCACAACTACTTTCTTGGTCTTGCGGTCAATGGCGACAGTTTTCCAATCGGGATTGTTCTTCTCGCCCAGTCCGCGCGGGAAGTCAGAGGCGCGCAACTGGCGCTCTGGAATGAAGCGGCCATCCTTTTTGACCAGACGCACCAGCATCGGCATGTCGGTATAGCGGCGGCAATAGTCTTCGAAATAGTCTGCCTGACGGTCGAGGTGGAATTCGCGCAGGATCACATGGCCCAGCGCCATTGCAAGCGCTGCGTCGGTTCCTTGTTTGGGGTGCAGCCACATGTCTGAAAACTTGGCCGCTTCTGAATAATCGGGTGATACGACGACCGATTTGGCGCCCTTGTACCGAGCTTCAGTGTAGAAATGGGCATCGGGGGTCCGGGTTTGAGGAACGTTGGAGCCCCAAAGCATAAGAAATCCGGAATTGTACCAATCGGCAGATTCTGGAACGTCTGTCTGTTCGCCCCATGTCATTGGAGAGGCTGGTGGCAGGTCGCAATACCAGTCGTAGAAAGACATGCAGGTGCCGCCTAAAAGTGACAGGTACCGGGATCCGGCAGCATACGACACCATTGACATAGCCGGGATAGGTGAGAACCCAATGATACGGTCGGGACCCCATTTGCGCGCTGTGTACGCGTTGGCGGCGGCGATGATTTCGTTCGATTCATCCCAACTGGCGCGAACAAATCCGCCCAAACCACGCATTTTTGTATAATCGCGACGTTTTTCCTTATCTTCCTGAATCGCTGCCCAGGCTCCGACCGGTGTCTTAAGAACCCGTTCCTTGCGCCACAATTTTAGCAGCCTTGAGCGAATGAGAGGATGTTTCACCCGGTTTGCCGAATACATGTACCAGCTGTAGCTCGCCCCGCGCGAACAACCGCGCGGTTCGTGATTGGGCAGGTCTGGGCGGGTGCGAGGGTAGTCGGTTTGCTGGGTTTCCCAGGTAACGATGCCGCCTTTGACATAGATCTTCCAGGAGCAGGAGCCAGTGCAGTTAGCGCCATGAGTCGATCGGACAATCTTGTCGTGTTGCCAGCGCTTGCGATAGCTGTCTTCCCACGACCGGCTTTCATTGGTGGTAACGCCGTGGCCTTCAGAAAAGGTGCCAACGGTTTTTTTGCTCAGAAAATTCAGTCGATCTAGCAGGTGACTCATTTCTTGTTCCTCTCGGATTTTTGATCTTGCGGTCGGCGGGCCAGGTGCCCGCCAATGCCGTGGGTGCGCTTATGGGTTTTTGACGTAGGCGTTGGGACGCAGGTAGAACCACCAGTTGATGATGATGCAGAGCATGTAAAATGCGGCGAAGCCGTAGAGCGCGATTTCAGGTGTCGCCAGCTTGATCTGCTCGCCCAGCACTTTTGGTATGATGAAAGCGCCATATGCTGCCACCGCTGAAGTCCATCCCAGAACCGGACCAGCCTGCTCCTTGTCAAAGACAACTGCGATGGTGCGGAAGGTTGATCCGTTGCCAATTCCCGTGGCGGTAAACAGCACCAGAAACAGCAGCAGGAAGGGGACGAAATATTGTTCCGGAGTGGCCGAGGCATAGGCCTGCTGCATGAAGTAGGCCACCCCAAGCGCGCTGGCGACCATCACGACCGAGATAATCTGTGTAACCTTCGCGCCACCCATTTTGTCGGATATCATGCCGCCAACAGGGCGGATCAGAGCGCCAATAAATGGCCCCATCCAGGCATAAGTAAGCGCGCTTGGTCCGTTCGGATTGACCGTATTGTGGGTCATTACACCGTCAACCACGACATGCTGGAAGCCAAAGATCACTTTGATCGCCAGGGCAAATGCTGCGGAATAGCCGATGAAGGAGCCGAAGGTCATCGTGTAGATGATGGTCATCGCCCAGGTGTGCTTATTACCGAAGATTTTGTACTGCCGCGTTAACCCCTGTCCAACCTGACCGGGGATTAATTTCAACAGAAGGACTGTTGCGGCAATAACCAGCGGCAGGACGATCCATTTGCTGACATTTAATCCGGACCCACCAACGCCGGCAGGCAGCATCAACCACAAGCCGCATGCGGCGGTGACAAAGCCGATAATCAGCATGAAGGAGATGATGCCGAAGGAGCTGACCGGATTACCGATATTAGGAGACACATGTTCGTCGCGGATATTGTTCATGCCCCACCACCCGGCGAATGCCAGGGGGATGAGGAATACCAGCCAAATATACCCGGCATTGTGGATGTAGGTTTCTGCACCCGCCGGGATCTTGCCAATCAAGGTGCCACTGGCGTTTTGCAATGTTCGGGAGGCGCCGCCAAAAATTCCCATGGTCATGGCGAGTGGAACCAGAATTTGCATTGTGGTGACGCCGAAATTGCCTAGCCCAGCGTTCATGCCGAGCGAATAACCCTGCATTTTCTTGGGAAAGAAGAAAGAAATGTTGGACATGGAAGAGGCGAAGTTACCGCCACCAATACCCGACAGAAAGGCAAGGATCTGAAACTGCCACAGCGGTGTATCGGGATCTTGCAGCGCGATGCCAGCTCCAATCGCCGGAATCATCAACAGGGCTGTGGTGAAGAAGATCGTGTTGCGCCCACCGGCGATGCGAATGAAAAAGGTGCTTGGAATGCGCAGCGTCGCTCCGGTCAGACCGGCAATGGCGGCCAGCGTAAACAGTTCAGATTTTTCAAACGGAAATCCCAGATTGAGCATCTGCACAGTGATGATGCCCCAGTACAGCCAGACGGCAAATCCGCACAGCAAGCTTGGAATGGATATCCAGAGATTACGATTGGCAATGGCTTTGCCTTTTTCTTGCCAGAACGCCGCGTCTTCCGGGTTCCAGTTTCTGAGATCTTGCCCCACGATTTTCTCCTTTAATGGATGGTTGGATCGGGGCAGCCGAAGCTGCCCCGTTGGGTGTTAATTGGATTGAGTGGCTGCGCTCGTCGCACTCGGGCTGACAGGATTTTCCAGCGGTTGTTCTGGAACATCTGAGAGATATTTTTCCTGTTCCAGGCCAGGGTGACGGGCTCTTTCCATTCTGCGAATGGCGATGTGCATCCAGACCGTGGAGACTGCCACCAGCACGAACAGCAACATGTAAGGAGCGGTCCACACGCCGGTGAAATCAAGCAGGACGCCGAATGCAATCGGCAGGAAGAAACCACCCAGTCCACCAATCATGCCGACCAGGCCGCCAACAGATCCCACATGATGAGGGTAGTAGACTGGTATGTGCTTATAGACTGCGGCTTTGCCGAGGCTCATGACGAAGCCAAGTATTACAGTCATCGTTACGAAGAAACCGACACTGAGGCCAAAATTGAAGGTGATGGGGCCGTCGATACCGCTCACCGTGTAGGCCGTGTCCGGATAGCTCATGACGAACAGGCAAACCAGCGACACAATGAAAGTCAGATACATGACGGAGCGTGCGCCCCACTTGTCCGACATCCAGCCCCCCAAAGCACGGAAGACGGAACCTGGTAGGGAATAGAGACCTGCAAAGACGCCAGCCGTTGTCAATTCCAACCCATATGCGCCGACATAATAGCGTGGGAGGAACGACGCGAGAGCAACAAACGCGCCAAAGACAAAGAAGTAATAAGTGGCGAACCGCCAGACCTGAATGTCTTTTAGTGGTTCCAGTTGTTGAGCAGTTGAGGCCGGGCGATCGCCGGTTCTCTTGCGCGCTGCCAGAGCCGGGTCATCTTTCGACAGAAGATAGAAAAGTACTGCGGTTATTGCCAAGACAATCGCGTAGATCCGCGCCGTACCTTCCCAGCCAACTGCCAGCACGAGGAAGGGGGCTGCAAAGTTTGTTACTGCAGCGCCAACGTTACCAGCCCCGAATATGCCTAATGCCGTTCCCTGTTGTTCCTTTTCATACCAGCGTGACACGTAGGCGACACCAACAATGAACGAACCACCAGCAAGACCAAGACCCAAAGCCGCTACGAGAAAGATCTCATAGGTTTGCACAGATGTCAGAAGCCAAACGCAAACTGCGGTGACCAGCATTTGCAGAGGAAACATGATTCGCCCGCCAAATTGCTCAGTCCACACACCGAGAAATATGCGACTGACCGATCCGGTCAGCACGGGCGTTGCGACCAACAATCCAAATTGCGTGTCGTTGAGCCCAAGCTCGACTTTGATTTTGACCCCGATGATGGAGAAAATTGTCCAGACTGCAAAACAGATAGTGAAGGCAAATGTACTGAGGCCAAGTGCCCGAAATTGGTCTGTGCGGGTTACGCCATCTAGTGTGTTCATTATGTCCTCCAAAACAAAACCCAAAATGGATGGGCTGTGCGGCTTGCACGGGAATTGGAGGCAGACTGAAAACTTTGGCAGCCCTCATTCTTTGAGCTAGATCAACAAAATCGATTGCCTCCCCGAAAACTTGGGATGCAAGGGCAATTGCAATTTGGCTCTTGTGGTTAGTTAATTTCGATATTTGTATCTTCGGTCGAAGGCGTCTAAAAAGATCAAGTGATAGATTGATAAATATCAAATTGGACCTGCCATGCGGCCAGACGACATTTCGGAAGTGCGCAAACTGCATTTGTTTGAAGACATGCAGGATTCCAATTTTCAAACCATGCTCAATGCGGCTTATCTTCAGACATTTCCAGCGCAATCGGAACTAATTCGCGAGGGCGATTCTGCAGATTTTCTGTATGTGGTGATGGAAGGCAGCATAGAGTTGTTTGCCAAATCGAACGGGCGGGAGACAACCATGGCGATTGTCCGACCGGTTAACACCTTCATTCTGGCTGCAGTTTTGAAGGACGCAGTTTATCTGATGTCTGCAAGAACGGTCGAGCGGTCGCGGGTTTTGATGATCCCGACAGACAATGTTCGCACAGCGTTTGAGAGTGATCCCGATTTTGCACGCTCTATAGTTACTGAATTGGCCGGATGTTATCGTGCTGTCATCAAGGATCACAAAAACCTTAAACTGCGTTCTGCGGTTGAACGGTTGGCCAATCGCCTGATCAAGTATCACGCAGAGCAGGGAGCCAATGGGGTGGTTGAACTGTTTCATGACAAGCGAACACTGGCGGCGCTCCTCGGTATGACCCCGGAAAACCTGTCACGGGCATTCAATACGCTGAAACCCTATGGTGTGGAGGTCAAAGGCAATTGCATTAAACTGACCGACCTGGCAGCGCTTGATGTGCTGGCCAAACCAAATCAGTTGATTGACGACCGAACGGTCTGATCGTCGTCGTCAAGCAAATTCACCACCAATCGAGTTTGCGGCGACAGATGAATTGCGCTTTGCTGTTGTCTGTTGAAGGGAGGGGCGATCATGACGCGTGCTGGAAAATCAAGACGGGCGAGGCTGGCGACGATTGAATTGCCGGATTTCGGCGTGTGCAGTGATGAACCGGTAATCGATCCTGGAGATTATCAAAAAAGGTTTGATTCATTTCTTCGAAAATTGGCGTTTGAGAATCTGGATGCCGCCGTTATCTATGCGGATAGGGAACATTCTGCCAATTTGTCCTGGCTGACGGGATTTGATCCCCGTTTTGAAGAAGCGTTGCTGATCGTTGTGCCAGATCGTGCGCCAACTTTGCTTACGGGACCGGAAAATGTTGGCGTTGCGGCCAGTATGCCACTTAATGTGGATGTTGTTATGTATCCTCCCATGGGGCTGATGGGTCAAGATCGGGAGCAAACGCGTTCATTGCCGGACTTGCTATCAGAGGCGGGCATTTCAAGTTCAATGACCGTCGGGGCCTGCGGCTGGAAATATTACGGTCCGGCGGAATCTCCACAATATGAATCTTGGTTGGAACTGCCTGCCTACATTGTCGATACGCTGCGCAATTTGGTTGGGCAGTCCGGGAGGATCGTAAATGCCGGCTCGATGATGATGAGTCCGGTTGATGGACTGCGATCTGTCAATTCGATTGATGAATTAGCGCGGTATGAATTTGCTGCCTGTCATACTTCTGAAGCGGTGAAGCGGGTTATCTTTAGTACGCGTCCGGGTATGAGTGAATACGAAGCTGCTCGGAACCTCCAGTCTGTCGGCATGCCCTTGACGTGTCATCCAATGTTTTCCTCTGGGCGTCGTGCCTGGCATGGATTGCTCAGTCCATCATCACGAGTGCTGAAAAAGGGGGACGCAGTCACAAACGCTTATGGTGTTCGGGGAGCGTTAAACTGTCGCGCGGGCTGGCTGGCAAGTGATGCCAGCGATTTGCTGAGCGCTCAGCAAGACTATGTTGACGTTCTGGTTAAACCCTATTTTGAAGCAATCGCTGAATGGTTGGAGACGATTGAAATCGGACAAGAGGGTGGCGTTCTCGACGCCATCATTCGAAAGCATCTGGGTGATCCCTTCTTTGGTGTGCATTTGAACCCCGGACATCTTATTCATCTTGAAGAGTGGATGCACACACCGATCTATCAGAGAAGTAAAGTTAAATTTCGATCAGGAATGGCGATCCAGGTGGACGTTATTCCGGCCACAGGCAGCTCCTATTTCACAACTAATGTTGAGGACGGCATCATCTTGCTGGATGGGGAAGGGCGAAGCGAGTTTGCTCAAAATTATCCGCAAGCAATGCAACGGATCGAGAGGCGGCGGGCATTTATGGAAGATGCACTGGGAATTGGGCTCAAGCCGGATTGCCTTCCGTTGTCAAATATCGCCGGCTGGTTGCCACCGTTTTGGCTGTCACCAGATCGGGCGATGACGATCCGTTAGCACGGGCGAGTTAGTTCGAAGCCACGCGGAAACCAATATTGTCAGCAGTCATGTCAGTTTCAACTGATTGGCGTGAAGACGTACGGTACCTGAAACAGTAGGAATCATGGCACAGATAGGAACCTCCTTTGGCGACGAATGAACTCCCGTTGAGAGGCCCTTTTGGATTGGATGACGGGCGCGGTGAATGAAGGTTTGTGAATCGATCAGCTACCAACTCCCAAACATTGCCAGTCATATTATACAACCCAAATCCGTTCGCATCGAACGATCCAACCGCGACCGGACCGACTGGTGCGTCCAGTTCCTCAGGGTGCGGAAATTGACCGCTCCACGTCCTGCACTTGGACAGACCTTCGGGTTGCAAACAGTCTCCCCAGGGAAACGGCATTTGATGCAGATCACCCCGTGCCGCAAATTCCCACTCTGCTTCCGTCGGCAATCGTAAATCATACCATCGGCAATAGACCTGGGCGTCGCGTCGCGCGATATGCACGACGGGATGATTTGGTATCTCCTCGGCACTGGACCCCGGACCTTTTGGCTGTTGCCAGGAGGCGTTGCGAACCAATTTCCACCAGGGAGATCGGGCAGGGCGCAAATCGTGGTCTTCCGTGTCGGGCAAAAATACAAACGAACCACCGTTTTCCTCAGCAATTGTCCGGTATCCCGAAGCGGCGACAAATCGGTTAAATTGTCTGTTGGTGACTGAATATTTGCCCATTGAAAATCCATCGACCAACACATTGCGAACAGGCCCTTCGCCATCTTCAGGATGAGGTCCGTCTTTGGCACCCATTTCGAAACTACCACCTGACAGTGCGATCAGTAGGTCATCGGCTTTTTCTGGATTGGGAGGCCTTGTAGGTCCGGCTTCATATGTGGGCAGGTTTTGAGATGCCGGTCTATTCGGTTTACAACAATTGTCGGCCAAGTCAGGTCTCGTCATAGGCATAGATGGGAGACCAATCGTCGCCCCACTTGTCTCCCCAAAATTCCACGCGGGCGGAATTTTGTATGGGGCGCCCACCGCGCCACAAATCAGCCTCCGGCCTGACATGAATCTCGAAGAAAGACGTCAGCATCGCATCGAGTTGCGTATGAATCTCGAAATAGGCTGAATCGCCGATCAGATTGGTGGTTTCCTCCGGATCGATTTCGACGTCATACAACTCGTCGCCTATTTCGAAATCACCTGTGCCAGTTGTTCTTTTGAAATAGGCCCACTTTCGTGTGCGCACGGTGCGGGTTTCCTCTTGCTCAGAATAAACGGCATCCTCTTCCCAGGCATCAATTTGGCCATCCAAAAGTGGCCAGAGCGATCGGCTGGGCAGGGGGTGTTCCTGATCGAGATTGTCCAGTCCACAAAACTTAAGCACGGTTGAATAAATATCGAGATTGGAAACCATCGCTTTGCAGCGCCTTGCCGGTTCAATGCGGTTGCCGTGGCGGATGATCAGTGGGGCAGAATGGGCAGCATGGTGGAGATTTGATGGAAAGGTCGCAGCCCCGTGCCCCCAAAATCCGTGATGCCCCATGGAAAGCCCATGGTCAGCGGTAAACACGATCAGAGTGTCATCTTCGATGCTCAGCTTTTCGAGTTCGGCTAGTATCCTGCCAACACCGTCGTCGACCATTGATATCTGGGCATAATAATTTCTCAAAGTTGGCAGGTCATTGGGTGCGCGCATCAACATTGAATAGTCCAGTCCGCCGCCCGAATATCGATTGCGCATCAAAAAACCATCTACCGCCGGCTTGCTCAGGCCACGTCGCGGAATGGAATTGACCTGACAATCATCATATCGGTGTGAGTGACGACAGCGATCTGTCTCGCTGGTTGCTGGCCAATGACCGTAAGGTGCCGGATAAGGCACATATAAAAAGAACGGGTGATCTGCTGCAGACTGATCGCGGATGAAATCAATTGCCTTATCGGTAAAGAAGTCGACGGAATGGCCTTCATGGTCGTAGGTGGAGCCATTCTCAATCATGCGGTTGCGATAAAAGCTTCGCACATGTCCATCTTCCATAGTGACCCAGTGATCAAAGCCCGGCATTGGCGTATCGGGCTGGCCAAGATGATATTTGCCGGTAAGAGCGGTGGAATATCCATGCGCCTTTAATTGTTCGGGGAGCGTATTAAGGTTGGCCAGTGCGTGCCAACCGCCTGGCCACTCACCCGATCGGCGGTCATCAATCCAGCTATGGATACCGTGTTGAGAAGGCATAAGCCCGGTCAGCAAAGATGCCCGGCACGGGGAACAAAAGGCATTGGGACAATAGGCATTTTCAAACAGCACACCCTGTTCCGCAAGACGATCCAAATTGGGTGTGTAAATCTCGTGATTGCCATAGCAACCCAATGTTGCGGCTTGCTGGTTGTCGGTGAAGAACAAAATAATGTTGGACTTCTTTTGGATTGCCAAAGCCGGACCTCCCCTTGTGTTCCACTTAAATCTGAACAGCTCTGGCCGTCATGGTAAACATGAGGAGCTAAAATGAAAGCCGTCAGCAATCCCGGCCTGCTGCGATTTGGTTAGGCCAGCTTGCCCAAAAGTTCGGGGTACTTACCTGCAAGCCCGCTTTTTTGGACCATCAGTTTAATAATTTTTCGAACACCAATGCCGGAGCGAATTTCAAACTCCTCATAGTGGAAACGGCGATGCGCGACGCCTTTGGAATGTAGATCTCTGCGCAGTGCTTCGCGCATTGGAGCCGGCCCGCAATAATATATGTTGGCAGTCGACAGGTCTGAAGAAATCGATTGGGCGATTGTAGAAGCTGACAAGCGGCTTTGTTTTGATGTGTCGACAATATGCAGGTTGAGATTGTTGAGTTTCGCGGCGGCTTGTTCAATTTGCTCCAGGTGGGGTGCATTGGCTCGTCCCCTGATGCAGTAGAACAAGTCGATATTCCCGTGCTCCGAGGTTGCTTCCTGCAACCATGCGTTGAACGGGGTGATGCCGATGCCGCCCGCGATCCAAATCTGACCTTTTGCGCTTTGGCGGAGCCTGAAATGGCCAAATGCCGAGGATAGATATGCCTTGGTTCCTGGCTTCAACTGGGCTCCTAACTTGGCGGTATAATCTCCCATCGGCTTGATGGTGAATTGAAGCAGCCCCGCCGGGTTTGGTGCCGAGCTAATGGTAAATGGATGGGTTTCTTTCAGGTCGGGCAGATCGAAGCTCACAAAGGAAAATTGACCTGCCTTGTGCCGAACAGCACGGTCGACAGGTTTCAACTGAACTGTAAGGGCGCCTCCGGTCCGTTCA
Organism: Hyphomicrobiales bacterium; assembly: GCA_011087605.1. Classification (GTDB taxonomy): domain Bacteria; phylum Pseudomonadota; class Alphaproteobacteria; order Rhizobiales; family Rhizobiaceae; genus Pseudahrensia. Next base: position 18,976 of record JAALLE010000031.1, read on the forward strand.
GTTTGTTCGACCAGATATGGCACGGATTTTCGCCCAAATATGGTAGGAAACAGCGTGTAGACATATGCGACCAAGCCAGCTGCACACATTAAGAGAACATAGACGGAAACCGGTTCTGTGTTGGAAAAGGGCTTGGATATGAAAGCAAAATGAAAGGCAGATAGCGCAAAAAATGCCCCCATCAATTTGTGGCTCCACCGCCACAAGTGATACGGTATGAAAGTGACGATTGTGATCAGTGCCAGAATGATAAACCCATACAGACTGAATTCTCCCAATGTTTCAGCCAGATCGGAAAGCCAGGTTTCCCTACCCAGTCCGTTTATTTCGGCATCAATGGTGTCGTGCAACAATATCGCCACAACTGCAGCAATGCCGAGCCATTTGTGCAGCACGTAAACCCGGTCCAGTCCGCCAAATATCGGTTCAATAATTCTGATGCGTGTTGCCATGACCTGTGAAATCGCCATCGCGATCAGAGCTGCGCATCCAATGAACTGACTGAAGATTGCAGATGGATCGTGTTTTGCCATCAAGGGAACGAAGTGGATAAGCGGAGCGGCAATCAGGGCCGCGATGAGGAGTAAACCCGATACGCGCATGTTTGAGACTCTTTCGTTTTTCTTGATGATTATTGCTTTGGATTGGTGAGCCCGTCGGCCATCAGCTCTTCGATGAACAGACTGAGGAGTTGGGGTCTGCCACTGACATTTGCCTTGCGGTATATGGCATTGCATTGGGTCTTGATCGTGCCCTGTTGAGTTTCACGCAGACGCGCCATGTCGGCAATGGAGAATCCTTTGATGGCGAGCAGGGCGACATCTTTTTCCGAAGGAGTTAAGGCCCATTCGTCAAAATGCTTTTCCAGGAGTTCGGCAAAGGCACCAGAAGCAACCATCAGTTGATCCTCCATTCGCTTTTGCTTGCTGAACATATTTCGCAACTGATAACCGGTGAATACGACACTTAAAATCAGCACTCCGGCAATGACATATTCAAACCGATCGGAATAACGAGATTCCTGCTGTCCTCCGGGGCTGATTATGTCCATCAGACCGTCATAAAGAAAAAACACAGCACACAGAGCCTGCAAAATCAGCAGTATCCATAAGGCGGTTTGAGTATTGGTTTTGAACATCACCAAGTCAGCTAAATGCATAAAATAATTTGTGCAAGTCTCGGGCAGTGAATTTCGTCAGAACAGGCCCCCTGCGCAAAAATAATACGCATCGAGCAGGGGGCCGTCGAGAATCTACCGATACTAGATTCAGCCGTCCTTCCTTTCGGCGCCTTCGTCTTCGCCGTCGTCATCATCGTTGTCGTCGTCGCCGTCATCGTCGCTGTCGTTATCATCGGCTTCGATGGCGACAATCGTGCCGTTTTCAGGTGAAATTTCGATTTCCAATGCCTGTCCATCGAGCGTGACTTCAGCTTCGATTTCGTCAGCTTCGATTTCGATCTCCTCAATTGTGTACCCGGCCGCTACGAGGCCGGCGCGGATTTCTGCTTCGGTGGTGCCGACATTGTCGCCTAGCGAGGCTGCGGCCAGTGCCATGGTTGGTACCAACGTTGCGGTTGCAACCAGCGTTGCGAATGTTTTGTTGAATGTCATGTTATGTCCTTTGGAGTTAGGTTGATTGAGCAGTTTGCTCTCCCGCTCTTCTACGGGTTGCCGATACATGCGGGGCTCGGCTCAATTTCTCCATTGCCCAAAGGTTGATGCCTGTGGTCCTATAACTAAGGTTTAGGGTTGCAAAATATTTGCACGCCGAAAAGGGCTGGGTATTGCAGCCGCCATACGACCCTAATTTTTTGACTTGCGGAAATCGCGATGGCAGGCACTGCAGGTTTTCGCGACATTTCCAAATACTTTTCGTACTGCCTGCTGGTTGCCCATAAGGGCTGCATTTTTCAGCTCGGTTGCATCTGCGGCGAGTTGAGCAGCAATCGACAAAAACTCGTTATTGCGCTCCCAGATTTCAGGTAGTGCCTCGGTGGCGCGTCCCTTGCGGCTATCTGGAGTGTCGGGAAACATCGCTTCAATTTCAATTGCGTGTTTTCTCAACTCGTCTGCTGAAGTAGCAATCAATTGCGGATCGTATTTTGTTTTGCCTTTGAACATATCTGCAACTGCGTCAAGCGACTTGCCCATGACCATCATACTGTCCATGCGTTGCTTGACGATACCTGTGGCACCGCCATGGGCGAAAGCGAACGTCACTGCCGCGGCGGTGAATGAAACTGCAATCAGGAGGGCTTTGTTGTTCATTTGGAAATCCTGTAATTATGGTCAAAATGGATTGGAAAAAAGCTGGTTTAGTTTGAACCGAAGGTCAGCTCTCACAATTGTCTTTTGAATTCTGTTGATCACTATCAGGCCTTGTCCAATCTGACATTTCTTAACCTCAAGGCATTGCTGATTACCGAAACGGATGAAAGGCTCATTGCCGCCGCCGCAATCATCGGCGATAGCAGCCAGCCGGTGAAAGGGTAAAGAGCCCCTGCGGCAATGGGAACACCGGCGGCATTGTAGGCAAATGCAAAAAACAGGTTTTGTTTGATGTTACTTATTGTTGCGGTCGATAAATTTCGGGCTCGCACGATGCCGGAAAGGTCGCCTTTTACAAGAGTGATCCCGGCGCTTTCCATCGCGACATCTGCACCAGTGCCCATGGCTATGCCAACATCGGCCGCAGCTAGTGCTGGGGCGTCGTTGACGCCATCACCTGCCATCGCGACGGCACGTCCATCCGCTTTCAGATCCTCCACCAACAGTTTTTTCGCCTCGGGTAATATGTCTGCCCGAACCTCTTTGATACCCAGTTTTTCGGCAACCGCCCGTGCGGTTGTCTCGTTGTCTCCCGTGGCCATGATGATGTTGAGACCGGCCTTCTGCAGGGCTGCGATTGCTTCAGCAGCTGTTTCCTTAATCGGGTCGGCGACCGCTATGATTCCAGCAATCCTGTCATCGACGCGGACAAACATTGCGGTCTTCCCATTTTGACGGAGCTGATTGGCTCGATTGCTGAGACCGTCATCTCTCAAGCCCAATTCCTGCATTAAGGCCAGATTGCCAAGAGCAACGCTTTGGCGTTTGATTTTGCCTGTCACGCCTTTGCCGATTATTGCCTCAAAATTGGTTGACTTGGGAAGTTTCAACCGGCGATTTGCAGAAGCTTCGACAATCGCTTCAGCCAATGGATGTTCGGACCCTTGCTCAAGTGACGCAGCCAATTCAAGCAATTGGTTTTCCTCATAACCGTGTGAAGAGATGATGTCTGTCAAAACCGGTTGGCCCAGTGTCAGAGTGCCCGTCTTGTCGACCACCAGCGTGTCGACGTGAGCAAATCGCTCCAAGGCTTCGGCATCCCTGATTAGAATGCCAGATTGAGCCCCACGGCCCGTAGCCGTCATGATCGACATTGGAGTGGCCAATCCCAGCGCACAAGGGCAGGCGATGATCAGGACCGAAATGGCAGCCACTAGTGCATGTACCAGTGCCGGTTGGGGCCCAAACGCTGCCCAGGCTGCAAAACCCACCAGAGCCACCAGGACGACTGCAGGGACGAATATTGCGGCAACTTTGTCAGCCATAGATTGTATCGGCGCACGTGATCTTTGAGCATCCGACACCATTTCGATGATTTTTGATAAAATCGTATCACTGCCGACCCGTTCAGCCTGCATGATGAACGATCCGGTGCGATTTAACGTGCCACCCGTTACAGCTGCACCTGAGGATTTTTCAACGGCAATCGATTCCCCGGTTAGCATGCTTTCGTCAATTGACGAGTGACCCTCCAGCAGGATGCCGTCTACCGGCACGCTTTCCCCGGGACGAACCCGAACTTTATCGCCTGCCAGAATATTCTCTATCGGGACATCGCCCTCGGTTCCATCCGCATTGATCCGCCGAGCCAGCTTGGGTGCCAAATTCAACAAGCCTCGAATGGCCGATCCCGTGCGCTCACGTCCTTTGAGTTCCAGCACCTGGCCAAGAAAAATCAAGGCGACAATGACCACCGATGCTTCGTAGTAAACCGGAACGGTGTCGTCGGGATGTCTGAACGATTCGGGAAAGGAACCGGGTATCAACGTGGCAACAAGGCTGTACCCAAAGGCGGCGCCAACACCCAGCATGATCAATGTCCACATATTCGGACTGCGGTTTAGAATTGAACTATATCCGCGTTTGAAAAATGGTGTGGCAGCCCACAAAACCACCGGCAATGCGAGGCCGAGTTCAATCAATATGGAGTTGCGTTCCCCCAACCATTGTCGGATCTCGAGACCGATCATCGGCCCCATCGTCAGGATCAGAAGCGGCACCGCGCAGGTGACAGAGACCCAGAAGCGGTGCATGAAATCGATCAGTTCTGGATTGGGTTCATCTGACGGAGCGCCCATTGCTTCAAGCGCCATGCCACAAAGTGGACAATCCGTGAGATGGTCTTCGATAATCTCAGGATGCATCGGACAGGTAAATTGTGTGCCCTTTGGAGCTTCCTGGCTTCTGCGTTTGTGGGATCCTGAAATGTAAAAATGGGGGTCTGCTTCAAACTTGTTGTGACAACTTGTCGAACAAAAGTGATAGACGGTGTCACCAAATTCATGACGCGGTTTGTTTGATTGTAGATTCACACTCATTCCGCAAACCGGATCGATTTCCGATTTGGACTGAAGGCTGTCCGCTATGGCATGGGACATGAGGATTACTCATATAGGAGAATTGCTTTTATGTTATGTGGGGCTTCCAGTTAGGGGAAGGTCAAGGAGTTAATTCGATAAAGCTTCGAAATATCAATGTGGTTTTGAAGCCCCCGCGGTGCCGCGGAAACGGAGAACGAATTGGGTGAACTCTCGAAGTTTCACACTGGCCGTGTTATAAATCTGCATGCTCTTTGTTGCGAAAATGCTTCTGATTTTGCAGATCGCCATCATCATGGGGGCTGTTGGCGCGGCCATCGCCTTCTTCGGGTTGATTGCCATTGCCACGCTATTCGGTGCCAGCAACATGGAGGGCGGCCTGGCCATGGGTGCCGTCGGGTTCGCGCCGATTGGAGCGCTTGTCGGCGCCATAATTGGACTGTGGCTGGCCTGGCGGCTGACCAAGATTATGAATGCAGGTGCTGTTCTGGTCGGTGGTTATGGATTGGCCGTACTTGTGCTGGCTTCAATCGGTGCCTGGTTTGCTTATGAAGAATTGACTGACGGTGATCCTTATCTGGTGGAAAATGAACCGGTAATGCATATCGAGTGGCGGTTGCCGGAAAAAGTCCGTCCTGACAGGGTTGATCGCACTTTTCGTTTTACAATGCGTTCCTCTTATATGGACTGGACATTGAGCACGAAATGGGACGAGCCGCGAGTGCGCGTTGCCGATGGGGTGAGTATATTGCGCATGCGGGCGTGGATTCGTTGGCGGGTTGGCGGACGAATCTTTCAGTTGTGGCGCGCGCCACATCACGATGATCGCATTACCGTGGAACCAGAATTGCCGCGCGATCCTGGTCATCAGGATGAATATGGTCCGTGGCAGACTGTACCAGACCATTCCGGATATGCCTTCAGGACCCGCATTGTCAGAAACGATAGGCGGTAAGTCCGGCCAGTTGCCGTCAGGCAAACACCACGCCGTCCATCAATTTATTCGCAGTGCGCAAAATAGCGGCGCTGGCAACTTCTCCGTCCTGCATGTGGGCGACAATAGTCGTTTCGCCAATGGGATGTTCAATTGGCATAATCTTGTTTTCTCCAGACGCAACTTTCGCCATGGTTTGAGCCGGAGAGCCGTCAAGAAGGCAGGCGGTAGCGACGCTGACAGCGCCCAACACCCCGATGCTTGCATGACAGCGGTGCGGGATAAAAGTTCGTGTTGAAATGGCGCCGCCGTGTTGAGGTGCGCTCACCATCGACATTTTGGGCACGGTTTTATCGCTGACATCACCAAGATTCATCAAAGGGCCGCATTGCAGGCGGATCGATTCAAGTTTTGACTTCAAATTGGTGTCGGCTTCCAGTTGTTCACGACTTTCCTGGCCTGAGATTCCCATGCTGCTGGCCCTCATCACCACGCAAGGCATGCCGTTGTCGATCATTGTGACTTCAATGCCATCGATCAGATCAACCACATTGCCGGTTGGCAAAAGCGATCCGCAACTGGATCCGGCGGTGTCCTTAAATTCTAATGGAATGGCTGCTGCTGTGCCGGGAACGCCGTCAATACGCGCATCGCCTTGATAAGTCACTTGACCACCGGGTGTTTGCACCGTCGCGACGGCGATCTGGCCCGTATTCTCCATAAAGATTGAAACGCGGGTTTCCCCTTGTTGTGCCTCAATCAATCCTCGTTCGATGGAAAATGGACCCACTCCGGCCAGAATATTGCCGCAGTTTTGAGCGTCAGTGACGGTTGGTTTATCGACCATTACCTGCAGAAACAGATAGTCAACATCAACCCCCGGTCGCTTTGACTTGCTAACGACCGCAACTTTTGACGTGAGTGGGTCAGCACCGCCCATACCATCGATTTGCCGGTCGTCCGGCGAACCCATCACCGCGAGCAGAAATGCCTGCCCCTCATCTGCATCCGCTGGTAGATCTTGCTTTAGAAAATAGCCGCCTTTTGAAGTGCCACCGCGCATCCACATGCAAGGCACCGCCATTTGATCAGACATATTTCAGACCTTTGTCGGCCAAGCGCTGGCGCATGTTATACATGTCGAGGCCTAGTTCTCCATCAGCAAGCCGTTGACGTTTCTCTTCTTCATTAGCCAGTCTGGCGCGGGTCGCTTCCAATACTTGCTCTGCCTCTTCGCGGTGAACGACGCATACACCATCATCATCGGCCAGCACGATGTCGCCGGGATTAACCGCCATGCCGGCACAAACGACAGGAATATTGACTGAACCGAGCGTCCCCTTGACGGTGCCTTGCGAGCCAACGCATTTCGACCAGACGGGAACGTTCATTTCTTCCAGATCCTTGGTATCTCGAACACCACCATCAATGATCAGTCCCAATCCACCACGCGCCTTCAACGACGTGGCAATCAGGTCGCCAAAATATCCGGCATCGCTTGGGCTGGTAACAGCCAGAACAAGGACGTCGCCAGGTTGGACCTGTTCAATCGCTACATGCAGCATCCAGTTGTCGCAAGGGCGCGCGAGTATTGTTACGGCCGGGCCAGATATTGATGCACCTTTATAAATCGGACGCATATAACTTGCGGCCAGACCTTTGCGCCCCTGAGCTTCATGCACCGTGGCAACTCCCGCCTTTCCAAGCTCTTTAGCGATGGCGAGGTCGGCCCGTACTATGTTTTGTACAACAACATGATCCATTTCGGTTCTCCTTAAAGCTCATCAACGCAGATCGGATACACGGTTTGGAATCCTTCGGCATATTTTGCAGCGCGACCACCGGCCTGACCGCCTGAATTGCGGCGGAAATGGTTGGCTCGGTTTTCCGCGACATTGGTGTAATAGTCCCACAGATGGTGCTGGCCCTCCATGCACTCTATCGCTGCGCGTTTTTTGTCCCACACATCGGTAATATCGAGGAAGACATTTGGTATCCAACCCATCTGCTCAGTCTGATGAGGCTCAAACAGATATAGCTGTGGTGCGCCGAGAACCTTTTCTCCAGGATTATGCCCCCATGCTTGGGCAATCATTCTCACTTCCATGGCAATCTCGGTCGTGTACATGTGGTCGGTATTATAAGGATCGTATTTGGAATGGCTCATCATGAAATTGGGCTGAACTCTGCGGATGATATCGACCAGTTTAAACTTGGCGTCATTATCGAGATTAAGCGGATAGTCGCCAAGATCGAGGAATTCGATTTCGTGGACATCCAGGGCCTTTGCGGCGTTTTCTGCCTCATGCTGGCGTGCCGCCTTCACCTTATCTAATGTCATACCTTCCTGTTTCCAAAGCTTTGCGCTTTCGCCGCGTTCACCAAACGACAGGCAGGCGACTGTCACGTCGTAACCAAGTTTTTGATGCAGAGCGATGGCGCCTCCACAGCGCCAAACAAAATCTGCCGCGTGTGCGCTGATGATGAGTGCGGTCTTATTGTCGGACATGATACCTCTTGGAATGTTGTAAGCCGGGGGCAATTTATTTTGGCAACATTCCGTGGCAATTGCCAATTCGAATTTTGTTGGCGATCCGGGAATTCCCACATATTAAGGCTGTAGCCATTTTTTGTTGCATGAATTGTCTGGTTTGCATGTTTGATGATGTGTGGAACTGCTAATTTCTGCTTGCGCTGAGGTCTCAATCGGACAACACAATAATTGACATACTGGTGGAGGCCGCTGCCCGCATGCCGGACTCATTTACGGAGATTGATCTATGACAGAATCACCCATTGCTTTGATTACTGGTGGTGCACAGGGCATTGGCTTCGCCTGTGCAGAGGCTATCAAAGATAACGGTGCCCGAATTGTCCTGGCAGATATCAATGAGGCAGGCGTCAATGCGGCGGCCGAAAAATTGGGAGACGGCACCGTTGCACTGGTGTGCGATTTGGCCGATCCGCAACAGATTGAAGCGATGTTTGAGCAAATTGAATCTGATATTGGTTTCGTTTCAATTTTGGTCAACAATGCAGGGATAGCTCGGCCGGGGGACTTTCTGGAAACAACTCCTGAACAGTTTATGGAGGTCATCAATGTCAATCTGCTGGGCACTTTTGTTGCGTTGCAACGGGCCGCCAAGTCGATGGTTGCTAACAAGATCCCAGGTTCAATTGTCAACATGTCTTCGATCAATGCCCACGTGGCCATTCCGACAATCGCCTCATACTGTGCATCGAAGGGCGGCGTCATGCAGTTGACCAAATCTTCGTCTCTGGCCCTGGCGCCTCATGGCATTCGCGTTAATGCCGTCGGCCCCGGATCGATCGACACGGACATGCTGGCTGGTGTAAATGCCAATCCCGATGCAATGAAAATGGTAATGTCGCGCACGCCGCTGCAGCGCATCGGTTCGCCGCGTGAAATTGGAGACGTTGTCGCGTTTCTGACCAGCGACAAAGCCAGCTATATCACAGGAGAAACCATCTATGTCGATGGTGGGCGACTGGGTATGAATTACACCTGCTAAGCATGTATCACAGCCAAATTTAAGAGTTTCCATGACTATTTATCTTATTCGACACGCTCAATCGCAATTCAATGCTGTTTTATGATCCGGATGCTCCGGACCCGATGATATTCGACGCACCGTTGACCGAACTCGGAGAGCGGCAGGCACGGCAAACCCAAATTGCGGCACGGAACCTTCCGGTCGATCGCATCATCGTTTCGCCACTTACCCGAACACTTCAAACAGCGGCTCTGATCTTCCAAAACAGCCTGCCCATGCAGGTCAACGCTTTGGTCCGGGAGCAACTGACAAACAGTTGTGACGTCGGACGCCCACCGCACGAATTGGCGGTTGACTACCCGCATCTGGAATTTGATCATCTCGACGATTGCTGGTGGCATGATGAGGAAAAAGATCATCGCGGGATTTCCGTTGAGCCACATTCAACATTGCAAGACCGGGCAGATTCATTTGTTCATTGGCTTCAGCAAGAACGTGTTCATTCGGTGGCGATCGTTACCCACGGTAATTTCATTCGTGCATTGACCGGGGTGCAACCCGATAATTGTCAAATTCTGCAACTTGATGTGGGCTAACCAGTCATTCTGACAATAGGATTTCGCCTTCGATTTCAATTGCCAGGTTCAACGGCAAGCCGGCAACGCCGATTGCTGAACGCGCATGCCGCCCGACATCTGATCCGAACACTTCAATGATAAAGTCGCTAAATCCATTGATTACCAGATGTTGCTGATCAAATCCCGGAGCGGAATTTACCATACCAAAAACTCGGAGCCAGCCAGCAACGCGGGAAAGTTCGCCAATTTCGGCTTTGAGATTAGCCAATACCGATAATCCAATATCGCGTGATGCCAATTGAGCTTCTTGCATTGTCAAATCCTCACCAACTTGACCAAAGGGGCCGGCAATACCGCCATCCTGATCTTGTTTGGGGTGACCGGAAATGAAGGCTCGGTCGCCTCGAACATTGATGAATGAGAAAGGCAGATGCACAGAAGTTGGAACTTTCACTGGTGCTGGAAGTGACAGACCCATGGATTGAATTTTTTGTTCGGGTGTCGTCATATTTATTGCCTTTTTTGTCTTTCCCACGTTTGGGCGCAGGAATTTTGATTGCTGACTGCTAAAAACAGTACCTTTTTGTTCCATCATGTTCTATCTGGTTGGCAAGTGTACAAACAGCGAAATATGCAACGCTGCACTCACCTGCAGCGCTCGTGACAGATTCAGGAGTATTACCTTTGTCCAAAACTGATCCCGTTGTCATTGATGAACACCCTGGCCGCAGTGCCCAGGCATTTGGAATTGCCCGCGAACTGGGCACCGATATCGAATTGATCCACAAGCCGTCTGTCGGCGTGGTGGGAAACAAAGGCGATAGTCAGTGCTATATCGGTGTTCAGGATAAAGTCGAAGCCATCCACGCCTGCCTATTGGAAAATATCGGAACCGAAGCCGATAAGATGGCTATGCGCCTGGTCCAACCGGAATACACCGTGGCAACGTCCGACGGCATTCGCAACGGCACTCGGGAAATGCGCTACTCGCTGATTGGGCGTGAAGTGACCCACGACAGCGTTTGCGAACATTTGAGCGCCAGCGGACTGGCGGGAACAATTGCCGTGGTTGCATGCGACAAGCCGCCTGTCGGGACTTTGGCTGCGCTGCTGGAGCACAATCAGCCAGCGATCATGATGTCGGACGGATCGATCCGTCCAGCCGTTGATCCGCGTTCGAACGAGCCGATTGATCTGGTGACCGCTTATCAGGTTGCGGGACACGAAGACCCTGAACACAGAATGCATATCTCCTGTGCAGCCTGTCCCGGATTTGGCAGCTGTGGTGGTATGTTTACCTATAACACCATGCAGACTTTCATCGGCGTTGTTGGCATGCAGCCCTTGGACATGGTTGCACCCCCGTCGGATGATCCAAAACGGATGAATGAATTCCCGATTGATTTGGTGCGCTATCTCAAACAGATGATTGAAAATGGCGTTAAGCCAAGGGATATTGTCGGACGCGATTCTCTGCGCAATGCCGTCATTGTCGCCATGGCGGTTGGCGGTTCGACAAATGTTGTCCTACATGCACCTGAAATTGCCCGGGCCGCCGGATTTGCCAATTTCTGGGGTGACATTATGACGCCCGAGGAATTTAATCATCTATCCCAGCACGTCGTGCCCGTGCTGACGGATGCGCGCCCATACGGCCTTTATTCAATGGTTGACATTGACCGCGTGGGTGGCGTTCAGGTCATCGTCAAGGAACTTTTGGAAGCCGGACTGTTAAATGGCGATGTTACAACCTGTACAGGTGAAACATTGGCGGAGCAGGTAGCAAGGCTGAATACACCTTCTGCAGACGGCGTGGTCGTCTACCCAGTTGAAAAACCTTATAAACCAACTGGCGGGTTGCGCCTGCTGGGAGGCAATCTTTCGCCTGAGTTCAGCGCTATCTTGAAGTTGGCAGGTGTGGAAGGTGGTCTTGAAGACAATATTTTCCGCGGGTCAGCCAGGGTATTTGAAGGCGAACAGGGCCTGTTGGATGCGCTGGACACAGCACCTGAAAGTTTTCAGCATCATGACATGATCATTGTGCGTTACGAAGGTCCAAGCGGTGCCCCCGGGATGCCGGAAATGCTCGATTCCACTTCTCGCATCACCACTTTGTGTCGTGAACGGGAAATCGTGGTTGGCCTGATGACCGATGCACGTTTTTCCGGGGGGTCTGTTGGATTGGTGATCGGCCATGTTGGCCCGGAAGCGGCCCTTGGTGGTCCGATCGCATTTGTTGAGGATGGCGATGAAATAACCGCAGATCTCAACAACAACGAGTTGAACTGCACGCCTCTTAACGATCCCGCGATTTTGGCCGAACGCAAGGCAAGGTGGGAGAAGGTCGTTGCCGATAATGGCGGCATGCACCCGAATTGCGGTACCGCAGAAACTCGCCTGTTGAATCGGATGCGCCGGTCAGCAGTTCCCGCAATCCAGGGGTCTGGAATGCATCCCGATCGACAGCTTTGGGTCAACGACCCGCGTGAACCAGTGGTCTCTTCTTTCAAGCCGAGCAACACCTTCAGATCAAACGCATAGCAACCTAATTGATTATCCGGCGACGAACTGACCCAGTTCAGCGCCGGATATTGACCAATGGACCTCGACCTGTACGGGAACGAAAAGACGGCTATTTTCTGTTGTCTTTTTGAACTTGACGAATGAGTTTGCCGAAACTCCTGTCCTTGGCTCTGCGCTCCGCCAGTGTTGCGGTATTGTATTGTTCTTCAGCGATCAGTTTTCGCCATCGCTGAACCCGAGCAACGTCGATTTCCTCTTTCGCGAGGGCTTCAAGGACTGCGCAGCCAGGTTCTTGCGTGTGGCTGCAGTCGTTGAACCGGCATTGTCCTGTCAGTTCTTCAATGTCCGAAAACAGATTTGCAATCCCCGATTTAACGTCCGTCAGTTGGAGTTCACGCATGCCGGGAGTGTCGAGAACAGCGCATCCATTCGACAGAAAATGCAACTGGCGTCTCGTTGTTGTGTGGCGCCCCTTGGCGTCGTCTTCGCGTATCGACTGTGTTTCAATTTTCTGAGATCCGGCCAGAGCATTGGTCAGAGTTGATTTCCCGACGCCAGATGAACCCAAAAAGGCAACGGTCTGACCGGGCCCACACCAGGCGGCGAGTTTAGATTGAGGTTGCTCGCCACGCGCGTCGAGGCAGATAACCGGAACGCTGGCAGACATTCGTTCCGCCTTTTTCACATAGTCTCCCACATCAGTGACCAGGTCGGCCTTCGTCAAAACAATGACAGGTGCAACGTCGGCCTCAAACGCCAAGGCAATATAGCGTTCCAGCCGAGCGACATTAAAGTCTGCGTTGCAGGAACTGACGATGAATGCCGTATCAATATTGGCGGCGATCAGCTGGACCCTGCGATCATGACCTGCGGCGCGGCGTTGGATCAGACTTTTGCGTTCGAGCAGCTGGCTTCTGTCTGGCTGATCCTGATTGAGCAACAACCAGTCGCCGACAGTTGCCTCCGGTCCGGGAGGGATCATCAAATCGATATTATCACCTACAATCTGAAGACCATTGCGGTGGACTTCGGTTACCCGTACCGGCGGGGTTTTTGCCAAATCTTCGATATCGATTTGCTGGGCAAAAAAAGACTGCCAACCCAGATCTTGCAGAGCAGAACGGGCAGGTTTTGGCGGTTCATTGGTTTCAGTTGATTTGAGGAAATCTAAATATTCGCGTTTCATTGAAAGGGACTTTCATGGTCCGTCCTGCATCGAAGACGAACTAAGGTGTTTTGGATACAGCCACAAATATTTTTCTGGTCACCTCAAGCAGGTTCCAGTTGATTTGTCTTTGACTTGCTACGGGTGACCTCTTTGCCACCCCACCTTAACGGGACATAAAATCTCCATGTTGAGCCACCTGATTAGCATGGCGGTGGCGGTGATGCCAACCTCTGTTACTTTATGTTCAGGATGTCGCACTCATGCGGCCGGCTCTAGCCCACCAGCCGGAGGTCGCGGGGAAAGGATGTCAGGCATTCAATGCCGGTATCGGTAACGACTACGTCATCTTCGATGCGCACACCGCATTCGCCTTGTCGATAAAGTCCGGGCTCAACAGTAAACACCATGCCTGTTTGGAGGGGTGTGCGGTTGCCCCGCATGATTTGCGGGGCTTCGTGCACATCCAGACCCAGGCCGTGACCGGTCTTGTGGCGCCGGAACTGAGCGAATTGCGAATTCTCCAACACTTTTTGTACCTGATCATCAACTTCATGGGCGGATGTGCCGGCGCGACTGACCAGTTTCCCCCGCTCATTCGCACTGAGAACGGTTTCATAGAAGGCCCGGTCGTGCTCTGACACTTGTTTGATGAAAAATGTGCGAGTTATGTCGGCGTTATAACCATTCCAGCTGGCTCCAAAATCAAACATCAGGGCATCCCCTTCTTTGATTTGGTAATCGTGCCGAGCTGACGCGTGCGGTTGAGCAGAATTTTCTCCGGCGGCCACGATTGGATCAAATGCCAATCCATCAGCACCGTTGGCAAACAGTTCCTTGAGCAAGATTGCTTCAATCTGTTTTTCCGTTTGACCCACTTCAACCTGCTGCAGTGTCGCTTCCAATGCAGCTTCGGAGATCTGAATTGCCTTCTTCAGATTGTCGATTTCGCTTGATGTTTTTATCAATCGGATTTCGGAAATTTCTGCATGTGAATCCCTGAATATCGCGTTGGGAAACACCTTCTGTAGCGCCATTTGTTCAAACACTCGCATCCGTTGAGCTTCAAGCCCGAAGTTTTGGGCAGCTTGGAGTTCTGGCAAACAGTCAGCGGCAGAAGCAAAGGCTGCGTCATAACCCTCTTCATCAGGCCATGAAAATACCGGGCCTTGGAAATCCAAGGAATCAAAGGAGCCCATTTCCAATCGTGGCACGATCGCAACAGGATCTGAATTTCTGGGTATCAATATGACCAATGGTCGTTCCATCAAGTGAAAGTCGATTGCGAACAACCGTTTGAAGTTGGAACCAGGTACGATGGCTGCTGCATCGAGATTGTGGGCGTCCAGCGCGCGGTAGATAGGCTCAAGTCGTGAATCCGTCATTTCTAGGTACCTTGACTGATCATGGATTGCGGTCGTGCTAACAAAGTACAATGGGGTAGATATGAGTGAAGTGCAATTTGCACTTTGGTCTGTTCCGGCTAGGGTTGGGCCTTGGGCCCTGACCCCAAGTAGATTGATTGAAAGTGATGGATAGAGGAGGCCTTTATGGCTCAACAATTTCAGTGTCTTGAGCAAAAGCATCAAGACTTCATTTTGAGACAGCAGATGTTCTTTACCTCAACTGCTGCCGATGGTAGCCGGATCAATATTTCGCCCCGGGAAATTGGTGCGCTTCGGGTTCTGGATCAGTCGACGGTGATCTATTTGGATCGGACTGGCAGCGGCAATGAGACCGCTGCACACATCCTGGCCGATGGTCGCATGACAATTATGCTGCGCGCCTTTGCCGGTCCGCCACAGATAATGCGTCTTTACGGAACTGGGGATGCAGTCAACTGGTCAACGTCAGAATTTACCGATTTGGTTGCGACGCATTTCAATGGAGAGGCCCCGCTGGGAGCACGCCAGATTATGCGGCTGTCGATTGATCTTGTGCAAACTTCCTGTGGATTTGGCGTGCCGTTGTTCGCCTATGAAGGGGAACGGGCATCACTCGAGAACTGGGCAAACAACAAAGGATCTGATGGAATACAAGGCCATTGGGAGTCGGAAAATTTGCAAAGTATGGATGGATTGCCAACCGGATTAATTCCGTCCCAACCCTAGCAATATCGAAGAATTTGAACGACGATGGTTTCCCGCAATTAGTAGTCTGTGCAAGAACATATCATGGAAGTGCCCCTTAGTCCGATCGAATTTGCCCGCCGGGCGCGACGACTTTATGCCGACCGGGAAGCCGTGGTGGATGGCGATAGGCGGTTTACCTATGGCGAATTTCTGGACCGATGTGGGCAATGGTCCTCGGCGCTTCAGGCCATGGGTGTCAAAAAAGGAGATCGGGTAGCCTATATCGCGCCCAATACTCATTCTCATCTGGAAGCATATTACGCCGTTCCCCAGATTGGCGCGATTTTGGTGCCAATAAATTATCGGCTGCTGCCGGACGATTTTGATTACATTATCAACCATTGTGGTGCCAAGATCGTCTGCGCCGATCCCGATTATATCGATGCCATTGACGGCATTCGGGACCGTCTCACCGGAGTTGAGCATTTTGTTGCTATGGAAGGGCAGGGGGAGAACTGGATCAACTACGAGGATGAGTTGGCCAAACGCTCACCGGATTTCACTGAGGTGTCGATTTCCGAAGAAGACTTGACGACCATCAACTATACCAGCGGCACCACGGCGCGTCCCAAGGGAGTGATGATTACCCACCGCAACGCCTATCTCAATATCATGGGAACCCTGGCGCATCACCATCTGACCCCGGCTGATCGCTACCTTTGGACGTTGCCGATGTTTCATGCAAATGGCTGGACATTTACGTGGATCAATACAGCCCGGGGCATGACCCATGTGTGTCTTCGAAAGGTGGAGCCGGGTGCCATTTTTGAGCTCATAACCAAAGAAAAGATCACCATGTTCTGTGCAGCACCAACGGTGTTGATCGGAATTGCAAACGCACCTTCAGAATTGCGCAAGGGGGCCCCCAGGGGAGTTAGGTTGTTTACTGCCGGAGCTCCGCCTGCAGCGGCAACGATAGAACTGGTGGAGACAGAACTGGGATGGGAGCTGACGCATGTATATGGTTTGACCGAAACTGCACCGCTGATCACATTTTGTGAGGCGCGACCTGAACATCAACATCTTTCGGCGGCTGAAAGAGCGATTGTCAAGTCACGACAGGGTGTCGAACTGGTCAGTTCAGGTGAGCTGCGGATTGTCGATGAAAACGGTGATGAAGTTCCCCATGACGGAGAAACGCTGGGAGAAATTACGGTTCGCGGCAATGTCGTTATGAAGGGTTATTACAATGATCCTGACGCCACCGATGCTGCGATAAAAGATGGCTGGTTTCATTCGGGCGACGCTGCCGTCGTGCATCCTGACGGCTATATGGAAATCAGGGACCGCTTCAAGGACGTGATAATTAGTGGTGGTGAGAATATCTCTTCCGTGGAAGTGGAAGGGTGTCTGTTGCGACATCCGGCGGTGCTGGAGGTTGCAGTAGTCGGAATGCCCCACGAGAAATGGGGGGAAGCGCCCCACGCCTTCGTTATTCAGCGATCTGGACAGCAGGCGAGTGAAGATGAACTCAAACAGCATGTCCGGAGCAATCTGGCTCATTTCAAAACTCCAAAATGGGTTAGTTTTGTGGACGACCTGCCAAAGACAGCAACCGGCAAGGTTCAAAAATTCGTGCTGAGGGGAAACCGCAAGGGCATTTCTACGCAGTGAGTGGTTTTTCCGAGTTTGTTGATGCGCTAAGCTTTGACGATCTGCCGTTGGAATTACTGGTCGTATTGCGCCGCAGTTTTTTGGACACAATGGGTGTTGCAGCGATTGGCTCAACGACACTGATGGCCAAAACCGCACGGCGGGTATCTCCACTTCTGTATGGGGCGGGAGACCGTTTTCCCAGTCGGGTGCTGATGGATGGTGGTTTGGTCAGCCCGACCGGAGCGGCCATGGCGGGTGCCATGACGTTGGACAGTGTAGACGCACATGACGGGACAACGCCCAACAAGGGTCATGCCGGGTCGGCGGTGTTTCCCGCCTTATTCGCGGTCATTGACGCGTTACACCGAAACGGACGGCAAATGAGCGGCGAGGAGTTCGCTGTTGTTCTGGCAATCGCCTATGAGGTCAGTTATCGGGCGGGACAGGTGCAACATGCAACTTGCAGCGACTATCACACTTCTGGCGCATGGACGGCGGTTGGCGTGGCCGTAGCGTGTGCGAAATTGCTGGGGTGCAACCCGCAACAAATTGCCCATGCTGCCGGTATTGGCGAATATCACGGTCCACGCAGCCAGATGATGCGTTGCATCGATCATCCAACCATGTTGCGTGATGGTGTCGGTTGGGGAGCCCCGTGTGGTGTTTCGGCGGCCTATCTTGCACAGCAGGATTTTACGGGCGCACCGGCATTAACTTGCGATAGCGAAGCAGCAAAGCCCTACTGGAGCGGCCTGGGGAGTGAGTGGCTAACTGTCGACCACACTCATTACAAGCTTTACCCGTGCTGCCGTTGGGCACATCCGTCCATTGACGCGGTACACAATTTGATGCGCGATAACAGTTTGACTCATCAGCAAATTGAGTGTGTGGAAATCAAGACCTTTCACTATGCGACAAGGTTGGCGGGGCACGAACCTGCAAACTGGGACGAATTTGCCTATGGGATTGCCTTTCCGGTTGCGATCATGATTGTGCGAGGAAAAATCGGGGCTGAGGAATTGCAGGATCCAATCCTGCAGGACCCGGATATTTTGAGAATTAGTCGGGCAACCAGATTGATAGATGACCCGGAACTGACGGCAAAGAGCATCAAAAAGCGGTGGGCGCAGGTAACTCTCATTACAAGTGATGGGCGACGGCTCGAGGATCAACCACGTTCACCGCGCGGTGATGCTGAGGTACCCTTAAGCGACGAAGAAATTTCTAAAAAATTCTATAACTTTGCGCGACCTGTTCTAGGAGTGGAACGATCCCGCTCGCTCCACGACCTTGCATCCACATTCGATCAATTGGGCACTGTTGAGTTTGCTGAATTGTTGGATCACTGCCTTGAAGGCAGTGGTAAAAATTTCTAAAAATCAGTGACTTAACCTGATTTCATTGTTTAATTCCCTTGAATTCAGAAAGGTAAAGCCTCTTCAACTCGGAAATTTCGTCAGATGAAAAGCCGATTTTATGAGCGATCTGACCCATGGACTCTCGAGCGGCGTCACGATAAATGTAGCGCTCGCCCATGGTCGAAATATCACTCTGCTTTGAATGTTTTTTTCGAAACATTGTTCGGTTTGTCTTGCTATCCATAAACGGCTTCCTAACTGGCTAACGCGCCATCCAATGCGGCAGATAGATTTTCCACGGTTGCAGGTTCATTGAAGCGCTGATCATTGATGAATACTGTTGGTGTTGATCTGACGTTGAATTTCTGCACCGCCAGATTTCGACCATCGATTATGCGCGTCAAAAGCTCCTGATTGGAAAGGCAGGCCTTAAAATCTGATTCCGTCATGCCAGACAATTTGGAAATTCGAAGCAATTCGGGGACCGGATTGCCTTTGCCTGCCCAGTTCTGCTGGCTGGCAAACAGGGCGTCCAACATGGCGTAATAATTGTCGTTGGGTGCGCATTTGGCCAACATGAATGCGGCTTCGCCACGGCGGTCGCCATCGAAAGGGAAGGGGCGGAGCACATATTTGACCCTGCCGGTGTTAATATAGCTCTTCTTGATGTCCGGTAAGATTTTCTCGTGAAAGGCCTTGCAGTGGGGGCAGGTCATGGAAGCATATTCCAACAGGGTCACCCTGGCGTTTTGGTTGCCCATAATTTCGTCTTTAAGCGGGATGTTGCCGTAGAGCCCCTGAACGGTCTGGGCCAAGGAAATCGTTGGCGACAGCATGAACCCTGCTGCACCTCCCAACACGAATGAACTGACGAAGCTGCGACGATTGATTGTGGTTTTTTTGTCCATGTTATTTGCTTTCTAATTGATTGGGTGTGGTTAGATGACAACGATGGGTGAGCCCGATCGCACCCGCGCATAAAGATCGATGATGTCGTGATTTGTCAGACGGACGCATCCGCTCGAAACGGCACGGCCAATGCTTGAGACTTCAGGGGTCCCATGGAGTCGATAGAGAGTGTCTTTGTTACCTTGAAAAATGTAGAGCGCTCGCGCTCCCAACGGATTATCCAGACCAGGTGGCATGCCACCATAGGCAACTCCCCATTTGACGAGTTCCGGCTGCCGGGCAATCATTTCCTCGGGAGGAGTCCAAGTTGGCCATTTGCGCTTCCAGGCGATTCTGGCTCGCCCGGACCAGGCAAACCCGGCACGCCCAAGGCCCACGCCGTAGCGCATCGCCCAGCCTTTACGCTCAACATGATAGAGGTAAAAATTGCCGGTATCGACGATAACTGTTCCGGGTTTTTCATCGGTTACATAACGCACTCGCTGGCGTTGAAATTTGCGTTCCAACCGACCACGAGGAATTGCGGCGATAGGAAATGCCTCGTTGGGAAAAGCCCCATACGGGGTAGGGCGTTTGGCTTGCCCTGCGAGTTTTAGAGCATGGGTGTCGCGCCGACTTTTTGGGCGGGCGCAACCAGCCAATGTTAGTAAGGTTATACTGCCTGATGACAGCAAAAATAGCCGCCGGCTGTGCCGGCTTTGGATGCGGTGGTCCAGCATTTAAAGGATCCTTTGATGCGAATTTGGGCACAATTGGTGCGCGGATTCAGATTCAAAGGATG
This sequence comes from Hyphomicrobiales bacterium, assembly GCA_011087605.1. Lineage (GTDB taxonomy): Bacteria > Pseudomonadota > Alphaproteobacteria > Rhizobiales > Rhizobiaceae > Pseudahrensia. Next base: position 39,114 of record JAALLE010000031.1, read on the forward strand.
GTTCGTGGCGGCCTTTTCAAGCGGTCTACATAGTCGGACACAGCGGCTGACTTGACCAGCATGTACTTTGTTTTGCTGGGAAGTGGAGAATGAAGTGCGGCTGGATTGTCGAGCAATGCCAGAGCGACTCCGCATAAAAACTTGGCCGAGCCAAGGTGATTTTTGCAGGGGCAATCATCATCTTCTACAGAAGCCTGGTTTTCGCCCGTCGATGCCTCATCGGCAGGGATTGATTGAACTTCCGGGGTTGAAATAACTGCAATCTGCGTTCCGGACATCTGGTCCTGCTTTTCAGACGCATAAGTGTTGCTGAAATTCGCCAGGGCGGAAATCAGCACGAAACAGGCAGCAACCGAAATGGACAGCACATCTCTCATGCGTGTTAGATAGCCCGGAAAACCTTTTGAAAAAAGTTATCTGGTCAACACGGTTTCGTGAGCGGGCCGCGTAATATCTCAATCGTAGACGCGACGCCCCGTCTGGCATTTTTGTTTAAGCTTATTGTATTCGTCACCAAAAATATTACAGTCTGCCGTCGTTGATAGCATCACTAGTCATTGCATGAAAATTGGGAGTCGGTTGCGTGGATATTGAACCATTTGGCGTTGAAATTTGGATGAACGAATGGGAAACCAAATGCGAGTGGAATCTGGCTGAAACATGCGTTGAAAGCCTTACGATTGATGAATTGCTGAAGATTTGCGGCAAGAATCACGATGGGTTGTCGCAAATTCTCGACATGAAAATGACCTACGGTGCGATTGAGGGATCTGATCCGTTGAGGTCAGAAATCGCCGCATTCTACGAAAAACAGTCGATTGAAAACATCGTCGTTACCCATGGCACGATTGGTGCCAATATGTTGGTTCACAAGACGTTGGTAAGTCGGGGAGATCGGGTGATTTCTGTGGTGCCGACCTATCAGCAACACTATTCGATTCCTGCCAGTATCGGAGCAGACGTGCAGCATCTGCAACTACTTGAGAAAGACGGTTTCCTGCCGGATCTGGATACTTTGAGGAGCATGGCGACGCCTGGTACAAAACTTATTGCCATCAACAATCCCAACAATCCAACGGGCTCGTTGATGGATCCAACAATGCTGGAAGAGATCGCTGACATCGCGCGCCAGGCAGGCGCCTGGGTGCTGTGTGATGAGGTTTATCGCGGAGCTGATCAACATGGTGATGGTATTACTAAATCGATGGTCGATATCTATGAAAAAGGCATCAGCACCGCGAGCACATCAAAAGCATTTTCGTTGGCGGGACTACGCTTGGGCTGGATTGCTGGCCCGGCTGATTTCCTTGAACAAGTGGCCATCCATCGCGACTACGACACGATTTCGGTCGGCTTGATTGACGACCATTTTGCGACCATGGCCCTGCAAAATCGTGACAAAGTGCTTCAGCGAAGCCATCAAATCACGCGCGGCAATCTGCAAATGCTGTCCGATTGGGTCGACCAGCAAAAGGAAATATCCTGGATTAAGCCAAAGTCTGGAACTACAGCTTTGCTGCGCTACGATTCCGATATTTCTTCCCGCGAATTATGCGTTGATCTTCTGCACAAGACAGGTGTTTTGTTGATGCCGGGATCGGCCTTAAGCATGGAAGGATATTTGCGTATCGGATATGCCAACTCGCCATCAATCCTGAAAGAAGGTCTCCGCCGCTTTTCTGAATATCTGGCGAACGCCATTCCTGTTGCTGACCCTAGAGTTGCTTAAGCTTTCACTGAGGAAAGTGGCTGTCATTCACCGATTCAGGCTGACGTAAATTCTAACGGGAAAGCGCTTCGAAGTAGGATCGCAATTCAATTGCTCTTATGCGAGCCAGCATAATTGCCTGCTTTGGATCAACAGCGTGAAAGCGGATTTTCTGGCGCGGCCTGAGTTGGACAAAATCGTCGATATCGGCAGATATTACTGTGGCAATTTTTGGATAACCTCCGGTGGTTTGGTGATCAGCCAGCAAAATTGTTGGAACCCCATCACCTGCCACCTGGATGGAGCCTTTCAAAATTGGCTCTGAGGGGATTGAAAGTGCACCGTTCATTTTCAAACTTGGACCTTTTAGCCGTACTCCCATGCGATCATAAGCGTCGCTGAGTGTGAATTCCGATCCAAGGAATTGCTTCAGCGCTTCTGGTGTAAAGTATTGCTCCTGAGGCCCCAATACAACACGCAGATGCCTGCCAAACTTTCGAGCTTGGAAAGTTGGAATGGGACCGTTGAATTCAGGCTGCGCTCGAGAATTGAGAACATCGAATTCCAGGCCTGGGGTGACAACACCTCCGCCAAACCCGGACAGGGCATGGGTAGCAGACTTTCCCAACCATTGCGGAACGTCCACTTGGCCGGCGATTGCCAAATAACACCAACTACCTGATTTCCCCGGCCGAATCGAAAGATGTTGGCCCACTTTTATCGTTAGAACAACGCTGGAATTGTAGACTTCTTCCCCAAGCTCGACACTAAATTCCCCACCGCAGATAGCCAGGGTAATGTCCCCTGATATGCATTCCAGCGATAGTCCACCCATCGACACTTCTATTGTGGTCGCATCGGCCTTGTTGCCGATGGATAGATTGGCGGCGGTGAAAGACGCGCGGTCCATGGGTCCCGAAGCGGATACACCAAACCTCATATGCCCAGGACGTCCGCCATCTTGAAATGTGACATATGGACCAGCGTGATTTATGCGAATGCGGGCCGTATTCACTGAACGTCTCCCACCAATTCGGAGGTGCCAATTCTTTGAAAAGTGACGTGTTCCCCGTCAGCATTCATGAGACAGAGAAGTGATTTTGCCTAAGAGATGATTTTTGGTAACTACCCAGCTACCCCAACCTGATGCTTTTATAGACGGCCCATCAGAC
>JAALLE010000001.1 GCA_011087605.1 Hyphomicrobiales bacterium
TCTGATGGGCCGTCTATAAAAGCATCAGGTTGGGGTAGCTGGGTAGTTACAAAAAATTTATGAAAACCGTCACGCTGGCAGCGATGCTTGCAACGACATCAGTTGTGGCAATGGCGGCAGATTATACAATCCGCGCCACTGCCAACTCGAACGAAAATGACGAAGACTATGATGGTCTTGTGGTATTCAAAAACTACGTGGAAGCTGCATCAAACGGCTCAATTGCTGTTGAGCTGTTCATCGGTACACAGCTTTGCTCGAAGGGTGCAGAATGCCTGCAGGGCGTGGCTGATGGTTCCATTGATGTGTATATTTCAACCTCTGGCGGCGCTTCCGGTATCTTCCCATATGTGCAGGTTCTCGACCTGCCGTATCTGATGGCCGATGACCGAATTGCCGAGCATGTACTTGCTGGTGATTTCACCCGCACCATTCGCAAGATGGCGCTGGCTGATTCCGGAGATGCCATTCGTCTGATGACCATCGGTAACACGGGTGGCTGGCGCAACTTTGCCAATACCAAGCGTCGGGTTGCTGCACCTGCCGACATGGATGGCCTGAAAATTCGTACCGTTGTTGCCGACCTGCCGCAGGAACTTGTTCGTGCACTGGGTGCGTCTCCAACCCCGATTCCCTGGCCTGAACTGTTCACCTCGTTTCAAACAGGTGTGGTCGAAGGTTCGAAGAACGGAATCACCGACATTATGGGCATGAAATTCCCGGATGCTGGTCTGCAATATGTAACCTTGGATGGCCATGCCTATATGGGCGCTCTTTGGTGGATGAATAACGCCAAGTTCAAGTCCATGCCAGAAGACCTGCGCCGTGTGGTTGTAGATGGTTTTGCTGCTCTGCAGCAGGCAACTTTCGCTTCGCCAAAGCGCAAGTCTATCAAGGCCTATGAGGACTTTGTTGCCGGTGGTGGTGATCTGTATGTTCCCACGCCTGAACAAAAAGCTGCATTCAAGTCTGCTGCTGCACCGGTTTATGACTGGTTCAAGGCAAACGTTAAGGGCGGACCTGAATCGTTTGACGCATTGACATCAGCGGTGGCCGCGGCCGAAGCCGATATCAACGCTGGCGCTGCCAAAGATATCGAATAAATATTATTGCGGGCCGCTGCTTGTCGGCGGCCCGTCATCACAATCAAACTAGTTTTTTCCAGCGACCTGCATTTACCGAAACGGGTAAAGCCACGCTTTGTAATCATCGATCAGAATATGGGCTTTTTCAATTTGTTCCGGGGTCATCTTCTTCACGACCTCTTCCTGAGATATGGCCGCGTCCGGATCGCCTCCGATGGCAGAGAGCACGTACCAGGTGTAGGCACGAACCAAGTCAGGTGTGGGCATTCCCCGGCCAACCTCATAATACCAGCCAATGCCGGATTGCGCCCCTGGATGCCCCTTAAGCGAAGCCCGCAAATACCATTCAAATGCCCGAATATCGTCGCGCTCCACACCAAGTCCCATCGCATACATGACGCCTATCAACTCTTCAGCATCAGCATTGCCCGAACGCGCGGCTGGCAGAAGTTCCTGCATCGCCTGATGATATTTCTTGGCATCCATAAGGTCGCGGCCGGTTTCGATCTCGGCTTGCGCAATGCCGGGCAGCAAACAGGCCAGAAGAATAAGTGTCTTACGCATTGTGTCTCTCTCGTCCTGTTGACGGTCCTGTTTTCCGGATTTCATTTTATCGCTGCATCAGGTGTTGAAGCAACTCAAATTCCTGCCCCGCTGAGTTCCAAGGACTTTCATCCCGTGGACGATAAAAAAGCTCGGCTGGGCCAAAAATTGTTTTTTGATCCGATCCTGTCAGGCAATCAGAACATATCGTGTGGCACTTGCCATAGTCCCAACTTCGGGACCGGTGACGGCTTGTCGCTAGGCATCGGAGAAGGGGGAGAAGGGGTCGGTCCCACCCGCACCGCGGGAAAGGACGACCACCGCATCAAGAAGCGCATTCCTCGCAATGCCTCCGCCCTGTGGAATCTCGGGGCCAAGGAAATAGACGTCCTGTTTCATGATGGACGGCTAAGCAAGTCAGATGTCTATGATAACGGTTTTGATTCACCGGCTGAAGAGTGGCTGCCGTCGGGCCTCGGCAACATTCTTGCCGTTCAGGCATTGTTTCCGATGACATCACAGTTTGAGATGGCCGGCAATCCAAGGGAAAATCAAGTGGCCGGCGCTGCCCATGACCGGATCGACAATGTCTGGCCGATTCTCGCCAAGCGGGTGCGGATCAATCTTGAATATGGCCGCTTGTTCGTCAACGCATTTGAAGATGTAAAAGCGCCGACAGACGTTACCATTGTCCACATCGCCAACGCCCTGTCGTCGTTTCAAAATTTTGAATGGCAATCCTTTGACAGTCCATTCGATCGCTATTTGATGGGTGATCGAAGCGCATTGACCGTGCAGCAAATAGCAGGAAAAGACCTGTTCTTTGGTGAAGCCCAATGTGCAAATTGTCATTCGGGAAAGTTGTTTTCCGACCAGAAGTTCCACGCGCTGGCGCTGCCGCATTTCGGCCCGGGCAGGACCCGGCTTTTTGACCCCTATGTTCGCGATGTCGGGCATATGGGTGAAAGCGACCGTCTGGAAGACGCCTATCGCTTTCGTACACCACAATTGCGCAATGTTGAGCTGAGCGGTCCCTATGGCCACAACGGTCCCTATGCAACGCTGGAAGGGATCGTCCGGCATCATCTGGACCCGCTGGGTGGTTGGAATAGCTGGAAGCCTGAACAGGCCAATTTGCCTGCAGTCCCATGGTTGGCGTCGGTCGACTTTGTGGCTTTTGAGGACCAGCGTGAGCGCCAACGCCTGAAATCAAAAATAGATATTCAGCCCATCGATCTCGACGATATTGAAGTCGATGCCCTTGTGGCTTTCTTAAAATCATTGACTGGGACGGATTCCGTAAAGGGACGTCTTGGCAAACCAGACACCGTCCCTAGCGGCCTCGCGGTCGACTAGCAAAGCAACCAATTCTGTGCGGGAGAAAAACGCATGCAACTGACACCTGGAAAACTGTGGGGCATGCGTCGCATGGCCGATCAAAATGGCATCTTCAAAATGACTGCCGTTGATCAGCGCCCTCCGATCAAGAATCCGATTGCCAAATATCACGGGGTTGAGGATGCTCCATGGGGTGAGGTTGCTCGATTTAAACGGCTTTTGGTGGAGACTCTGCAGGCGCAGAGCACCGCCATGTTGCTCGACCCCCACTATGCTGTGCCGGAAGCGGTAGACCAGTTTTCACCAACCAAGGGTTTGATCGTTACGCTTGAGGATTCACTGTTTCAGGAAACTGATGGTGGTCGCTTGTCTTCCGACATAGATGACTGGTCAGTAGCCAAGATTAAGCGGATGGGCGGAGATGCGGTCAAAGTTCTTGCCTGGTACCGTCCCGATGCCGATGCGAAGGTGTGTCAGGCGCAACAGGATTATACCAAACGGCTCGGTGAGGAATGCGCCAAATACGATATACCTTTCCTGTTTGAACTGTTGGTCTATCCCCTGGCATCTGACGCCCATCAAACAAAAGAATACGTGGAGATGAAGGGTAAAAAAGCCGACGATGTACTGAAGTCTGTCGAGGAATTTGCCAAGCCCGATTATGGCGTCGATGTGTTCAAGCTGGAAAGCCCGGTAAATGCATCTGATGCAGACGGCTCGGCAGAAGTGCAGGCCGTCTTCGATGAAATGGGTCGATTGTCCGGCCGTCCATGGGTGATGTTGTCGGCGGGAGCTGGCAAAAAGGAATTTCGAAATGTGCTCGATCATGCATTCAAAGCCGGGGCCTCTGGATTTCTCGCGGGACGAGCGATCTGGCTGGATGCGTTCAATCAGTATCCCGATTGGCAGGCCATTGAAAGTGATCTGCGTGGGGAATCGAGCACCTATATGAGCGACATTTCCCAGCTTGCCGACGAAAAGGCCCATGATTGGCGTCGCCATTCCTGTTTTGGCGAGGGTGGCGCACGATTTGCTCCCGCTGACGCCAGTTTCCGTCATGCCTATGAGGGGATGTGAGGGGCGATGCCTAGAATTGGAATTCTTCCCATAGGGCGCCAGACATTTGATGTCGCGCTGGCTGAAGAAAAGCTGACGGCCATGCTCGCCGCGCTGGATCGCAGCGGATGCGAGGTTGTTGGTTCGCGCACATTATTAATGGATGGGGAAGCTGGACGCAAAGCTGTAGCAGATCTGCAGCAGGCAGAAGTTGAGCAATTGCTGGTTCTGCAAGTGACCTTTACAGACGCTGCGATGATCGCAGATGTCGCAACCACGCTTGACGTTCCTTTGTCGATTTGGGCGGTGCCGGAGCCTCGTGAAGGCGACCGGCTGCGGCTTAATTCGTTTTGTGGACTTAATCTGGCGAGCCATGCGCTGGGATTGCGTCGCAGAAAGTTCTCCTGGCTTTATGCTGACCCGGCTTCAGTTTCAGTTGATCAACTAGCGAGACTGTTTGATGGATCTTGCCAAACTGCTGAATTGAAAGCTTCGGTTCCAGAATTGGAGTGCAGCGACGCGGCAAAGTCTGTGGTTGCGAATTTGCAGGGCCAACGCATTGGACGGATTGGTGCACATCCCGATGGATTTGACACTTGCAAGTATGATGCCGACGAGATGCACAAATTGTCTGGTGTCAGTGTGGATGAATTGCAATTGCCAGACCTGTTTGAACAGGCAATGCAGGCGGATGCAGGTGATGTAGCCGATGTTCATAAACTGGCCGCTGAAGCACTGGCCGATCTGGATCAGGTCGATCAGGAGGAGCTGGACAAATCCCTGCGGCTGAAGGTAGCTCTGGATGGTATTCGTCAGTCTGGTAACTATCAGGCGTTTGCGCTGCGTTGCTGGCCCGAAACATTTACCGAATATGGCGGCGCCATCTGTGGGCCGGCGGCGATGTTGGGGGAAAACAAGATACCCTGCGCATGTGAAGCCGATGTCTACGGAGCGTTGACCCAGTTAATCCTGCAGGAAGTATCCGGATCGCCGGTGTTTTTGACCGATCTGGTGGATATGGATATTGAGGACAATTCCGGAGTGGTCTGGCATTGCGGTCAGGCACCGCTATCGATGCGGGATGAGCAGGTAATTCCGTCTGCAACTATCCACACCAATCGTAAGATGCCGCTGCTCTATGAGTTTCCGCTGAAGTCTGGGCGAGTGACTTTGGTGCGCATGTCGCAAGGGTATGGTGAAACAAAAATGGTTATCGGTGGCGGCGAGATGTTGCGGCGGCCGATGGCGTTTACCGGAACATCGGGCGTGGTGCGATTTGACCGGCCGGTGGCCGAAACATTACCTGACATTATGAACAGTGGCATCGAACACCACATGGCCTTGAGCTATGGAGATCATCGCCAGACGTTGCGGGAAGTCGCAGCTGTCCTGAAACTTCCGGTATTGGAGATATAAGTGACGGTTCGGTACGGATTGATTGGCTCGGGCATGATGGGTCAGGAACATATCAGAAATTTGAATTTATTGGACGGTGCAAGTGTTGTTGCGATTGCTGATCCCAACGATAAAATGCGCAAATTGTCTGCAGAAATGGCGACCGGGGCGGTTTCAACCTTCAACGATTACAAGGACATGTTGTCGGCAGATGTCTGCGACGCTTATGTCATTGTTTCACCCAACGACACCCACCACGATATTTTGCTCGACCTGGCAGCTGCCAATAAGCCGTTGCTTTGTGAAAAACCCCTCTGCACTTCGGTTGCAGATTGTCGTGACGTGATCTCCCGATTCGACTCTGTCGCCGCCCCGGTGTGGGTGGCCATGGAATACCGCTTCATGCCTCCCGTTCAACGTCTGCTAGAAGAAATACAAAATGGCACAGCCGGCACGCCCCGGATGATGTCGATCCGCGAACATCGGTTTCCATTCCTGCCAAAGGTGGGGGATTGGAATCGGTTTAACAGTCGAACTGGTGGCACGCTGGTTGAAAAGTGTTGCCACTTTTGGGACCTAATGCGGCTGGCCATGGACAGTGATCCGGTCCGGGTATTTGCCTCGGCCGCAGCCAACGTCAATCATCAAGATGAGTCCTATGGTGGCCGGACGCCGGACATCATCGACAATGCGTTCGTAATTATCGAATTCGAAAATGGCACGAGAGGCATGTTGGACCTGTGCATGTTTGCAGAGGGGTCGAAATGGCAAGAAGTGATTTCGATTACCGGAGCAAAGGCCCGGATTGATGCCTGCGTTCCCGGGCCGGCGCGGTTTTCAAAAGACGGTCAGGAACAGACATCTCAACTGGTCTATTCCCACAGAGCAGAAAAACAGGAACGGATTGAGCCGATTGAAGTGGACCATTCAATTTTGCAGGCTGGAGATCACCACGGGTCCAGTTTCTTCCAACATCAGCGGTTTTTGAAATTGGTGAAGGGTGAAATTAGCACCCCGGAAGTTAGCTTGGAGGATGGATTGTGGTCAGTGCGGGTCGGCCAGGCCGCTGAATTGTCGGCCTCAACGGGCGCCGCAATAGACCTCGAATCCATCTAATGTAAAACATTGTTATTGAACGGTTAATCCGTTTTTTGGTTGATCGGGTGTTTACCATAACGAGCGACTTTGCCCCTATATCTATTCAAATTGTTATGATCGGCAGCAATTCGTATTGGAAAATACCATGCAAATGTTGGGCAAGGTCTGCGAAGGCCGGGAAAATGGATTCAACTTTTTACGGCTGTTTGCAGCCGTAGGGATCCTGTTTGCCCACTGCCTGCTTGCTGTTCCGATCATCAATGAATCCTCTGAAATATTGCCGCGGGACTTTCGATTTGCAGCTGATCTACTGCTTGCTGTGTTTTTCGTTTTCAGCGGGTTTCTTATCACCGCCAGTCGTGAGAGAAATCAAAACCTGGTGCGATTTGCAACGGCTCGTATACTGCGAATCTATCCAGCACTGATCACCGTCAGTCTGGGTCTGATTTTGCTGATTGGGCCGCTGGTGACGACGGTACCGCTGGTGGCCTATTTCAGCGACACCAATACATATTTGTATCTGATCAGATCTGTTCTGTTTCTCGATGCGTCGGCTTCGTTGCCAGGCGTGTTTACAACGCATCCCGTTGCCCACGCAGTCAATCTGCCGATATGGACGTTGCGCTATGAGGTGGTGATTTACGCGGTGTATCCGATTGCTGCGATTCTTTTTATCAACCGTTCCTTGTCGATAAAGGGTGGCGCGAAGTTTGCTGCGCTCATCGGTTGTATCCTCGTCCAGCAGCTTCTCGGCGAGAGTGACGAGACCGGTGGATTGGAACATCTGATGAATTTCTCAGCCAGCTTCCTGATAGGCAGTCTGCTGTGGACATATCGTCACTTCATACCCGGCAGCGTCGTTGTAGTTGCATTTTTGTGGGCACTGTTTTGGCTGTCCACGGGTCTTGGAATTACCTATTTTCTTGGCGTTCTTGCTGCTGGATATTCCTTCATCTGGATTGCTTTTCTGGACATCGCATCGTTGAAGACCTACGGCAAATTTGGCGACTATTCTTACGGAACCTATGTGATGCACTTCCCGATTGCCCAGGCGATTTACGGGATGAATCCGGCGATAAACCCTTATGTTCTGGGGCTTTTCACATTGGCTTTAACGCTGCCGATTGCAGTATTGTCCTGGCGCGTTGTTGAAATGCCGGCCCTGTCACAGGTTAAGAACTGCAGCGCCCTCATCAGTTCAAAACTGTCATACGGGTCATCAGTGCGGGCTTAGGCCGACTCATATTAGCCCTGCTGTTGAGGCGATTGGTCCAACAGTCTGTTGGCTTCCTCGAGAACGGTTTTCGTAAATTTTTTGAACGGTTCAGCAATAACCCGGCTGCAGTGCCAGTATAATGGCTTATTGAGAGTTTGGCCCGGCACAAGTTCTCTCAGTTTTCCTTCGGCAATATAATCATCGACCATCAGGGCAGGGTGCATGCCCCAGGCGACATCCTCCAAACAGGCATCTACAAATCCGTGGGAGGAGGGGATCGTGTGGCTGTGAGGAAACACCTTGGCGTTGAACACCTGCTCGATCCACTGAATCTGAAGGTCGTCCTGCGAACTGTAGCGCAATGACGGCGCATGTTGGAGCGCCTCGACAGTTACACCGGAGGGAAAATACCTTTCGATGAAACTTGGACTGGCCGTGGCCCGATAGATGTGAGTGCCCAGATAGGTGCTCTGAAACCCTTGAACTGGGTTCTTGTGAACCGAGATTGCTGCAAGCGCCGACCCGGTCTTCATTTGATCTATGGAATAGTCTTGATCAGCGATGGAAATTTCAAGCAGGTATGGATTTTCCGATGCCGCATTGGCTCTCAGAATTCCCATGAACCAGCTCGAAAGACTGTCATCATTTACCGCGATCTTGATGTTGCGAAATTCCTCAACAGCATATCCAAGTTCCTGGCGATTTCGCTGGATCACCTCGCCTTCAAGCATCAGCACCATTTCCGCATGCCGACACAGATCTGCACCCACTTCAGTGGTGGTTACCGGAGTCTGACGATTGAGAGTGACAGCGCCGATTCGTTCCTCAAGTAGCTTTATGCGTTGAGAGACAGCAGACGAAGTAACCCCGAGTGATCTCGCAGCCCCTTCAAAACTTCTTTCCCGCTCTACTGCGAGCAATGCCTCAAGATGAGCATAGTCCAGCATTTTAAAGCCTCCTTAAGATTCAATAGCACAATATATCCATCCGCGGCACGTGAAACCCACGATTCGTCCCAACCGGCATCACTTACGGTTGATGACGAACAGGGGTCCAGAGGACCGCTTGAATTGGTCATAGCGACAATGACGTGGTCAAAATTTCGAGGGATTACCATGGGCGATACAAGCAGGAATTATGAGCAGGGTTATCGATCTGCTTTAACACGCGACGACAAACAACTGTTTCGACGTCAATATTGCGAAAAGTCCGTGTGGAAAGGCATCTCCCTGACCTTCGTGAATCTGTCGGCGATCTATGCCGCAATCACGGCCGGATATGCAGCTTTGCGGCTTCTTGATACACCGATAATTGCCGCAATAATCACTTTGCTGAGCCTGATTGTGGTAACGCGGCAAATGCGCGCACTCGAGAACATCGTCCACTTTGGCAGTCACAACAACTTCTGCACCGACAAAGTATTCAATGACCGAATGACAAATTTACTCGCAGCATGGCCAATGCTGCAGGACGTGATGCAGTATCGGATATTTCACAGCGCCCATCACGGCGACTTTGGCGCGCATGGAGATCCCTGCAAGGAGAGGCTCGAGCGTATCGGTGCCAGTGGTCTTGAAATCAACAGCAACGGACAGTTGATTTACGCTATCCTGGTCTGGATGCCGAGTTACGTACGTGAGTTCTACAATGAGGTTAAATCGAGCTCCCGCCAGTTGGCCATATTTCTGACATGGCATGCAAGCGTATTGGCTGGCCTGACTGCTTTTGGTTCCTGGCAGTTTGCAGCTTACACCGCCCTGGTCTGGTCGGCATCGATGTTCCTGATATTGCCTTTTCTGCGCAGCATTGCCGAATTTTCAGAACATGATTATCAGCGTGGTGACACGGTGCGCGAAACCACTTTTAACAATCTGGGATTGCTCGATCATGCACTGCTGCACCCTGCCGGTGATGCATGGCATGCACTGCACCACCTACACCCAACTGTTCCGTGGTGGAAACAGGGTTCCGCACATCGGTTTTTGATGGCCAAAGACGAGGCCTATCGTCAGGTGCAACATCGCGATCACCTGATTCAGAATATTGCCCATTTTCCAGTTGCGGCGAACGGCGTCCCGGCAGGAAACGACTCGAGCCATTCGAAGACCACCTATCCCTCAGGCATGGTTCCAACTGCGGCTGAGTGAGCAACCCGTTTGCCGGACATTCGCTGAGTAACCTTCTTTGCTCGCAATAGCCGAACAACATTGTTGATTATCTGCGACTGCAATTGCGGGTAGTCATCAACGTTGAAGTGATGAACCTCCGCTGTGGTCGACATATCGACGTTGGTCAGCGACCCCCTAAATCCAACTGCGGCTTCGACAGGTTCACCCCAGCCATTATGTTTGAAGTAGTAGTTGGTGAGTTTTTGAATATTGCGCGAGGCGGGGCTCGGATTGGTGGCGGCAATTGTCACCACATAACGGACTTTCAAACCATGCCCGCTGAGGATGCGTGCAACATTTAATATCCTGTTGGCTCCCCATGAATGGCCGATCAGAATAATTGGATGTTTCCCGTACCTCTTTTGATTTTCAAGAATCGAGTCAACGATCTGGGAACCCTGACGGTGCCTGTAGAGCCGCGCAGCAATGCCACGTCGGGCAAGTTTCCCGGCAATGCTGTCCAGTCCTTCTGAAAATATGTTGAAGCCACCCCGAACCAACACGATGTCGCCTCTGGGTCGGCTGCTATTGGCATGTTCTTGTGCAAATGCGTCGCCGTGCCATCCGAGTGTCGACGCTGCAGCACCAAGCAGTAAAGCAGCGATCAGGCAGATACTTTCAATTCTTGGTGTCATGTTCCGGCTTCCTCATAGGGAGTGCTCTATTGTGCACGTCGCTTCCCGATATCAAAACAGTTTGGGTATCAGTCGGTAGGTGTTGCGGCAATATTCCTCATAAGCAGCACCAAATTGCTGATGCATCATTCTTTCTTCCGCACCAATGCGGCTGAAATAAAGCACGGCAATGCTGAACAGTCCGGACAATCCGGCGATCCAGTTAGGGATCAGCAAAAACTGGGCAATGCCCCATAGCCAAAATGATGCATACATAGGGTGACGGACGTTCTTGTAGACACCGGTATCCACCAATTGATGATCTTTTCGAATTTCCAGCGACACTGACCAGTTGCGCGCCAGATCCTTGTGGCTGCGATAAAACAGGTAGAGAAATGCGATCATGGCCACCAACCCAAGCCAGCCAGCCGATGACCAGAACGATGTATTGGCAAATTCAAACAGTCCAGTCGACAGGTGCAATGCCGGCAGAATGACCAGACCAAGAATTGTCAGTCCAAGGGAAATTCTCTCCATAGTGCTGCGCTTGTCCGTGACCGTCTGCATGCGGCGGGCCTTGCGCCGGTGGGGCCAGCGAATGATTGTCCAGACGACAATGCCAGCCGCCCAAATCAACGCCGCGGTCATCTGGGTCATTTCCGTTCCTCTTCAATGCCAGACAAATTGTCCATAAACGGGTTCTCCAGTCTGGACTTGCCACCGTACAGAATACGCCACATCAACTTTGCCGGACCAAAGCAGATTGCTGGAAAATCATAGATATATTTGCGTGTATTTCCGAACACAAATTGATAATGGACGCGAAAAAAATTGCTCTTAATGCGCTTATAGACTTCCGGTTCGACCAGAGCGCTAATCTGAACCCGTTTGGTGACCATCGGGTGCTGCATCGACTTGTCGATGCCCATGATTTCGCTCGGAACAGTCCTGTAGAAGTTGATGATATCCATGATGCACTGATATTCCAGCCACCGGGTTGGAGTTTGGGAAAACAGTTTTTCAAGCCTGTCGCGAAACCATCCGGCAGAAGGATGCATACCGATTTTCAGTCCGGTGGAGCCGATGGTCAAGACCGTGAGATTGTTCTCCAGATCGGCAAATTCGGGATGCCTCTCCAACACGCGCGCCGATGCATCAAGGATGAGCGCACCACCTGTGCTGTGACCAATCGTCAACACTTCATCATAGTCGTCGCCAGATACCGCTTGAAAAATCCGGTCGGCAAGCCGGTCCAGTTTGTCGTCCATATCGCCCCGACGGCGGTGTAGAAACTCCCTGGAAAAACTCCACAAGTCAGCCAGGTGCAGCACATGGTAGCGTTTCAATATCAGGTGATAACAACCAACAATCAGAGCCAAAAACGCGATTGCAGCCACCACCAGTGAGAATATTGGTTGTGTTGAATCAACCAATTCACCGGTCAAACTGCCGACCCACAGGCTGACCACCATTGATGCCAACATCATCAACGCCGGGTAGAAAAAATAAATCGAAAACCGCCAGCCGTGCCTTACAAACTTGAAAGCTGTCCCGCTCAACATGTAATCAGCAAAGGCTTTGGCATATCGCCACAACCTGACGCGCAGCGGGCGGGCGAAATCCTTCAGGACAATGTCGTCGAGTGTCATGAAGTTAAAGTCGGTTCGGGTTGACCAGGCGTGGCCGTAATCTTCGCCAGCGGTTTCAAAACGGCATCGGACGATGTCGTCGTCGTGAGACTCCAGTTTTTGCCGGGCCACGTTGGCGCCCCATAACTGCTCGAAGCGCTGGTTTTCGCGATCCATGCGGCTGTAAAATTCGTCGGGAGATTTCGGATCAAATCCGCCGACAAAGAATACGGCGCGACGTTTTACGCTGTTGCTGTTTGAAGTCATATTCAGGGCGCACCGGGTTCTATTTGATCAGATCCTGAACGGCACTAACTAAGCCAAAGCATTGATGCAGTCCATTGCGACGCCCAATATATTAAGTGCGATCCCGTCAGATATGTGCGTCGTGAGCCCCATCGACCAGCAGATCCCAAACATAGGGCGAGAATGAGCGCCAGCATTCAAGCCGGAAAGACGTTTTTCCCGTGCGCAGCAGAACGACCTCCGCTTTGCCAAAGATGGTGCGAGAGGCACTGCCAACAGGGAACGCAGAAAGCGATAAGTCGCGAGGGCAAGAAGCGCACAGCGTATTCTCCGCGCCGTTGCCTGATACAATAAAGGCAACATTTCGGTGAGAAATATCCGTGGCACAGAAATTGGCGTTCTCGCGACGTGGCATCAGCTTGTCGATTGGGTTTTTGGTGTCGATTATCAGCCATTCATCCGGGCCGATCCAAAGGGCTGAAAGGGTCGATTTTGAGGTCGATTGACCCGGTTTAACGGGTAGGTCCAGATCGAGGGTTTTGCCAAAATCTTTCGCCCCTTTGGGGGTGGCACGAAAGCTGATCCTGGAAGCCGGAGGAGCGCTCTCAATGGAGACGCTGGCATTTGCCAACCGATTTCCGCTGGTTGGATTATCGCGCGTTGCAACATTTGCCTTAGCCATGGAGACGCTCTCCCTTTGTATCGTAAAACACCGTGCCGGTTACTTCCACTTCGATCACCTCGTCAGCCATTGGGGCATAAAGCGACTTGCCGATCAGATTGTTGCCATCCTCAATCAAGGCCAAAGCAATGGATTTGCCCAGTGTGCCGGACCAGTAAGACGAGGTCACAAAGCCGATCATTTTCATCGGGATTGGACGCGTGGGGTCAGCAACAATCTGAGCCCCTTCTTCCAAAACCTTGCTCGGATCTTTGGTAGCAAGACCGACGAGTTGACGACGACCTTCCGACATCAGGTCAGGCCGCTGCAATCCCCGCTTGCCGACAAAGTCCGGCTTGGCCTTGGCAATTGCCCATGACAGTCCCGCATCATACGGTGTCACGGTGCCATCAGTGTCCTGACCGACAATGATGTAGCCTTTTTCGGCGCGCATCACATGCATCGCCTCTGTTCCATATGCGCAGGCGCCCAACGGCTCAGCCCGCGCCCAGACAGCTTCCCAAACGGCGCGACCATGGTCGGCTGGAACGTTGATTTCAAAACCCAGTTCGCCGGTAAACGATATGCGGAACAGCCGCGCCGCAACGCCGCAGACCTTGCACTCGACCACGCTCATATGCGGGAATTTTTCGTTGGAGATATCTGCACCGTTTACAAGAGGCTCAATAATCTCGCGCGCCTTAGGGCCCTGAACTGCAATCGTTGCCCATTGTTCTGAAGTTGACGTCAACCAGACCCGCATCTCGGGAAACTCGGTTTGCAAATAGTCTTCCATATGATTGAGAACGCGTGGCGCACCGCCGGTGGTTGTGGTCACATGAAAACGGTTATTCGATAATTTGCCGACTACACCATCGTCATAGATGAAGCCGTCTTCGCGGCACATGATGCCATACTTGGCGCGGCCCGGTTTCAGTTTGTCCCAGCCATTGGTGTAAATTATATTCATAAAAGCTGCAGCATCCGGACCTACAACTTCAATTTTACCCAAAGTTGAGGCGTCAAACACGCCAGCTACGCTGCGTACTGTTTGGCATTCGCGATCTACCGCCTGATGCATGTCCTCACCAGAGCGCGGGAAATACCAGGCGCGCTGCCACTGACTGACCGGCTCAAACTCGGCACCATTTTCATCAGCCCAAGCGTGTATTGGTGTTTGCCGGGTTGGATCAAACAAATTGCCCCGACTGTGTCCGACAAAAGAGCCGAATGTTGTTGGAGTATAGGGTGGTCGAAAGGTTGTCAGACCAACTGCCGGTATTGGTTTTTTTAGCAATTTGGAAGCAATTGCCAGACCGTGCATGTTGGACAGTTTGCCCTGATCGGTTGCCATTCCATTGGTGGTATAGCGTTTGACGTGCTCGATTGAATGCATGCCTTCGCGCACCGCCAGTGCGATGTCTTTTGCGGTCACGTCGTTTTGGAAATCAACAAATGCCTTGCCTTTGTCGGCAGAACTTCCTGTTGCGCCGATCAGCCCGCCCATGGTTGAAACGTCATCTTCGATAACGTGTTTGGTCGCACGGGATCCGGTACATTTCGCCGCCTCGGCAAATATATCCGCCAGATCGTCAGTGCCGTTGCAGGCTCCGATGCTGACGCATTCCTGCGGACTTTCGCCGGGCAGGAACCTCTGCGTATCCTCATCCCATTGCGGCTTGCCACGGGACTGAGAATAGAGATGCAGGGAAGGGGTCCAACCGGCGCTGGTTATCAACGCATCGACGTCGATGGTTTCGCGGTCATTGCCGTTTTGCTTGGCGAAGGTAACGCTGTTAATGCGCAATTTGCCCCCCGTGCCTTCGACCACTGCACCGGTAATGACGCGTATCCCCAATTCGTTCGCCTGAGCTAACAGATCATCAGCAATGTCGGTGCGGTGTTCGACGATGATTGGAATATTCACGCCTTCTTCAGCAAGATCGAAAGCCGCTGCATAGGCGGTATCGCAGGCGGTATAGACGGCAATTTGACTGCCCACAGCAACGCCGTATTTATTCAAAAAGCTCTGCGCCGCACTGGCCTGCATGATGCCCGGGCGGTCGTTGTCCGGGAACACCATATGACGTTCAATGGCACCCTGGGCAATGATAATCTTGCCAGCGCGAACCTGCCACATGCGTTCGCGCGTTTCATCAGGCGCTGGTTTTGATTGATGTTCGGTTATGCGCTGATTCAGCACCATCATATTTTGCTGGAAATAGCCAATGCCAGTCGTTCGGTTCAGTAGGCGCACATTGTCCATGGCCGCGAGTTCAGCAACAGCTTCCGCAGCCCAGTCTGGCCCGGATTTGCCGTCAATGCGGATATCGGTATCTGACAACAGCCAACCGCCAAACTGCGGGTTCTCGTCGCAAATGATAATTGACTGCTTTTTCCTGGTGGCCAGTTTCGCAGCCATCAGGCCTGCCGCGCCGCCACCGATAATTAGCACATCGCAATGGGCAAATCTGTTGGAATAGCGGTCTGGATCTTCTTCCGCAGGAGCCTGACCAAGACCGGCGGCTCGGCGGATGAACGGTTCGTAAATCTTATCCCAAGCTGCAGCGGGCCACTTAAAGGTTTTATAATAAAAGCCAGCAGCAAAAAACGGCGACAGCAGATTGTTGATGCCGCCAATGTCAAAATTTAGCGTTGGAAAACGGTTCTGACTTTGCGCCTGCAATCCGTCATATACTTCCTGCACAGAGGCCCGAACATTGGGTGTTGTGCGGGCACTGTCACGGCTGATTTGCATCAACGCATTGGACTCCTCGACGCCGGCGGCCAAAACACCGCGCGGCCGATGATATTTAAACGACCGCCCCATCAGATGAACGCCATTGGCGAGCAAGGCCGAGGCCAAAGTGTCGCCTTCAAGCGCTTCATAGGCTTTGCCGTCGAATGAAAAACTTACCGACCGGGCCCCAATGCGTGACCCACGACCGGGAACCCGGAATTGTTGTTGACCAGAAGGCTTCATTTCATCAACTCCGCGATTTCAGCGTCGCTGGGGCGGGATTCACCTGCCTTGTACACTTTCAAAAACTTGTCAGAGACTGTATGGCGAATGGCGTTGAAGAAACGTCCGCAGCCATGGATATGACGCCAGCGCTCCAGATTGACACCCTTGGGATTTTGGCGAACGAAAAACATTTTTTCAAATTCGGCATCGGTCATTTCGGCCATGTTATCGGGCCTGACAATATGGGCTTCGCCAGCATTGGCGAATTCCAGTTCGGGGCGATCTGCCTGGCAATAGGGGCAATGGATTACAAGCATTTTGAGTTTCCCTTAATGCGCAACGGCTGCGGCGGCAGCTTCATCGATCAATCGGCCATTTCTGAACCGCTCCAGAGTAAATCCGGCATTGATCGAATGAGGTTCATCTTTGGCTATGGTATGGGCAAAGACATTGGCCGATCCCGGCGTGGCCTTAAAACCGCCAGTGCCCCATCCGCAGTTAACATACAGGCCCTTGACCGGTGTTTTGGCGAGGATTGGTGAGCGGTCCGGCGTGACATCGACAATGCCGCCCCAGGTGCGCAACATCTTCATCCGGTTGAACATCGGATAAAGCTCGATAATCGCATCAAGCGTGTGCTGCAGAATATGCATCGAACCTGTTTGTGAATAGGACAGGTATGAATCAGTGCCCGCACCGATCACCAGTTCACCCTTGTCGGACTGTGAAATATAGGCATGTACCGCATTCGACATGGCCACACAGGGGAAAACGGGTTTGACCGGCTCCGACACCAGCGCCTGCAGGGGATAGCTCTCCAGCGGCATCTGCACGCCCGCCATTTCCATTAAGACCGATGTATGGCCCGCCGCAACAATTCCCACTTGTTTGGCACCAATCGGTCCCTTTGTCGTCTCCACGCCGGTAACTTCGCCGCTGGTGGCCCTGTTGATGCCAGTCACCTCGCAGTTTTGAATAATATCGACACCCATGGCGCTGGCCTGACGGGCATAGCCCCAGGCTACCGCATCGTGGCGCGCAACACCGCCACGACGCTGCAACGCTGCGCCCATTACCGGGTAGCGCGAAGACTTGGAGATATTTAGCGGCGGACAATAGTCTTTCGCCTGTTGAGGTGTCAGCCATTCATTATCAACGCCATTGAGACGATTGGCATGAATGTGGCGCTGGGCCGACTGCACATCATGGACGTTGTGCGCCAGCATCATCACACCACGTTGCGAGAACATCACATTGTAGTTCAGTTCCTGGCTGAGATTTTCCCACAGATTGAGCGCGTGGTTATAGAGGCCAGCCGATTCGTCGTAGAGGTAATTGGATCGTATGATCGTCGTATTTCGACCGGTATTGCCGCCACCCAACCAACCTTTTTCCAACACCGCTATGTTTTTAACACCGTGTTCCTTGGCCAGATAATAAGCCGTGCCAAGTCCATGCCCCCCGGCACCAACGATGATGACATCATAGCTTTTCTTCGGTTCAGGGTTGCGCCATTGCTGGCCCCAACCCTTGTGGCCGCGCAGAGCTTCGCGGGCCAGATTAAGCGCGTTGAAGTTTCTCATGTCTCGAATCCCAAGGCTTCAGGCAGGAATGCACGGTCGCCGTGCAACATATTGCGTATCAGATGGCATACTGCCAAGCATAACAACGCTTGCGACACAGGGCGACACGGATAGGCGTTGTTAGAACATCGGGTGGGAGTTGGCCATCCAGAGTGGGTCAATCTCTGCCAATTGGGCAAAAAATTGACATGGATTCCACACTCAACTTGTCACAACCGCCTTGACATCTGTGGGATTGGCCTTAAACCAGCCACAGATTTTGCGCGTGCCGCTTGCGGCGCGCTGTTTTTTGTGGGCTTGCCCAGGTTTGAGTCCAACATTGATGGAATGATCCGATGAAAGTTAAGAACTCGCTTAAGTCCCTGAAAGGCCGTCACCGGGCAAACCGTCTGGTTCGTCGTAAAGGCCGGGTATATATCATTAACAAGGTGAACCCGCGCTTTAAAGCACGCCAGGGCTAAAGTCCCGGCGCCAAAGCCGAATACAATCCGTCCATTTGCCATCCAGCGGCTGTAGGCCGCGGAGACCGGGCATCATGGTAACACGATTTTGCATTTGACGATCACATGTCATTGGCTAGTCTGATGGCATGATGAAGTCGTTTGTGCCTTTGATTCTCGCTGCTGGTCTCGCAACTGGACCCGTGGCCCTGGCATTTGCCCAATCCAATAGGGTGCCTCTGCCACAGGCCAGTCCTCCGACCGCATCTTCAAAACCGGTTGCCGGGAAAAAAGCTCCTTTCGAACTTGCCAAGGATCTTGACGGATTGTTCAAGCAGTTGGGTCGGACAAGCGATTCAAAATTGGCAGACAGGATTTCCACCCGAATTTGGGAAATCTGGCACACTTCCGACAGCAAGTCGGTTGATTTACTCACAAAGTGGGCACGAACCGCCAGTGGCAAACGCAGTTTTAACGTGGCGCTTGATCTTCTGGATCAGGTGGTTGCCCTGCGCCCCAATTACGCCGAGGGTTTCAACCAGCGCGCGACATTACATTTCATGATGGAAAATTACGGCAAGTCGATTGCCGATATCGAGCGAACCCTTGCGCTGGAACCGCGTCATTACGGAGCTTTGGCGGGTTTGGCGACGATTCTGGAACGGATTGGCGAAAAAGACCGGGCGCTGGAGACCTGGCATCGGGTGCTTTCGGTCTATCCGGCAATGACCAATGCCCAGGATTCCGTGGTGCGTTTGGAGGAAGAACTGGCGGGCAACCGGATATAGACTGCAGCGTCATAAATAGTGGTTGCAAAAACCAATTGGCGTCCTGCAACGTATCCAAAGCAGTTCTTGGTTTTTAAGCAGGTGGGCATTGAAGATTTATTTGTTTTTGTTTGCGGCCATCGGAGTCATTTTGGCGGCGACATTTGTCTGGACCAATGTGCAGGTCTCGTCCATCGAAAAACGCTTTCCGCCCACTGGTTCTCTGGTCGGCCCGAACAATGAACGCATCCATTTTGTCGACATACCATTGCAACCGGGGCGGTCAGGGCCGACAATTTTGTTTCTCCACGGTGCCAGTGGCAATCTCAAGGACCAGATGATCCCGTTCGCACCGGCATTGCGTGGCAAGGCCCGGATGATATTCGTTGACCGCCCGGGTCATGGCTATTCCGACCGGGCCGGAGCCGAAACACCCGCCCAGCAGGCAGAGCGTTATGAATATTTACTGGACAATCTCAACGTCGATCAGGTGACCATTGTCGGCCATTCCGTAGGAGCTGCATCTGCCGCTGCCTTTGCGGTCTTGTATCCCCAGCGCATCAGGGGGCTGGTATTGCTGGCTCCCGCGACCCATCCTTGGCCGAGTGGCGTGAGCTGGTACTACGATCTGGCGACCCTGCCGGTGATCGGACATATTTTCACGGAAACCGTACTCGTTCCGGTCGGGATGCTGACTTTGGGCAACGCCATCGACGAGGTGTTTCAGCCGCAGTCGCCACCAGACGACTATATGGAAAACGCCGCCATACCCTTATTATTCAGACCCCGGATATTTCGCAACAATGCCCGCGATGTTGTGGGTCTGAACAGATTTGTCGAAGATTTTTCTATTCGATACAGCGAGATAACAGCTCCAACAATCATTATTACCGGCGATGTTGATGATGTGGTTTCGCCTGCCATCCATTCAGTCGGGTTGGAACGCGATATTCCAGGTGCTGAACTGATGGTAATTCCCGGGCTGGGGCACAAGCCTGAATATGCCGCCACCGAAGCTTCGGTTGAGGCAATCTTGAAAGTGTCAAAAAACGATCCATGAGCCGGATCGCCGCTTAAACCTGAACGGTTCTAGGCGCCCGACTGATACACGCTTCCTTGCCCATCGCTGTCGATATAGGCAATGCGAAGCATGTTGGTTGATCCCGGCGTACGCAATGGTACGCCTGCCGTAATTATGATTCGGTCGCCGGGTTTGGCCACGCCTTCCCGGCAGGCGATCCGACAGGCCTTATCGACAATGTCATCAAGGTCCTTGGCGTCGGGCGTAATAATACAATGGGTTCCCCAGGTCATCGCCAGACGGCGCGCGGTTTGAGGAACTGGCGAAAGGGTCAGTATTTTCTTTGCCGGGCGCACTCTGGCGGCCCTGAGACCGGTCGACCCTGATGCAGTGAAACAAACGATGGCCGCGAGGTCCAGCGTATCGGCGATTTCGGCCGCGGCAAAAGAAATCGCGTCCGCCCCGGTAGGCTCCGGATCGGGGCGTTGCCCGGCAATCGTGTGCAGATAGCCTTTGTCCTGCTCAATGGCATCGGCGATTGAATTCATCGTACTGACGGCTTCAAACGGATAGTCACCGGCGGCTGATTCCGCTGACAACATAACTGCATCGGCGCCTTCATAAACCGCATTTGCGACATCCGACACTTCCGCACGGGTGGGTACGGGCGAGGAAATCATCGATTCCAGCATCTGCGTTGCGACCAACACGGGGGTCCCTGCATTGCGGCATTTGCGGATCATCTTCTTTTGAATGCTGGGGACGGCCTGAAGCGGCATTTCCACCCCAAGGTCGCCTCTGGCGACCATGATCGCATCGGCCATGTGGATAATTTCATCAAGCTTTTCAACAGCCTGTGGCTTTTCGATTTTGGCCAGAATACCGACTTTGCCCTGGCATATTTTTCTCGGTTCTGCCAGATCCTCCGGCCGCTGAATGAATGACAGGGCAATCCAGTCGATATCTTCTTTCAGCGCCGCCGCCAGATCTTCACGGTCCTTGTCGGTCAAAACGCCGGATGTCAGTTCTGAATCGGGTAGATTGACGCCCTTTTTGTCAGCCAGCCAGGTGCCAGACAAAACTTCTGTCTTTGCCCAACCGTCACCGGTGTCGATGACTTTCAACTGAACTTTGCCGTCGTTGACCAGCAACCGGTGGCCGGTTTGCATGGCGTCCAGAATTTCCGGATGCGGCAGGTGGACGCGTTTGGCATTTCCCGGCGTCGGATCGCTGTCGAGGATGATGGTATCGCCGGGTCGGACATCGAGCTCACCGTTTTCAAATACGCCAAGGCGGTGTTTCGGTCCCTGAAGGTCGACCATGATCCCAATGGGATAATTGAGTTCTACTTCAACTTCGCGAATTGAGTTGACTGTGGCCCGCATTAGGTCGTGGCTGGCATGACTCATATTGATGCGAAATACATCGGCTCCAGCTTTAGTTAGCTCGAGGATCTTGTTTTTTGTATTGGAAGCAGGCCCCAACGTTGCGACAATTTTGACGCGTCGTGTTCGGTTCATTTTGACGGATCGTCTTTCTTTGTTTGGTTAGCTTTGGTCAGGCGGACCTGCCAGCTTTTCTGCTCTCCGGTATCAACTTCGAAGAATCCTGTTCGTTCATAGCCGCGGGCGAAACAGTCTTTCACACCGCGAATGTTAAATTCGATATTTGACGTACACATGAATACCGGGCCGCGCCATTTGCCATTTCCATCGTCACTTTCAGCATGCAGATAAAAATATCTTGCAGTCAGATCGCCTTCAATTATCGATGTGCAGATGTCAGCTGGTATGCGCCACCACCCCTCAGTAATCCATTGATCTTCCAGTTTATATCCGACCGCAATGCCAACCAGAGAATCAGTTTTGTTGCACACCTTAAATTCAGCATGAGCCGGAGAAACCTGAATTCCGAACCCGGCATACAAGGCAGCCAGCAGGGTTGCGATCCGGGTAAAATTAAATCGTTTTAATTGTTGTGGCATGTCTGCAATCATGGTGATTTGTTGTTGCCCCTTTCGTCCGGTGAAGTCAACGCGCGGGCTTTTTTTTGCAATGCGTTCCAAGTGTTAATTTTGAGTCCCGACTTTAGTCTTTGGGTCTTGCGACCCATACGCCGAGCAGGATCAGAGCACCTCCCAGAAACTGCAACGGGGTCAACGCCTCGGAAAGCACCAACCAGCCCAACACCGCCGCCGCCAAGGCCTCAATAAAGATCACAAGAGACGAAAATGCGGCAGACAGAGCACCAAGCGCCACGGCCAGCAATCCCTGACCGAAACAATGGCTGACAACACCCAGGGCAACAAGTGCTGCAATTCCCGTTGCCGATTGAGGCACAAAGCCCTGTCCCGCAATCAGCGTCACGGTCAGCAGCAGCAACATTGTTATGATGGTGCTCATAAATGTGACGGCACCGGGATTGTGATTTCTTCGCGCCACTCTGATGGCCAAAAAATAGAAACCGAAAAATATCGACGTTATAAAGCCGAATATGTCGCCCAGTAGTCGCTCCGGTGCCAGTGCAAAGCTTGACCCAATCAAAGCGAACGTACCGATGAGGCATAGAACCAGACCGATATATGCCTTTCGACTTACGGCTTCGCCAATCAAGACGCCGGAAAACAAAACCACCCAGACCGGTGCCAGGCAAGCGAGGAGTGTGGCATTTGCAATTGTGGTTTGGAGAATGGACAAGTGCCAAAAAAACAAATCGCCGGCAAAGAATATGCCGGCCAGCACAATCGCCCGGTCAAAACGCCACAATCTGCTCAGTGACCGTCCGTTGCGCCGCTCTTCCAAGACTGCCCAGGCAAGGAGAAAGGGCAGGGCGAGCGCAACGCGCCAAAACGCGCTGGCAAAGGGCCCAACTTCTGCAAACCTTACAAAAACCGGTGATATGCCCATTGCGATGGCGCCAACGACTAAAGCTGCGAAGGCAGGAGCAAAGGATAACGAGGGATTTGATTTTTCGGGCATGAATTTTCTGAGCACGAAGGAATTTGATGCTCCAAAACCATTGAAGCAATCTGCCACCTATGACAATAACGCCCGATGCATAAAGTATTTGCCCCATTTCAAGTGATAGAAGGTGACCGGTCGTCCGGCCTTGTATTGTTGTGCGATCACGCGCGTAACAGCCTGCCGGAGGAATATGGATCCCTTGGACTTCCCGCTTCCCAGTTTGAACGTCACATTGCCTATGACATAGGTGCAGAAGCACTCACTTTGGGCCTGGCTCAGCGGTTGGGAGTTCCTGCCGTATTGTCCTGCTTTTCGCGCCTGCTTATCGACCCAAATCGAGGCGAAGATGACCCGACCATTATCATGCGGTTATCCGATGGCACGGTGGTGCCTGGAAACCATCCAATAAGCGTTGAAGAAATTGAACGTCGCAAGGCACTCTATTACGCGCCCTATCACAACGCTGTAACCACGGTCATCGACGAAGCCTTGGAAACCGGTGTCAATCCGATCATTTTTTCAATTCATTCCTTCACGCCTGTCTGGAAAGGCTCTTCCAGAAAATGGCACGCATCGATGTTGTGGGACGCCGATCACAGACTGTCGAAATTTATAGTCGACGGGCTCAGCCAGGACTCAGAACTTATCGTTGGAGACAACGAGCCTTATGATGGTGCCTTGACCAACGATACCATGTACCGTCACGCCACCCGCCGGGGATTGGCCCATGGCCTTTTGGAAGTGCGTCAGGATCTGGTTGCCGATGCTCAAGGAGTTCAGCAATGGATCGACAGACTTGCGCCGTTGCTTGAAGAAGCCAATCACCGTCACGATATGCATGAGATCAGGCAATTTGGTTCACGAACCGATGGAACAGCCCACACGGGAGCAAACCCATGACTAAAATTGACAAGACCACCCAGACAGAACTGGAAGCCGCAGCATTCAGAACTCTGGTTGCGCATCTCCAGCAACGTACTGACGTGCAAAACATAGACTTGATGAATCTTGGCGGTTTTTGCCGAAATTGTCTGTCGCGCTGGTACATGGAAGCAGCCAATGAACAGGGTATTGACCTCGACAAAGACGGTGCGCGGGAATTGATCTACGGCATGCCCTATGCTGATTGGCGCGACAAATTTCAAACCGAAGCATCTGAAGAACAAAAGGCGGCTTTTGCAAAGAGCCACGGATAGCTGGCGGCGGGTCCAGGTTGAAGGTCGGTTTTGCCTGTTGGTATTCATTGATTTTGGCTTGCTCACGGAAGCGCTTCGTGGTGATTACAAAAACTGATATTTGAGGAGTAATTTATGGCTGACACATCCGTCGCCCGCGACCAGTTGCGGTCTATTGTTGAACGTATTGAGCGGCTTGAAGAAGAAAAAAAAGCTATTGCCGATGACATCAAGGACGTCTTTGCCGAGGCCAAGGGCAACGGGTTTGATGTAAAAACCCTGCGCACCGTCGTTCGGATGCGAAAAATTGAATCCGCCGAACGTCAGGAGCAAGAAGCCATGCTTGATCTTTACATGAGCGCGTTGGGCATGCTGCCGGATACATCAGGCGATGGGCCAGATACATCTGGTTAAGCCCGGGGATTTATTTCTGAGACAGTTTTAGATGGACGTGGGCAGCCGTACCTCGTCCACCGGGGCCCTCGCCGAATTCAATCTGACCGGACAGTAAATTGAGTATTTCGCGCACGATGGTCAGGCCAATTCCCGAATCAGCATTGGTTGTTGTTGACGCGCCGGATTTCGCGACAGCAGGCAGAGCTTTGTCGGGCCGTTTGAATCCAACTCCATTGTCATTGATGGACACAACACCGCTTTCGCCTCGGCGTTGCACATGGACATCGATCTCAAGGTTTGGGCCTCCATGTCGCACAGCATTGTCGATCAGGTTTCTAATTACTTCCTGAACAAGTGTCTTTTCGCCCAGCACCAGCAAATCCCCATCCGAGTGAAATCCAAGATCAATGTCGTTTTGACCGCTGTTGGATAATTGCAGGACAAAGTCTTCACAAACGTCACGTGCAATATCGGAAAGATTGCAGGTTTCAGAGCTTAACGTTTCTTTGGATGCCGCATCCAGCCGGGCCAGCAAAAGCATCTGAGCCATCAAGCGCTCCGCATCTCCTACAGCAATATTGGCATTGTTGATGGCCTCGGCCTTGGCGGTGGCATCCGATTCCCGATCGGCAATTTCAAGATGTGTTTTGATAAGTGCCAAGGGGGTTCGAAACTGATGGCTGGTATTGGAGGTAAATCGTCGCAAAGCATCGATCGATGAGCCGAAACGTAGCACCAGGTCATTGATCGTATTGACCAGTCCACGCACCTCTCGCGGAACGCGATGTTCGATCGGGCGGATGTCGTCGGGACTGCGTCGCGCCACCGCGCTTTCCAGTCGGTGCAGCGGACGCAGCGCCCGCTTAATGGCAAACCAGACCACCAATCCGGCGGTAAAAATCAATGCGGCCTGACGAAGTGCGGAGCGGATCAACAGATCCCGGGCCACCGCGTTGCGCGCATTAGTGGTCTCGGCAATTGCCACTCTAAACTCAAGCGAGGTGGTGTTGGATGATGTTGCGCTGGAATAGGTTGCGATACGAATCGGGTCTCCCCGAAACTCACCGTTTGAGAAATGCAGCGGATCGGAGGAATCGGAGACATTTTCCGGCAGTTCAAGCTTGCGGTACCCTGTGACAAATTTTCCGTCACCATCCTCAATGCGATAAAATACCCTGTCGTCCTCCGAAGATGTCAGCATCTGGAGAGCGACATAGGGGATGTCGGCTTCCAGTATTCCCTCATCATTGACGAATACCCGCTCGGCAATTGCCAGTGCCGATCCGGCCAAAACCCGGTCGGACACTTCATCGGCCGTATCACGCGCTGCGCGATAGCCATCATAGAGCGCCAGCAATCCAATCAACATCAGCGGCGTCAACAGCCAGAGCAGCAATCGTCCCCGCAGGGAATAAGAATCATCCGAAGTAGATCTGGTGCTCATGAGGTCTCGCTCAGGTGATAGCCAAGACCACGTGCCGCATTAATTGATAGGCCATGACCGGTTAGTTTGCGCCGCAGTCTGCTGACATATTGTTCAATCGCATTTTCGCTTACATCATCATCAAAACGGGTAATGGAATCCAGAAGCTGACTTTTTGACAGCAACCGGCCATTGGCCATCATCAGCGCCCGCAAAACCATGGTTTCGCGGGCCGATAAGTCCAACGGCTCGTTTTCTGCTGTTACCTGGTTATTGCGCAGGTCGAATATCAAAGACCCAATTTGCAGCAACGATGTCTTTTCCATCGACACGCGCCGCAGCAATGCCCGCACGCGAGCTTCGAGTTCGGTCAGTTCAAACGGCTTGGTCATATAATCGTCGGCTCCGAGATCGAGTCCGGCAATGCGGTCGTCAAGCTCGTCACGCGCCGTCAAAATCAAAACCGGCATGGTCAACTTGCCGTTGCGTATCTCGCGCAATACTTCCAGGCCATCCGTGTCAGGCAGGCTGAGGTCGAGAATTATCAAGTCGTAAGGCTGCGATTGCGCGGCCGCCAGCCCATTCTCGCCGGTCAGCACGTGGTCAACGGCATAAGAAGCGTCGAGCAAGCGTTTCAGCCCGGCACCAAGCCTTTGATTGTCTTCCACCAGTAAAATACGCACAGCGACCTCCCACTGACAGGCTATTGAACATTTTCAATCTTGTGAACTCCCGCATAGGTGTTCACATTGGGGCATGCATATTTTTGTCTCATTGCTGTTCTTGATAGGCTGGATTTCAACGGCCAGTGGCCAGACTGTATTTCCGGCTCTGAATTCAGAAAATCAGCGCCTCCTAACGGTCTATTCGTCGCCTGACGAAAATGTCTCAAAGCCGCTGATTGCGGCATTT
This sequence comes from Hyphomicrobiales bacterium, assembly GCA_011087605.1. Lineage (GTDB taxonomy): Bacteria > Pseudomonadota > Alphaproteobacteria > Rhizobiales > Rhizobiaceae > Pseudahrensia. The sequence goes on from JAALLE010000001.1 coordinate 26,694, forward strand.
CAAAGTCAAAACCGCGACGTCGAAGTTCACTATCATGACCTTCAGTCCCTCGACATTTATGAACGAGTGATCACCGAAACCGACAGCGGTAGCGTCACCGCTGATTTGCTTTTGTCCTCGGCCATGGACCTGCAGGTCAAACTGGCCAATGATGGATATGCTGAAAACATGGGCAACCTTGCGCCCAATTGGCCGACATGGGCACGCTGGCGCAACAGCGTCTTCGGCCTGATATTCGAACCCTCTGTTATAGTTTACCACAAGCCAAGTTTCGAGGGTTTGAAACCGCCTGCCAATCGCACTGAGCTCGCCAATCTCCTGACCAGCGAAGGGGATCGTTTCTTCCGGCGAGCCGCGACTTACGACATTGAAAGATCGGGCCTTGGGTTTTTGTTCCTTGCCCGTGATACAGAACACGACCGAAATATCTGGCGATTGGTAAATGCCATGGGATCGGCGGGTGTAAAACTGTATTCCAATTCATCCTCTATTCTGGAGCGCGTGGCCGATGGGCGTCTGGCGCTCGGCTATAACATTTTGGGATCTTATGCCCAGGCATGGGTGGACAGGTTTCCCGATCTCGGCATAATTTTGCCGCAGGATTATACGGTAGTCATGGCGCGCATTGCACTGGTGCCGAAATCTGCCAAACAGCCTGAACTTGGTCGTCGATTGTTGACGTTTTTGATGTCACAACGGGGACAATCGGTCATGGCACAAGATTTGAAATTGCCTGCGTTACATCCAAATGTTGCGGGAGAAAACACCGCAACGGCGTTTCGTGCCAAGTTCGGCGCGCGCTTAAGACCAACCCCAATCGGACCGGGGCTCGTCGCTTATCTAGATCAGGTTAAACGGGCCCGATTCATCAATCGCTGGAACAAAGCCCTGCGGGGTGAGTAGCGGCGGCGATTAACAGTAGTTGCGAGTGACCGTGGCGGCGGCAAGTTGCGCCCCGCTGGTATTTCGACAAAAGCCCGATTTGCAGAAGCAGAAATCAACCGATTCGATTTCATGCATGATCCAGATGTTATGTGATGCGCAACACCATCCCCAAAAAAATCTGCGGCCAGCATAGTTCCGTGGCAATTAAGACCAATTGTTCAGCCCCGGACCCGACAGAACAACGCTCGGCAATTCCAGCAACCGAGCGATTTAATTCTGTGTCAGTTTCATGTCAGGTTTATGTGTTCTGCTGTATTCAGCTGGCCCGTGGTGCGGGCAGTTTTTTAATGGGAGATCAAAAATGAATATATTCAAAATGAGCCGACGCGCTGTAATGGTAGGCGCGATAGCTGCACTTGGAATTGCCAACCCAGCCATTGCTGATGGCCATAAAGTCTTGGACAGCATCCACTTCCTGATCCCAGGCGGCGCAGGCGGCGGTTGGGACGGTACTGCACGTGGTACCGGTGAAGCTCTGACCAAAGCTGGCATCGTTGGGACTGCATCCTTTGAAAACATGTCCGGTGGCGGTGGTGGTAAAGCCATCGGCTTCTTGATTGAAAACGCCGACAGCAACCACGGCACGTTGATGGTCAACTCGACCCCAATCGTGATTCGTTCTCTCACCGGTGTCTTCCCACACAACTTCCGCGATTTATCGCTGGTGTCGGGAACGATCGGTGACTACGCAGCAATGGTTGTTGGCAAAGACAGCCCAATCAACTCCATGTCCGATCTGATTGCAGCCTATGACGCCAACCCAAGCGCGACAGCAATTGGTGGTGGATCTGTTCCAGGCGGCATGGATCATCTGGTTGCAGCTATGGTGATGGAAGCCGCGGGTAAAGATGCTCTTGGTGTGAAATACATTCCATATGATGCAGGCGGCAAAGCCATGGCAGCCTTGCTTTCTGGAGAAATTGCTGCGCTTTCGACTGGTTTTTCAGAAGCGGTTGACCTGGCTAAAGCCGGTGAAGTCAAAATCATCGGTGTTACCTCAGATGAACGCGTTTCTGCAGCGCCGGATGCAATGACCATGAAGGAACAGGGCATTGCCACATCCTTCGTTAACTGGCGCGGTTTCTTTGCCGCACCTGGTCTGCCGGCTGACAAGCTGGCGATGTATCAAGACGCTATTGCTAAAATGTACGCAACTCCCGAATGGGAAGAGGTTCGTGCACGCAACGGCTGGGTCAACATCCACAACAGCGGTGACGATTTCAAAGCGTTCCTTGAGGGCCAGGAAAAAGTTATTGGCGACCTGATGAAAAAGTTGGGCTTCCTCTAAGATCGACCAGTGGCAGAGCGGTCGTCCGCTCTGCCACAACTCAACTAAGTGAGGGGAAGAAACATGGCATTGGATCGCTGGATAGCACTTATACTGCTCGGCATTTGCCTCGCCTACGGTTACGCTGCCTGGTTCACGATGGACGGCAGTCTCGCACCCTTCATGAAAAGAAATCCCATTTGGCCCAGCACCTTTCCGAAGGTGCTTTCAGTGCTTGGGATCGTGGCCACGACAATTATTTTATTGGGATTTGAAAAGAGTTCTTCGGAATCAAAAGAGGCCGACATCGATTACCGGCGTCTAGGTGACTATCATCTGGGTCAGGCTCTGTTGTTGCTGGCTCTAATGGTGGCATACGCACTTTGTTTGCGCCCCCTGGGCTTCCTGATTTCGACCTCAGCCTTTCTGATCCTCGGATCTTTTATTTTGGGCGAACGCAAATGGCACATCATGCTGCCTGTCGCTCTGATCGCAACATTTGTAGTCTGGTATCTCGTTCAACAGATTCTGGGCATTTATATGCGCCCCTTGCCTGGCTTTCTAGGAGGCTGACATGCTTGAAGGACTTCTGATAGGTCTGCAAACGGCGTTTTCCGTCCAGAACCTCCTAATGGTGATCGGCGGTTGCCTGATCGGAACATTTATCGGAATGCTGCCCGGACTTGGGCCGATGTCGATCATCGCCATCATGATCCCGATTGCAATCTCAATGGGGGATCCCTCCGCCGCTTTGATTTTGTTGGCGGGTGTTTATTACGGCGCCATCTTCGGCGGTTCAACGTCTTCCATTCTACTCAATGCTCCCGGCGTTGCCGGCACCGTTGCAAGCAGTTTTGACGGTTATCCCCTGGCTCGACAGGGCAAAGCAGGCAAGGCGCTGACCATAGCCGCTATTGCAAGTTTTGCCGGTGGCACAATCGGAGCTATCCTGCTGATGGTCTTTGCACCGGCACTGTCGTCAGTAGCACTTCTGTTCCATTCAGCCGAATATTTTGCCCTGATGGTGGTCGGGCTTTCTGCCATTGCCGCATTCGCAGGCACCGGTCAGGTTGCCAAGGCAATGATCATGACAATTCTTGGTCTCATCATGGCGACTGTTGGAGAAGGAGCGCTGTTTAATCTACCGCGCTTCACAATGGGCATTATGGATTTACAGTCGGGCTTTGGCTTTATTACGCTTGCCATGGCCATGTTTGCGCTGCCCGAGGCTCTGTTTTTGGTGCTGAAACCAAAGAATCTCGAAGGAGACGACGGAGAGATCAAGGATCTGCGCATCACTGGTGCCGAAGCGAAAGCCATTGCACCGGTTATTGGTCGTCAATCTCTGCAAGGGTTCTTCATTGGTGTCCTGCCTGGAGCAGGGGCGACAATTGCAAGTTTCCTGGGCTATGCCGTCGAGCGCAACATCGCACCAAAGGAGGAGCAGGACGAATTCGGGAAAGGATCAATAAAGGGGCTTGCTGCACCTGAGTCGGCCAACAACGCTGCTTGTACCGGTTCCTTCGTACCCCTCCTGACTCTTGGTATTCCCGGGTCCGGCACGACTGCCATCCTGCTGGGCGCATTGATTGCGCTCAATGTCACACCCGGACCCCGACTAATGATCGACGAGCCGCAAATATTCTGGGCCGTCATCATGTCCATGTTTATCGGCAATCTGGTGCTTCTGATCCTGAACCTGCCACTGATACCTTATATTGCCAAAGTGCTTTCAGTACCGCGCAATTACCTGATCCCGTTTATTCTCTTCTTCACATTGATGGGGGCTTATATCGGTCAGAACAATGCAACCGAATTGCTGCTCCTGGTTGGATTTGGCATCTGTGCAACTGCATTTAAATTTGCCGACTATCCTTTGGCCCCACTGTTGATTGGGTTCATTCTGGGCGGAATGATGGAGGACAACTTCTCGCGGTCAATGCAACTCTATGATGGCGTCGGGTTTATCTGGGAACGCCCCATGACACTGGGACTTTTGGTCATTGCCGCGATCTTAATCGTGTTGCCCAGTTACCGCGCACGGCGTGCAAAATATCGGGCCAAAGGAGTTGCAGAAGGCGATTGATTGGAACCGCCTTTCCAGGACGTGACGACATCCAAAAACGTTGCCTGCTATTTTGGCAGCTGTAGCCCACCAGTCACCGATTGGCATGACGTCTAATGGGCGTCCATTGGGTGCTGCTGATAGCTCCTATTGCCCCAGAACTATGCCCTCGCGACGCGGGTCAGCTCCACCTTGTAGACCTTCCGCCGTTATTGCGATGCCGTGGAGCCCGGAATTGAGATTTCGGGCACCAACTTCAAAGCCCAGCGCGGTGAGACCCGCAGCCAGATCTTCCGCAGCCGTTCCAGCTTCGACATCAAATTTGCCGAAGCGATTGACCAGATGCGGGCTCGAAATTGCCTGTTGGATATTCATACCCCAATCAAAATGAGCGATAATGGTTTTGGCAACATAGCCAATTATGCGACTGCCGCCGGGCGAACCGATCAACAAAACCGGATCGTCGCCTTTCATCACGATAGTTGGTGCCATGGAAGAGCGGGGACGTTTACCAGGTTCCACTCGATTGGCGATTGGTTTTCCGTCTTTTTGATCCCGAAACGAAAAATCGGTCAGTTCATTATTGAGAAGAAAGCCGTTGGTCATCAACCGGGAGCCAAACCCGTTTTCAATGGTTGACGTCATCGAAACCGCATTGCCCTCTCCGTCGACGATTGAAAAATGTGTGGTCGATGGCAATTCAAGCGATTCATCGTCGGCTCGTAACAACCGTGTTTCGTCCCAGTCGGGTTCGCCGGCTTCAACGCTCTGCAAGGCCATTTTGGTATTGAGTAAAGCAGAACGGGTTTTTAAGTATCCCGGTTTTAGCAGGCCTTTGGTTGGCATTTTGACGAAATCGGAATCGGCCATGTAGCGGCCTCGATCTGCAAAGGCGAGCCGGGAGGCGTCGCCGATCAGCCGCCAGCTTTCGGGGTTGGTTGGACCCAGCTTCGCCAGATCATAGGGCTGCAACAGTCCAAGTATCTGTCCGACCGTCAATGCGCCGGAGGAGGGGGGCCATTCCGCAAACCGAATATTCGCGATAGGGTGCGCAGACAGGATCCCGCTCAACGACGCGATAGGAAATCAGGTCGCTGTTGGTCATCAGGCCGGGATTGGGCGTGAATCCGCGAACCGTGTTGACGATGCCGTCTGCGACAGTCCCGCTGTAAAACTCCAAAATGCCGTTTTCGGCAATCGCCGACAGGGTTTTTGCATATTCGGGATTCCGCAAAAGATCGCCGGTCTGTAACGGTTGTCCGTCCGGCAGAAAATATGCGCGTGTCGCCTCGTGTTGGGACAAACGCTCTGCTCCAGACTTGATCAGACCGGCCAGCCGTGGTGAAACCTCAAATCCGAAACGCGCCCGGTTAATAGCGGGCTGCAACAAGTCTTTCCAAGCGATTTTCCCCCACCGACGGTGCATTTCCGCCAGCAGTGCCGGCGTGCCTGGCACCCCAACGGACCGCCCTCCGATTACTGCGTCAAAAAATTTGAGTGGCTCTCCATTGGTGTTTTGAAACAATTGCGGTGTCGCAGCTGCCGGGGCAGTTTCGCGGCCATCCAGAGTGGTCAGCGCGCCGGAACTGCCGTCGCGATACACCAAAAATGCGCCACCACCCAAGCCGGAACTTTGTGGCTCTACAAGTCCCAGCATTGCCTGGCCGGCAATCGCAGCATCCGCGGCACTGCCACCTTGCTGCAGCACCAGGGAAGCAACCTCCGCGGCCAATGGATTGGCGATCGCGACCATCCAGTTTTTTGCCTCAACTGGCTTACCGTCTGCCTTTGCCTGCAATGAAATGGCCGCTTCTGGCGCGATTGAATCTGAAGCTTGCTGGGCTGATGCCGTTGCAAGTCCAAATGCGGCTATTGCCCAAATGGTCAGGAATTTGAGTGTTGGTTTCACGATATTTGCTCCCGGGTTTGAATGCTGAGCCTAAACCCGTTGGGTAACGGGAGGCAAATCGCTGGATTGAGGCCCCACGGGCAGGGAAAAGTCGGTGGCGAATCATGTGTCAAATCAATTGCGCCGCCGTCTCCAGAATTTGTTAGGCATTTTAATCTAATGTGCGCTCGTTCCTTTGTGTATTGAGTTTTGAGGATTGAGCCGTGCAACGATTGCCTCTGAAATGGATCGCGATATTTTCCATCGCAACCAATCTGCTGATGGTGGTACCTCCGCTACACATGTTGCAGGTATACGACCGGGTTCTCACATCTAACTCTATAGAAACATTGATTTATCTGTCAGCGATTGCGGTTGCAGCCATGGTTTTGTTCGGGGCTGCGGAAGCGGTTCGCGGCAAGCTCGCACAGCGTGCGTCAGCCCAATACACGGTTGAACTGTCCGATCCCCTGTTCAAACGTTTGTCCGGTAATGTGGATGGCGCCCGAGGCTCAAGCCAGGTTTTACGGGATTTCAACTCGGTACGCAGTTTTCTTTCCAGTCGTTCGATGATCGGCCTGTTTGATCTGCCATTTGTTCCCTTGTTTATTCTGTTGATGTTCATGCTGCATTGGCTGCTCGGTGTTGTGACGCTGGTCGGGGCCGGAGCTTTGGTGGCCGTGGCCTGGATCAACAAAACATCCACTGCCAAAAACGCAGAAGAATCAAAGCGTTCTGATATGGAGGCTCTGACATTTGCACAAACGGTCTTCATGCGCGCAGAAGACATTCGGGCGATGGGATTATTGCCAGCGGTCACCGAAAGGTGGGGGCAGCGCATGGCTGAGTCACTGCAAAAAGGTGACGTGGCGGCTGGCCAGACTTCAATGTTTTACGGTATTTCCAAGTCAGTACGCAAAATTCTGCAGATCATGATCATGGCTTGCGGTGCGGCACTGGTGATTTCGGGAGAAATTTCGGCAGGCGTCATATTCGCAGCCTCAATGATTTCCGGCCGGGCTTTGGCTCCGGTGGAGCAGGTAATAGGTGGTTGGGATCGCATTGCGCAGGCCAGAACCGCCCAAGCAAACCTTGAAGAATTTCTTGCAAGCGATCCCGAAGCGCATGACTTGGTGCAATTGCCGGACCCTCAAGGTGACATTTTGGTACAAGGGCTGACCTACTCTCCCTCTAAACTGCCAAATGCGAGACCCGTTCTGGATAACGTGAATTTTGAAATATCAGCGGGCAAAATATTGGCGGTAATCGGCCCGTCGGGCGCTGGAAAGTCGACCATTGCCAAGGCACTTGTCGGCGCTATTGTTCCCGACGGTGGCCAGATCATGTTGGACGGTGCCCAGCGGGCACAATGGCCCGAGCATCAATGGGGGCAGGCGGTTGGCTATGTCAGTCAGGAAATCACATTGTTTCCGGCAACGTTGGCCGAAAACATAGCTCGCCTGGAATTGAACCCGGATTCAAAAAAGGTTGTTGCCGCAGCTCAGGCTGCCGGCGTGCATGAACTTATCACCAGCCTTCCAGATGGCTACAGCACGGAAATTGGTCCCGGAAAACTGGTGCTTTCGGGAGGCCAGAAACAGCGCATCGCTCTGGCCCGCGCACTCTATTCAGACCCCAGAGTTTTGGTTCTGGATGAGCCGAATGCCCATCTTGATGCCCAGGGAGAAGTTAGTTTGATGAGCGCCCTGAAGCGGGCAAAATCACAGGGACGCACCATTATTGCAGTCACTCAGAGGCGTTCAATGCTGCAAATTGCCGACGAGGTGATGACGATCAAAGCTGGTCAGGTTGCTGATTTCTCCAGCGCGGCAAGTCACAAGACAGGTTCGGCGACGCCACCCAAAGTGGCTGAGCGCGTCAAGTTGGACCCGCCACCACTGGCAGCCGACACAAATCTGCCCGCGGACCACCAGAGGGGAGCTGAGGCATGAAAAACGAAGCAATAAACGAATATTTGGAAGAAAACGGTGAAACTGTGGAAACCGGCAGTCAGACCTGGCAACAGCAGGTGCCAACCGACATGGCTCAGATTGCAAAACGTGGCGCGATATTCGTATTCGGGTTTTTGGCCGTCTTTTTAGCTTGGGGAACACTGTTTCCGATTGCCTCGGCGGTGGTGGCCAGTGGGAAAATCGTATCCGCGGGCCAAAACAAGCTGATCCAGCACTCTACAGGTGGTCTGGTTCAAGAAATCTTGGTGCAGGATGGTTCATTTGTTGATGAAGGGCAGGTGTTGCTGGTGTTGGATCCGTCAAACAGCCAGGCGGAATTGACGCGGCTTGCGGCGCGTCAAAACATGCTGAGTGCGCTCAAATCCCGTTTGGAAGCCGAAGCAAATGGTGGAAATTTTGGCAACACGATAGCCGTATCTGGGTTGAAACTTCGCGGCGCACAGGAAACCGCTGTTAACGGATCACCATCATCTGACGACGATCGTGTTCTGGCGGAGCAACAGATAGAGTTTGATGCGGGTCGCAAGCGGTTGAACGCCGAACTGGATGCCGCGACTTATCAAATGGAATCCCTGAAAGATCAGCGCAGCGGGATGATAACCCGGTTGGATGGTACCCGGCAATTGCTTGATTTCACGGATATGGAGATCAAAAAGACGCGCCCATTGGTAGAGGATGGCTATTTAGCGAAGTCGCGCTTGTGGGATCTTGATAAGAGGCGGCTGGAACAGATTTCAGAAATTGGAAATCTTGAAGCGGAGATTGATGCAACCAATCAAAAAGTACTGGAAGCGGAGGCCAAATTGGCACAGCTGAGCGAAGCTGACCGCGAAAAACGCTCTGAAGAACTGACCAGTGTGATTACGGAACTCGCTGAAATTCGCGATCAACTGACTGCCGCGCAAAGCAATGTGAATCTGACCGAGTTGCGCGCACCGCAGGCCGGTACAATTGTCAAACTGGCAGCCCATACACGCGGTGGAGTTATCAAGGCCGGAGAGGTCGTCGCTGAAATAGTTCCCCAAAACTCCGGTTTGGAAACCGAATTCCGGGTTGCGGTCGCCGACGTCGACAGTGTCAATGTTGGACAGGAAGCCCGCATTATCATCACAGCATTCAACCGCCGTACGTATGATCCCATCGACGGAGAGGTTAGCTATGTTTCGGCCGATTCAAGTGTCGATGATCAAACCGGAGAAACATTTTTTCTGGCGCGCGCGCGGATGAAATCAAATCCGGACAAAAATTTGGGATTGCACGAGGTTCAGGCTGGTATGGCAACAGAAGTATTTGCGCAGGCGACCCCGAGGGTGTTCATGAGCTATGCACTGCAACCGTTGTTTGACTCAATGAATCGCTCATTTCGGGAAACCAACTAGCAAGTCAGGCAAATCCAATGCTGCAGCGACTGAGAAGTTGATTGCGGTTTGGACCATATATGACCGTGTCAGGCGTGGACGCAACGCTGCCATCGGTCTATATCCGCGCCAGTTGTGCAATTCCAAGTAGTCAAACAATGGCTCCCCCACTCCTGACGTTGACAGATATCCACCTGACCTTCGGATCTACCCCGCTGTTTACCGGTGCCGATATGGCGGTTCATGCCCGCGAGCGATTGTGTCTTGTGGGGCGCAATGGTTCGGGAAAGTCAACGCTATTAAAAATTGCCGCAGGTGAACTGGAATTCGACCAGGGCGAGCGTTTCTTTCAGCCGGGAACGACCGTGCGGTATCTGCCGCAGGAGCCTGACTTTTCAGCCTATGCCACGGTGATGGACTACGTTGAAGCCGGATTGGAAGAAGCTGATGACCCTTACCGGGCGCAATTGCTGCTACAGGCGCTGGGACTGACCGGTGAGGAACTGACCAGTAACCTGTCCGGCGGCGAAGCGCGCCGCGCTGCGCTGGTGCGAACACTGGCTCCGGAACCTGATATTCTGCTGCTTGATGAACCAACCAACCATCTCGATCTGCCAGCGATCGAATGGCTGGAAAAAGAGATTGCCGGGATGCGTTCTGCGGTTGTGATGATCAGTCATGACCGCCGGTTTCTTGAAAATCTTTCCCGTTCAACACTTTGGGTGGATCGTGGGCAATCCCGTCTGCTCGAAAAATCCTTTGCTCATTTTGAAGATTGGCGCGATACGCTGTTGGAGCAAGAGCAGCTTGACGCCCACAAACTGGACCGCAAGATCGTGCGGGAGGAACATTGGGTCACCCATGGTGTTTCAGGTCGCCGCAAGCGCAACATGAAGCGGTTGGGGGATTTGGGAAAGCTTCGTCAGCAGCGCGCTGACCGCTTAAAGCCGACCGGGGACGTGGCCATATCTGTCGTTGCTGGCGAAGCTTCTGGCAAGTTGGTCGCGAGGGTTGAGAAAATTTCCAAAAGTTATGGTGATCGTGTTCTGGTGAAAGATTTTTCCACACGCATCGCCCGCGGCGACAGGCTTGGCCTGGTCGGGCCGAATGGGATTGGCAAGACTACACTTGTCAAAATGCTGACGGGCCAATTGCCGCCTGATACAGGGACCGTAAAACCCGGCGCAAATATTGAAATGCTGATCGTTGATCAGCAAAGAACTGCCCTGGCGGCGGACCTAACCGTAAAAGACGCCCTCACCGGCGGCGGCACCGACGTCGTTGCCATTGGCGACACGCGCAAGCATGTCATGGCCTATATGAAGGATTTTCTGTTCCTGCCGGAACAGGCGCGCACGCCGGTATCCAGATTGTCGGGTGGTGAGCGAGGTCGGTTAATGCTGGCGATGCAATTGCGGCATCCGTCTAACCTTCTTGTTCTGGATGAACCGACCAATGATCTGGATTTGGAAACGCTGGATCTGTTGCAGGAAATGATCGCCGATTATCGCGGCACGGTCATTGTTGTCAGCCATGACCGCGATTTTCTTGATCGCGTTTGCACGTCAATCATTGCGCCGCAAGAAAATGGTGCTTGGGTGGAATATGCCGGCGGCTATTCCGACATGATCAGCCAAAGCGGCGGCGGCACCCGCAACGGAAAAATTTCCGGCGCGACAAGTGCCGTATCGACTGGCTCGAAAAACCACTCAACTATGCTATCGCCATCGCCGTCTTCTTCCTCGCCGCCGCGGTCGCCGCCGTCATCACCGCGAGCAGCATCGAAACTAAGTTTCAAGGACAAGCATGCTCTGCAGGCATTGCCCGGTGAAATTGAGAAGCTGGAAGGCGATATCGCCAAGGTTAACAAGGCTTTGGCTGAAGACGGTTTGTTCGACAGGGATGCTAAACGATTCGGCAAACTGGTCAGATTGCTGGAGAAAACTCAATCCGAGCTTGACCAAAAGGAACAGCGTTGGTTGGAGCTGGAAATGTTGCAGGAAGAGTTGGAGGGATGATTTTCACCCCTCCAACGCGTGAAAGTCAGATCAGATCGAGTTGCATGACGGGTTGCCCATCAGAAGTCTTTTGGGGCGAACGCCCTTGACCGCTGATTTGACTTGAAACCCGGTGGCGCATATTCGACCACCCGACAAATTTTACGACATCAACCGGTTCTTCAAAATTGACGGTGATACGATATTGATCTTCCTGGAGGAGCGCTGCTACCGCGACGACCTCACCGACAAATTTTTGCCCAAGATACTGGCCCGACACGCGTGCACCAAGCGTGACCGGAGGGCCGGGTGGTTGGTTGCCGCAAGCGGCGTGCAGCACATTCCAGTTTTTGTAACCAAATTGATGTGCCAGCATTTCCAGTGACTGGCTGTGCGAGATCGGCTGCGCATCCACACTTAGCTGTGCCCGCAGGCGTTTGGCCTGTTGCTTCAACTGCGGCAACGAGGGAAGGGGGAGATATTCATTCATGACTATGCCTCTATCAGGACGGGTCTATTGGAATATCAACGGGGCTCGCATTGCCATCGGTCCAGTAGACGCTGATGTTGGCATTCATCGTTTGTGGCTTCACCGTAACTTTCGTCTGCGAGCGGCAGGTGCCATAACCTTGGGCGCTGAATAGATCGGAGTTGTTGCAAAGTCAAATGGAAGAGAGTTTTGAGCAGATGCTGTCCGGTGGTCACCCAAATTCGTTGGGGCGTACCGAAGAAGTTGTCGATCTCGTGCTGAACGATGAGAAGCGACTGGCGAAATTGTATCAATGCTATTTTTCAGCAGATGAAGTTGTTCGACTGCGGGTATCCAGCGCGTTTAAGCGGATCACGGCCAAACATCCCCAGTGGACGATGCAATATATGGATGGCCTGTTGTCTGAGGTTGCCGAGATTGATCAGGCATCGACACAATGGACATTGGCCATTTTGTTTGAACAGACACAAGCGCTGATGTCTGCTGCGCAGACTGCAAAGGCGTTGCAAATAATGAAGCATAATCTTGCTGTTCATCATGACTGGATAGTGCTCAACACAACGATGAATGTGTTGGCCAACTGGGCAAAGAATGACGTCGATCTTGAACAATGGATGCGGCCCCATTTGAAGCGGCTGTCAAAGGATTCTCGCAACAGCGTGTCTCGCAAAGCCGCTAAGCTCATTGATCAATTAGGCAAATAACAGGCTCTATTGGCCCGGTTCCAGCCAAACATATATTAAAGTCAGCACGATCATCGATAGAAAAGTGAACAGGCCGTTCCACCGCCAGGTCAGCGTAAATGGTGAGTACCCTGTGGCCCGCGACAACATCAGCGCCCCCGCAGAGAAGGGTGCACCAGTCGTGCAGATGGCTGTTCCAGCCGCAATCGCCAGCGCGGCATGAGTAATGTCAACGGGCAAAACCGGAATTTGGGCAACAACGCTGCTGAGAAAAACCGCCATGGTGATCGGGCTGAATCCAACCTGCCCAAACACCCACACACTCATCGAAAGAGTGAACAAGACGCTCCAGCCTGGCGCAGTGGCCAGGCCAATGGCTTGGGCAAATTCAGCTATCGGAACCAGTTTGGCGCCAATCGTGCCGATGAAACCAGCGCAGGCGACAAATAACATTTCCCGAACATATCCCGGCATAGCGGAATGGGTGATCTGGTCAAAACGGGTTGCTGTTCCGCTCAACTTTGAACCGGACGGTTGTTGAACAACAACCCAGACCAGTACCACAATCGGCGCTGCCAGCATCACTCCGGACACGATTGACACCCCGAAACCATTGTAGAACCCCACCGACAAAACAAACAGCAAGGCACATACCAATGCGAAATTTCGGGCCGAATTCCGGGGAAAATTCGGCGTTTCAATCGTTCCCAGCATGCCTTGTTGGCGAATGCGATGGCCAGTTTTTCGCCAACGCAACCAGTCTTCGCACCATCCAAGCAACATCATGATCAGCGCAATGCACAATCCAATTCCCATTAGGCGCAATGCCTGAATGCCGTCCATCAATGTCGGCATTATAGCCTGCGTGACCGCGGTTGGTGCCCATATCAAAAACCACGAAAAGCCCCGCAATGTGGCGGTGAGTTGCCGCCGTTCGCGAATTTGTGCCACTTCGTCGAGAGGTGCAGTTGCGGGAAGGTCTGCCCGCACTCCCCGTTGAATAATCGGCGCAAACAGCGGTAGCGCTCCCAGATTTATCATTGCTGATAACATGTGCGCACCGCTAAACACCGCCACAAATCGTCGCTTGGGAGGTTGAAATGTCAAATAGCGACCAAGGTCGACGACCGACCGGGAGGTGAGTGCTCCCTCGCGCAGCAAGGCCATCAGGAGTATGAAACTTGCCAGATAGGCAGACCGTGACAGCCCTTCTATCATCCACTCAACAGCATGTTGGGAAGTCACCCAGGCAACCACTGCCAGAATGCCGCCCACGGCGATCAGGTAAAATTCACGAATTTTGACCAACCGCCGTGCCAGAAGGCCAATGACAAATACGCAGCACATGGCAATGTAATTGAAAATGCTCAGTTGCAGATAAATGGAGGCGAGCTGGCTGGCCAGCAAAACTAACATCGCCGCACCTATTGCGGGCAGGCGCGGCTGGTTTTCGGTCATACAAAAACGATGCTGATCATCCGCCGGTCATCGACATATGACGTCCGACAGAGGGTGCCTGTCCTTGTCGCTCGATGATGAAGTCATGCCCCTTTGGCTTGCGGCCTATGGCCTCGTCTATCGCCTTATACAGCAAATCATTGCCTTCTGAATTCCGCAACGGTTGCCTCAGATCAGCGGCATCGTCCTGACCAAGGCACATATATAGTGTGCCCGTGCAGGTGATGCGGACCCGATTGCAGCTTTCGCAGAAGTTGTGGGTCAGTGGCGTGATGAACCCCAGGCGCCCACCAGTTTGCTCGACTTCGACATACCGGGCGGGTCCACCGGTTTTATAAGGGATGTCGGTGAGAGTAAAATTTTCTTCCAGGCGTTTTTTGACCAGCGATAGAGGCAAATATTGATCAGTCCTATCCTCATCGATTTCACCCAACGGCATGGTCTCGATTAAAGTAAGGTCGAAACCCTCGCCATGTGCCCAGCGCATCATTTCTTCAATTTCGAATTCGTTGACCTCTTTGAGGGCAACCGCGTTGATCTTGATGGCGAGGCCTGCATTGCGAGCCGCTTCAAGTCCTTCCATAACCTTGCTCAGATGACCCCAGCGGGTGATTTTGGCGAACTTATCGTGATCCAAAGTGTCGATCGATACATTGATGCGTTTTACCCCGCAATCGATCAACTCACTGGAAAACCGGGAAAGTTGCGACCCATTGGTGGTCAATGTCAGTTCTTCCAATGCGCCCGAGTCAAGGTGACGCGACAAAGAGCGGACCAATTCCATGATGTTTTTACGCACCAGCGGCTCTCCGCCGGTCAGGCGCAGTTTTTTTACACCTTTGTCGATAAATCCGCTGCACAATCGGTCGAGTTCCTCAAGCGTGAGCAAATCCTTTTTTGGCAGAAAGGTCATGTTCTCAGCCATGCAATAGACGCAGCGGAAATCGCATCTGTCGGTGACCGAAACACGCAGATAGTCCACGGTTCGGCCAAACGGATCAATCATCGGTGTGGGGGTGTTATTGCTCATAGCGGTAACTTAGCGATGCGGCATCAAAACGAAAGTAAAATCTTGACCCACGGCCCATTCAATTACTGGTGAAGCCCTGTGATTTGCAGTTTTGTGCAATTTAGTCTCAATTTCGCAAAACCATTCAAGAGGATCACCGCATGAACATTCGTAACGCTGCACTTTCTACCCTATTCGGTCTGACCATGTTTGCAGCATTTCAGACATCCGCTATGGCCAACGGAGCGGGCTCATTTTCCGGACACAAGAATTACAAGGTAAGCGGTGGAGTGACGGTGACCCAGTCAGGTGGCAAGACTACCGTTTTGCTGTCCGACAATTTTAAATCATCTTCGGGACCAGACCTGTACATTTATGTTGGCACCGGCAAACCAACCAAGATTATTGCCAAGCTCAAAAGTTTCAACGGTGCCCAGTCCTATACATTCTCAGGCACGTCAAAGGTGACTTCGGTGCACGTTTACTGCAAGCGTTATTCGGTTGGCTTCGGTACCGCTAAGCTTAAATGAATAAGACTATAGGCCGCAGTCGCCATTTGATCAGACAACTAGACCGTTTCCCAAAGTCCGGTCTCGCCTGCACGGTAAATGGCGTCAATCAGTTTTTGATTGTTGACTGAACTTTCCAGGGTGAAAATTTCTTCCTTCTCACCCGCCACGGCACGGGCGATGGCTTCAGCCTGCAACTGGTACTGATTGACCCCGGCATAGCGGAAAGTCTGGACCTCGTCGTGATCCTTGCTGTGCAGAATGACGGTATCAGCATCATACAGGCCAGCGTTGAAAGGTGCCGTAAGCTCCATCCAGCCCTGGTCACCATGAAACGCTATTTCCTGTCGTAAAGCCATTTCTGTCGCCACATAGGTGGTCATTTCAAAGTCGCCGAAATCGGCACGCCAACTGGCATAATTATCTGTGCCGCTTGTCTCATTGCGCTGTACCTGGGCGGATACACGAACCGGTTCTGCGCCGGTTACAAATCGAGTTCCAACGGTTGGATAAACCCCAATGTCGGGCAAGGCTCCGCCCCCAAATGCCAATATGTTACGCATGTTGTCCGGGTCGGTATTATTATATGTGAAAGCCGCCTGAACATGCTTCAGCTTGCCAATCGCACCCTCGGCAAGCAGCGAGCGCACTTTGTGCCATTGTGGGTGATAGGTCACCATGAAAGCTTCGGTAACCAACACATTGTTGCGGTCCCGCGCCTCAATGATGGCGGCTATTTCATCGGCATGCAGTGCAATGGGCTTTTCGCAAAGCACATGCTTGCCGGCATCTGCTGCCTTGATTGACCATTCCACATGCTGGGACGTTAATAGCGGAATATAAACCGCATCGATTGTATCGCTGGCCAACAACTCCTCGTAGGAGCCAAATGCTCCGGGAATACCGAACCGCGAGGCGACGGTTTCGGCTCGCGACAGATCCCGCGAAGCAATCGCAACCACATTGCCGTTGTTTGCAATCTGAATGGCCGGGATGACCTGTTCAATTCCTATATTTGCAGTCGATAAGACGCCCCAACGCAGCATGGCTTATTCCTTTGATGAAAACTAAATCGATTATAACAGGATTGAAGCCGCACGCAAAAGAGGCAGTCGGCATGTTTCTGCCACGTAATGACCTTACTCCCTCCAGCCTTTGGCCATATCTAATCCTCTGTGTTTACATATTTGCCTTCTAGCCTTTCGCGCAATCGTTACCTGCGAGGATGGAGAGACAGATGGGTAAAAAGCTTGGACTAGGGATAGCAGCATCAGCAATCACGTTGGTTTCGGCACTGGGCATCACCTTTGCCATGCAAGAGTTTCTAGACACGGGGACGGCAGCGAAAGCGGTAGCCGAACCGGATCAAGGCTCCTCAGACCAAGATTCCTATCAACCGCTGACACAGGCGTTTTTGAATGAGTTGGCGCAACGTTCCGGCGATCAGGCTGCATTCAAAGTGGCCTTTGAGGCCGGGGACGAGTTGACCGAGTTGAATTTTACGGCGCGCGATGGCGTTGGAGCCAATGTTGGTGAAGGTAGGCGCTTTTCGCGAATGCCGCGTGCTGATCTTGTCAAAGACGGAGAATGGACCACCCATTTACCAAAGCGTGAAGGTGGACCCAACGCGACATCCTGTATTGCCTGTCACAATCGCCCCGGTCCAAACGGGGCAGGTGATGTCGCACTCAACGCTGTAATCGACCCGGCACATACCGGTCAGCCCTCCAAGTTTTTGGAGCGAAACACCCTGCCATTGCTGGCGTTGGGTGCGCCTCAAAAAATTGCCGAAGAGATGAGTTCTGAGCTGCTATTGCAGGAATCCAAGATTCTCCGCGCCGCATGCAAAAATGGCAACGCGCGCGGTGACTTGTCTGCCAAGGGCGTGTCATTTGGTAGCCTTGCTGCGGATCGGCAAACGGCCTCGCCTTGTGAGATAATGGTGGATTATGCCGGTTTGGAAGGCATCGACCGCGATCTTGTGGTCAAGGCTTTTGGCTGGAAGGGCAATCAACCGACCATCAGGGCGTTTACCCGAAATGCCGCCCATAACGAATTGGGTATGCAGGGCGTTGAACTCACCACCGAAGACGGAGATGGTGACGGTGTTGTAAAAGAGTTGACCGTTGGAGATATGACCGCTCTGTCGATATATATGGCGGCGCTGGAACGGCCCGTCACAAAGCTGGAACTTGCTGCACTGGGACTCGAAAAGATGTCTGACGCCGAAAGAGCCGCAGTGTTGAAAGGCGAAAGCAGCTTTGAACAGGTTGGATGCTCCACCTGCCATGTTCCCAGCATGGAGCTTAAGGACACGGTTTTCAGCGAACCCAGCACGACACCGGGATTCTATGATGAACGTTTTCCCAGCGGCGAAGATCCTGCCGATCATCAACTTTCGCAGAAAACTCCCATCCGCTTCGATCTGACCGCAGATCAACCCAACAACCAAATCAGCCTTGCCAATGGCGGCATGGCGAAGTTGGGGGCTTTGCCCAAAACCGAATCTGGCGGCGCAATCGCGCATTGGTACAGTGATTTTAAGCGTCATGATATGGGCGAAGAACTGGCCGACCCCACCGATGCGCAGGGCATTGCGCCCCGCATGTGGCTGACCCGTTCGCTGGCCGGTGTTGGCTCAACTGGACCGTGGCTTCACGATGGCCGTGCAACAACTCTCAATGATGCAATATTGGCGCATGGTGGAGAGGCGAGCGTTGCGCGCGACAATTATACTATGCTGCCCGAACGGGCACGCAACAATTTGATCGCCTTTCTGGAAAATCTGGTGATCTTCAAACAGAAAGAGAAAGAAGAGTAAGTGTGGGTTTGAGGGGACAGTTAGTTCAGCGGTTTTTCCCGCGCATCTGTTCTTTCAACAAATCTATCAAACTCATTGCTGCATCCGGGATATTGGTTCCCGGGCCGAACACGGCCTTGACCCCGGCCTTTGTTAAAAAGTCATAATCCTGGCTTGGGATGACCCCGCCGCAGATAACGATCTTGTCGGCAGCATTGCGCGAAGCCAACTCGGAAAGCAGCATTGGTGCCAAAGTCTTGTGACCGGCGGCATGAGAGGAAACGCCAACAATATCAACATCTTCCGCAAGCGCCAGTTCGGCAGCTTCCTGCGGTGTCATAAACAGCGGTCCAACGGTTACGTCGAAACCAAGATCACCGAATGCTGTCGCGATTACTTTGGCACCGCGATCATGGCCGTCCTGGCCCATCTTGACGACCAATACCTTTGGTTTGCGGCCGAGTTTCTTACAGAAAGCCGCAACTGAAGATTGGGTTTCCTGGAATACCGGATCATCGCCATAAGCGTCTTCATAAACCCCTTCAATTGTCACGATATCGGCCGCATGTCGGCCAAACGCATTTTCCATCGCCCAACTGATCTCACCGACAGTGGCGCGGGCTCGCGCGGCTTCAATGGCCGCCTCAAGAATATTGCCTTCACCCGTACCGGCAACCTCTTCCAGATTGGCCAGCGCTGCAGAGTGGGCGTCCGCATTTCGGGTTTTCCTGATCCGCATCAGCCGGGCGATCTGGGCATCTCTGACAGCGGCGTTATCAATGTCACGAACGTCAACTTTGGTTTCCTGTGTGGGCTGGAACTTGTTGACGCCAACAATAACCTCTTCGCCCTTGTCGATGCGGGCTTGTTTTTGCGCAGCGGCCTCTTCAATCCGGGCTTTCGGCATGCCCTCATTGATCGCTTGGGTCATGCCTCCCAGGGTTTCGATTTCTTCCATCAAAGCCCAGGCCTCATCGATCAGCTCGGCAGTTAGATTTTCAACGTAATAGGAACCGGCAAGGGGGTCGACGACTTTGGTTACCCCGGTTTCGTGCTGCAAGATCAACTGTGTGTTGCGGGCAATGCGGCTGGAAAAATCCGTCGGCAGGGCAATCGCCTCATCGAATGAATTGGTATGTAGACTTTGGGTTCCGCCCAGAGCTGCACTCATCGCTTCGTAGGCGGTGCGCACGATGTTGTTGTAGGGATCCTGTTCCTGCAGCGATACGCCAGAGGTCTGGCAATGGGTGCGCAGCATCTGGCTGCGTTCAGATGCGCCGAACTCGG
The DNA here is from genome assembly GCA_011087605.1 of Hyphomicrobiales bacterium. Lineage (GTDB taxonomy): Bacteria > Pseudomonadota > Alphaproteobacteria > Rhizobiales > Rhizobiaceae > Pseudahrensia. The sequence goes on from JAALLE010000001.1 coordinate 46,423, forward strand.
CCATGATTTTCGCCCAAAGGTAGCGCGCTGCCCGCAGCTTCGCCGCTTCCATGAAAAAGCTCATCCCCATGTTGAAGAAGAAGGATAACCGCCCGGCAAATGCATCCACGTCCATCCCTTTTGCAAGGGCTGCGCGAACGTAATCGCGACCGTCCGCAAGGGTGAAAGCCAGTTCTTGCACAATGGTGCTGCCGGCTTCCTGAATGTGATACCCGGAAATAGAAATCGAATTATATTTGGGCATTTCCTGCGCCGTATATTCAATGATATCGGAGACGATACGCATGCTTGGCTCGGGTGGATAGATATAAGTGTTTCGGACCATGAACTCTTTCAAAATATCATTTTGAATGGTGCCGGATAGCTGTGACCGCGAAACGCCTTGCTCTTCGCCGGCAACGATAAATGAGGCGAGCACGGGAATAACGGCACCATTCATCGTCATCGATACCGACATCTGGTCAAGGGGAATGCCGTCAAACAGGGTTTTCATGTCTTCAACAGAGTCGATCGCAACGCCTGCCTTTCCGACATCACCAACTACCCGAGGATGGTCTGAATCATAACCTCTGTGGGTTGCCAGGTCGAATGCGACCGACAGTCCCCTTTGGCCGCCCGCCAGAGCAGCTCGGTAGAATTTGTTGCTTTCTTCGGCGGTTGAAAACCCGGCATATTGACGGATGGTCCATGGCCGTCCTGCATACATCGTGGCTTTGGGACCCCTGGTATAGGGTGCCATGCCGGGCAGTGATCCAAGGTGGCCGAGATTTTCGGTGTCCGCCGCGGTGTAGACCGGCTTTACCAAGATGCCTTCCGGCGTCTGCCAGTTAAGCGTTTGAGCATCACCGCCCTTCATTTCCCTGGATGCCAGGTCAAGCCAGTCTCTGGGTGGTGGTTTAGCAGCCATAGTTCCGTCTCGGGGGTGGACCTCTTTGTCATACTGGATACTACCAACAGACCAACTAGCCAAGGCGCAGAACCTGCACTTTCGTCGGATATGGAGCGTTAATATGTGTCGTTAACGAAGTTTTAAGCATTGCCTTTTCATTCGGGCTTCCCAATGGTTAACTGCAGTAAGCGGGTAAATTAATCTACGCCGGTCGCAAGTCCATTGAATGCGAAATCGGCATGGTGTGAGTGATGAAGAATTATTTGAGTTTAATCAAAACAGCTGTGCTGATCATATCGTTGGCGGGCATGCTTTCTGTGCCGGCAATGGCACAGGAAACAAAAAAACTGGGTGGAGGAAAAATTGTCGTCCGGTTATGCCCTGCAAGTTGTGTTGCGGTGAACGGACATGGATTGAGTCCCGGAAAGGAAGTCACCATTTATGAAAACCGGTCGGGCTGGGTGCGGGTATCTGAGTTTCTGAACCGCTCCCGTCTGGTCAAGAGTTTTGGCAATTCGATCACCGCAAAGCCAGCCCTTTGGGTGGCCGCAAGTCAGCTCGCCGGTCAAAAAGCCAAGGCAAAGCCCCGCACGCAGAGATTGTCTGCTCTAAGAAGAATTGCACTGCCAACATTCCGTCCCGGTTCTGTTTACGTTCAGGCTTCTCAAGCAGAACCGGCAGAACCAGTGGAACAGAACGAAACTCCTGTTGCTGAGCAACCAGCCACAGATGAGGCAGTAGAACCCGAGGTCGAAACAGTTGAGCAATCAACACCCGTAACTGAAACTCAACCTGTTGATGAAACCGCTTCAAGTGATGGAACAAAACGTCTGCTGACGTGGGATGAATTGCAGGCAAAGTTGGCAAAGCAGGCGGCTGCAAAAAGTAATTCAGCCGAAGTGAGTGACGAAGAAAAAGCTGCTGAAGTCAAGCGTGCCGAAACGGCGGCAGAAGCCAAAGCGGAGGCCGACGCCAAAGCGGTTGAAGAAGCTGAAGCGGCGGAAGCCGCTGAAACAGCCAAATCGGCGGAAGCAGCGGCGGCGACTGCTGCGGCGGCGGCGGCGAAGGCTGATGAGGAAGCGAAAGCGGCACAAGCCGCTGAAGCTGCAGAAGCCGCCAAAGCCGAACAAGCCAAAGCCAAAGAAGCAGCAGACCGGGTTAAGCGGCAACAAGCCGAAGCTGCGCTTGAAGCAGCCGAAGTGGCAAAGGCCAAGAAAGCGGCGTTGGCTGCAAAAGCAGAACAGGCCAAAAAAGTTGCTGAAGCTGAACAAGCAGCAAAGTTGGCTCGCCAACGGGCCGAAGCCGCCGAAAAAGCGGCAGAAGTCAAGCGCGTTGAAGAAGCTAAGAAAGCCGCCGCCGCCGCGGCTGCAACTGCCGCCGCCGCCGCCGCCAGCACCGAAGCGGACAAGCCGGTCGAAGAGTCGAAGGAACTGGCAGCAGTTGCTGCAAAGACAGAGGAAGCCGAGGAGCCAATCTACAAAGCTGCGACATCACAACCGATCAAGTTTGGTGAACGACCCAAACAACTGACCAAGGAATTGCTCGACAAACGTCTGTCCAAACTACCGGGGCGCAAGAGCAAAGTGGACAAGAATGTCGTGATCGCCCTTCGTCACTATGCGTTGGGTCTGTTGAACAGTGGTGAATGTTCTGGAATTGCCAAGGGCGGCGCCAGTGCGATGCCGGGTATGCTGTATGTGGTCTGCAGCGACGATCTAACCTATTTGCGCCAGTTTCCGATCAAGGAGGAAACTTGGTAGGTTACAGCGCTTAAGGCGTGCAAAAGCCTTGGCACTTGCAACAATGCCAGCGGAACAAACCAGACCAACATCTGGTCCAGGAATTGCCCGATGAACCACCAGTGAAGCAAGGTCAATAGGGCGGCGAAATACGCTGCCATCTGAACTTTTTTCCACCAACGGCCGAGGCTTCGAACACTGAAATCATTGGACGTTGCGGCAAGTGCCAGCAGGACGATGAAGGCGATCCATCCTGTGGCCAGGGAGATTTCCTCCAGTTCCAGAAATATCAACTCTGCGCTGCCAATTTGGCGAATGTAGAAAATTGTGTGCAGAAGTCCGTAGCCAAATGCGGCGACGCCGATATAGCGGCGGCGTTTCTGCATCCAGCGCAGGGGCTTCAAAACTACCGGCCAGTTGCGACAGAGCCGCATCGCCGGTGTGATGGCCAGCGCCAGGATCATCAACTGGGTGGCCAATAGGCCGCTTTCATACATGATTTCCGCGTAATAGCGGTTTTGGCCGACAAAATCGGCAAGCAAGGCTGGCGCTGGTATGAATAATACGATCCATGAAGTGAGGGGCGCGTTCAGCAGGTATTTTGCAAACTTTGGCATGGTTTTGGTTGCGACAAGTCGTCGACACAAGCAACTAAAGTGTTGGTGAGCGGTGTTTGATGGTCAGTGGAACCCGGTTGTTGGTTCGAGCTGATACCGATCGCCGGTTATTCAAACTCCATAATAATTTGATCGACAGCCAGACTGTCACCCTGTTCAGCGCAAATATTGGAAACGGTGGCCTTTTTCTCAGCCCGCAATATGTTTTCCATTTTCATTGCTTCGATGGTCGCCAGAGCCTGCCCCTCCTGAACTTCATCGCCTGCTTGAACATTGATCGACACAACAAGTCCGGGCATCGGGCAAAGCAGCATCTTGGATGTGTCGGCTGGCACCTTCTCAAGCATAAAATCGTTTAGCTCCGCAACGCGTGGAGACATGATCTGGGCCTGATGGGTTGCACCGCGATAGCGAAGTTCATAACCGCCAGCAGTGGATCTGACTTTCACGGCGATTTCTTCGCCATCGACAACGGCCAGCAACAGGGCCATGCCCGGACGCCAGTCGGTCAGCACTTTCATTTTCGTGCCATCTTCAAACTTGATCCTGGCGCCTTCGTTTTTGGGCTTCATGGTGAGTGGGAAATTTTCGCCTGACAGGCAAATGACCCAATCCTTGCCAACTCGGCGCTTGTGATTGGTCATTGCGCCGGATATGCGGGTCCGCCTCAACTGGGCGATCATATTCATCACAGCTGCACAGGCAGCGAGCTTGCGCTTGTCCACGTCGCTGGATTGCACGCCGTCAAATCCGTCGGGATACTCCTCCTCAATAAAGGCAGTCGTGATATTGCCGCTGATAAATCGCGGGTGATCCATCACAGCCGACAAGAACGGCAGATTGTGCCCGATACCCTCAACTTCAAACGAATCCAACGCGGTTCGCATTGCCTCCAGCGCAGCAGCGCGATCTTTGCCCCAGGTGCATAATTTGGCGATCATGGGATCGTAATACATCGAGATTTCGCCACCTTCGTAAACGCCGGTATCATTGCGCACGATATGGCCGTCATGTTCTCCTTCAGCCGGGGGCCTGTAGCGGGTTAAGCGGCCGATTGATGGCAGAAAGTTCCGATAGGGGTCTTCTGCATAAAGGCGGCTTTCAATTGCCCAGCCGTTTAGCTTTACTTCTTTTTGAGAGACCGACAGTTTCTCCCCATAGGCAACGCGGATCATCTGTTCCACCAGATCAACACCGGTGATCAATTCAGTGACGGGATGTTCAACCTGGAGGCGCGTATTCATCTCTAGAAAGTAGAAATTCTTTTTGCCGTCGACGATAAATTCCACCGTACCGGCGCTTGAATAGTCTACCGCTTTTGCAAGGGCGACGGCTTCTTCGCCCATTGCCTTTCTGGTTTTCGCATCAAGAAAGGGAGACGGTGCCTCTTCGATGACCTTTTGATTGCGGCGCTGGATGGAGCATTCCCGTTCGCCCAGATAGACGCAATTGCCGTGGGTGTCGCCAAGTACCTGAATTTCAATATGGCGTGGTTGGGTGACGAATTTTTCAATGAAAATGCGATCGTCGCCAAACGAACTTGCGGCTTCATTTTTCGAGGACTGATAGCCTTCGCGCGCATCTTCATCGTTCCAGGCAATTCGCATGCCCTTGCCACCACCACCAGCGCTGGCTTTGATCATCACCGGATACCCGATGTCGTTGGAAATCTTGACCGCCTCTTCAGCGTCATCAATCAGACCCATATGCCCTGGAACCGTTGAAACGCCGGCCTCCTGGGCCAGTTTTTTGGACGTGATCTTGTCGCCCATTGCTTCGATTGCACCAACCGGCGGACCGATAAAAGCGACTTTGGCTGCCTTCAAAGCTTCTGCGAATTTGGGATTTTCCGACAAAAATCCATAACCGGGATGAACCGCTTCCGCACCCGATTGTTTGATGGCGTCCATTATCTTGTCGATTACGATATAGGATTCTGCTGCCGCCGGAGGGCCGATATGTATCGCCTCATCGGCCATTGAAACATGCAAGGCATTTTTGTCTGCGTCTGAATAGACTGCCACAGTGCCAATACCCATCTTGCGGGCAGTCTTGATCACACGGCAGGCAATTTCACCCCGGTTTGCGATTAGAATTTTCTTGAACAAAGACGTCTCCTCCAAAGCGGCCCCACTATCATTATTCAAGTGGGATCGCTTCGCCAAGTGCATCTTTAGGATAGCTTTGGAATGACGGAATTAGCCCCCCTTGAGAAAATCCATGGCCGCACCTTCCTCTTCAAGGCCAAAGGCGCGAATTTCCAGTCCCGGGATCAGTGCGCCCTCAATGACCGACGCCTTTGCAATCCAGCCTTCATTGGTCAACACCGCAGCCTTGTCGACTTTGCTGATCAATCCGAACAATTTGGGAAGCATCATGAATTCAACACCAAGTGCCGCCAAAGTGGGCATCTTGAAGTCGCTGATCCGGTAAAACAATTTGCCGTTTTTCAGATCTTCGCAAAGTTCCACAAGCCGGTTCAGTCCGCTTTCCATTGCGGCCGCATCGATTTCCCCGTTCAGCTCAATTTGGATGATTCCGGGTTCTTTGACGTGAATGTCCAACATGACATATCTCCTTTTAAAAACTCTCAGTTATTAAATGAGGATCGTGATGCGGAGATTCAATAATTGGGCAGTCAGAATCGGCTAATCTACAACTAAAGTTTCTCTTCAGCGCAGCTTCACCGCGGTTCCGTTGGCGGAAACCATCAACATGCTTTTGCCCACCGTTTCATAGTCCAAATCGACACCAATAATTGCATCAGCGCCCAACTCCATGGCTTCCGCAACCATGTCACGTGTGGCCGCTTCGCGGCCAGCGGCAAAGACTTTTTGGTAGCCGCCGGACCGGCCACCGACAATATCACGCACGCTGGCGAATATGTCTCGAAATACATTGGCGCCAAATACAGCTTCTCCGGCAACCAGGCCTAGAACCTGCACAATTTCCTTGTTTGGCACAGTGTGGGTGGTGGTAATGATTATCATTGGCGATCTCTCGGTTTTTGAGCCTTGTCCCAACAACGCCTATCACATTTGATTTGACTGCAACATCACCGGGAGCGGTTGACAATGGGTGAATTGAATATAACATATAAGTTATATAAGGAATATGTTCTGAATGGAAACTTCGCAAGAAACCCAGCCACGATTGGATGCTGTATTTTCCGCGTTATCCGACCCGACGCGCCGGGCAATTCTGGAGCGTCTGGCCCAAGGGCAGGCAACGGTTAACGAGCTAGCCGCGCCATTTGCCATGAGCCAACCAGCGGTATCGCGCCATTTGAAGGTTCTGGAGAACGCCGGATTGATCGAGCGCGATGTTGATCAACAGCGCCGACCGGCGCGATTGAAGGCGCAACATATGTCTGCGGCGGCTGATTGGCTGTCGGAGTTTGAACAGTTTTGGACCACGAGTTTCAATCAACTCGATGGAATACTAGCCAGCATGAAACTGGCAAAATCGGAGGAAAGTGACAGTGAGTAAACTGCCAGAATACATATTGGACCGGATTTTTGACGCGCCTCGCGCCATGGTCTGGCAAGCTTGGACGGATCCCGAACTTCTGGCCCGCTGGTATGGTCCAGGCGTGGAAACCATTATTCACGAATTCAATCTTACGGTTGGTGGTTTTTGGCTCAATGAAATGAAATGGGGCGAAAAATCCATGTTGAGCAAGGCAGTCTTCACCCAGGTAAACGAAAATGAATTGCTGGTCTGGGATCATTCTGCCGCAGACGAAAGCTGGAACATCGTTTCCAATCCGATGATGCCGGATTGGCCAAAAACACTGCACACCGTGGTCAGTTTTGAAGATGCCGGTGACAAAACCCGGGTGCGACTCGTCTGGACCCCTGTTGGTGCTTCACAGGCCGAACTCGACTGCTTCAGCGGCGCCATGAACAATATGGGTAAAGGCTGGGAATCAGGCTATGCGATCATGGATCAGATTTTTGCCGAGCTGCAAAATTCCAATGCCTAAAATTTTGATTCATTCGTCCACAATGTCGGATCAAAGGCGTTGGGGAAGCTTTTTTCGGCAACGGGTCGGTTGATAATCATCATCGCGTCATAGTCAGCCGGATCGAATGACTGGTCCGCGGCAATGACCTCGCGGCCCAGCAACCAACCAAGACGGCCAGCATCAAGATTGCCGCGAACAAATGGTTCATCGCCAAAATGCTTGACCAGACACGCCATAAAGTTTTCGTCGGCAGTTCGGTCGCGGGGATTGCGGTCCGCATATCGCTCTTTGGCGACAATTTTTGTAGCGCCCTTGGGATTGTCGCGGCGAATGGTGAACTGGAAGTCGGTGCCGGGAAGCCGGGATGGAAAACCTCGATGTTTATGCATCGTCGCCAAGCTGAATTTGGGAAATTTCCGCGTTCTTACACCATTGATACGCGTCGATAAACCCAAAGCCGTGCAGGTGGCACGTTACGTACCATCCAGTCCAGCGGTTCCACGGTGTAAGTTGACCAGTTAGGTGGAATTGGAGACTTGGGGCCGTAGGAAAACTGCACCACTGGGCGCCCTGGATTGAGTCGGTCGAGAAGGTCGTCGAGCAAACGGATACGGCTATCGAGGGGGAAATTAAGCAACGGGATTCCCGAAATGATTGCATCGAACTTACGTCCCTCCAAATCCGGGAGAACTGAATTCAAATTGAAGGCGTCACCATGCAGAAAGTTGACGCCTGGAAATGACGATTGCAGATCTGGCAGGAAACATTCTGAAAATTCAACGCTGTAAAGCTCTTCTGGTGGAATGCCTTTGTCGAGAATAGCCTTGGTGATTACGCCAGTGCCTGGTCCAAGCTCGAGGACTGGATTTCCAGAATCTTCATTGATCAAACTGACCATTTTTCGTGCTGTGCTAACGCTGGTGGGCAATACAGCCCCTACAGCCTTAGGTTGATCGATCCAGTTTTTGAAAAACTTTATTTCTTCGTCAAAGCGTTTGCTGACCTTTCGAGCAAGCCTAGCGGCCATCACTCAGTCCCTTCGAATCGATCTGTGAACCAGAGCGACACTATAAAGTCAGAATGCGACAAGACCAAGACGGTGAAATTAAGATGCCGATATTGTGAAGACCAATAGATCCTTTGTTTCAGTCATTTGCTGATACTCTAAAGCCCGCTGAATTTCAGGCTTTGCGGTTCTCCGCCAGTTTTTCATCCACGATTACCACATTGTCGTCGACAGCCTGACTGGTTTTTCCGTGCTGCTTTGCGATCAGCTGGACCAGTTTGTCGACGCGCTCAATATTGGGTGCACCGGCAAATATGGCCCGTGCTGCAGATGAAGGATTGAGCAGACCAAGGGCTGCATTGGCATATTTTTCAAACGGGACCTGGTCAGCCGGGTCAGCGCCAATGTCGCGGGCCAGCGCGTCCACCCAATGGTAGATTTCGCGGGAGAGATCGAGGTCGCTGTGAACGGCATCTCGGATCGATCGTGGGCCATCAACGGTAATCGCGCGGTAATTCCCGGTCAGCAACATGCTCCATTTCGCCAAAGGCACAAACAGTGATTCATGAACCCGAAGTTTGACAGGAACATCCTTGCCATCCAGGCGAATGGCGGCAATGTCAGCTTCAAGATCCCGCAGGATCTGGGTATGGGCGTCGTCTGCAAAAGCTGCCGCCTTGAAATTGGTTGGCAGGCCGACATGCAGAAAGTTGAGCATTTCCTCAGGGGGGCGATAGGCCTGCGGGTCCGGGCTGCACAACGATACGAGATCCGGATCAAATCCATCCCAAACGCTGGGATCGGTAAAGCACGGCTCCAGCAATTTTGTATTCAGATCTGGAATGCGCTGCAGATAGGGTAGGGGTGGCATGTTCATAACTGACAGGCATGGCTTTTTGGCCGCCGCAATTCGAGCCAGCAAATCCCGCACGCTATCGGCACCATATTGCGGCTCCTGCATTGCCAGACCTATCAAGTCAAACTTTGCCGGATCAGCCTCGCCTGGGGTGCAGGCACTGACATTTCCCGTCTGTTCCTTTGATGCGACAATACGGGGTTCGTTTTCGCCACGCAGGGTAATCCGTACAAACGTGCCTTCCCGATTTATCAATTCTGCTTCTTCGGGCAGGCAAACAAGGGTCACATTATGACCGGCCATTAGCAGTTTGGACGACAGAAGAGAACCATATGACGCCCCCAGTATGAGTATTTCTTTGGCCATCGGTGAACTCCTTGCTGCGATTTGACTGAGGTCATTTAGCCGATGAAACCAAAGTGGTAAACATTAATTACCACTTATTCGGGCTTTATTTTGTAGAGGCCGCAAAGCTGTTGGAGTGAGCAGAAAGTGACAGAAAAAACGGCCTGTCCAGCCTGCGACAAGCAAGATTTGCCATTAACAGAGTTCACAACGATACCGGTTGCAACGTATCGATCCTTCAGGTTGATTAGCGATCAGGTAAAGCAGGGCGAGGGTGCAGGAATGGAACATTACGACTTTATCGTGATCGGAAGCGGGCCCGCAGGACGTCGCGCGGCCATTCAAGCGGCCAAGTTTGGCAAGAAGGTTCTGGTGGTTGAACGCGGGCGACGGGTTGGTGGTGTATCTGTGCATACTGGCACGATTCCCTCCAAGACCCTGCGAGAAACCGCACTCAACTTGTCCGGCTGGCGCGAACGTGGATTCTACGGGCGCTCCTATCGGGTAAAGCAGGATTTGACAGCCGATGACCTTAGAGCTCGACTGCATATTACGCTGAATCACGAAATTGAAGTTCTGGAACATCAATTTGCCCGCAATCAAGTGACGACGCTGAAAGGTTCAGCGCGTTTTGTCGAAGAAAAGACGATTGAAGTTGAAGGCGAAGAAGGCGAGACCTTTACCTTTTCGGCAGACAATTATCTGTTGGCTGTCGGGACCGTGCCTTTCCGACCGGACAATATTCCCTTCGACGGCGATCGCATTTTTGACAGCGATGAAATACTCGACCTGGATCATCTTCCACGCTCAATCTGCGTTATCGGAGCAGGCGTAATCGGCATTGAATACGCGACAATTTTTAGCTCGCTGGATGTCCATGTGACACTGGTTGAACCGCGCGAGACAATGCTGGATTTCGTTGACCGCGAACTGGTCGAAGATTTCACCCACCAATTGCGCGACCGTGGCATGGTGTTGCGGTTTGGCAAGAAGGTGGAAGCCATCAACAAGCTGGGCGAAGGTGGTTGTGAAGTGATCATGGAGGGTGGCCGCAACATTCGTTGTGAAATGGTGCTGTTCGCCGCCGGGCGGGTCGGTTCCACTGACAGCCTCAATATCGATCACTGCGGTCTCACCTGCGACAGCCGTGGTCGGTTGACGGTCGATCCGATGACTTTTGAGACCGGTGTGCCGGGAATTTATGCTGCTGGCGACGTCATCGGATTCCCAAGCCTGGCGTCTACCTCAATGGAGCAGGGGCGTATCGCTGCCTGTCACGCTTTGGGTCGGCCTGCCCATGATCCCCCCAAATTCTTCCCCTATGGTATTTATTCGGTGCCGGAAATATCCACCATTGGCATGACGGAAGAGGAAGTGCTTGAAAAAGATATCCCATATGAATGTGGTATTGCCCGGTTCCGCGAAACTTCACGCGGTCACATTATGGGTCTCGAAACCGGTCTCCTGAAGATGATTTTTTCGCTGGAGGACCGCTGCCTTTTGGGGTGTCACATCGTCGGCGAGGGTGCGACCGAACTCATCCATATCGGGCAGGCGGTACTCAATCTGAATGGCACGTTGGAATATTTTGTAGAAAACACATTTAACTATCCAACATTGGCCGAAGCCTACAAAATTGCTGCACTTGATGCCTGGAATCGAATGCCCTCGGTTTGATGTCCTTGTCCTCACGCGGCCGAGCGTAGCAACGCGCCCAGGCGTTTTATTCCTTCGTCAATCATCGGTTCATCGGCCTGGGAAAAGCTGAGCCGGAGCGTGTTACCGTTTGACCCATCAGCAAAAAAGGCTCGCCCCGGCACGAAGGCGACCTTCTGCGTCTTAACGGATTGAGCCAGTAGCTCGGCACCATCGAGATGGGCAGGCACAGTCACCCAGACGAACATACCGCCTTCCGGTCGGGTCCAGGTCACGCCTTCGGGCATGTACTTTTCCAAACACGCCAACATGCAATCACGCCGAGCAGCATATGAGCTGCGAATCTTGGCGACCTGCTGATCAAAACCTTTAGAGGCCACTTCATGAATTGCCATTTGCGTAATGGTCGATGAATGAAGATCTGACGCCTGTTTCAATAGTACAAGTTTGCTGATCACCTCCTTAGATGCGCAGACCCAACCAACCCGCAATCCCGGCGACAGGGTTTTGGAAAAACTGCCACAATACAAAGTGCGGGTGCTGTTGATGTCACCTTTTCGGGCGATCTCCAGAGCCAGGATTGGGGGAATTACCTCACCATCATAGCGCAGAGATTGGTAGGCCGCATCTTCGATTATGGCGATATCCAATTCATCTGCCATGTCCAGAAGTTGGTGCCGGGACGTCAGATCCATCGTCTCACCAGTCGGGTTTGCAAAGTCGACCGACATATAAGCAAATTTTACGCGGCTATTGTTGTTTTGTGCGGCTTGGCGATAGTCCGCGGCTGAACGGTTACCTGTTGCAATTAAGCGGCCATATTCCGGTTCATAGGCGTTAAAGGCCCCCAATGCGCCCATATAGCTTGGCCAGGCAACCAGCGCCGTGTCACCGGGAGAAAGGAATAACTTGCCGAGATAATCCAGCGCCTGTTGAGAACCGGATGTGATAAACACATTGTCGATTTCGCACTCGATCTCCAGTTTCGCCATTTGAGAGACGATCCACTGGCGCAACGGAGCATAGCCCTCGCTTACAGAATACTGCAGTGCTGCAGTTTGGCGTTCGTCAGACAGAACCGCGGCAAAGGCTTTCTGGAAGTCTTCGGTGGGGAACAGGTCAGGATCGGGAATGCCACCGGCAAACGAGATGATGTCGGGCTGGTCCAGCAATTTTAGAAGTTCTCGGATTTCCGAGGCTTTCATGCGCGATGTTCGCGACGCAAAAATATTTTCCCAATTCATGGCTAAGTCTCGGTAGGTCAGCAGGAAGCCCAACTTAACATCGAATTAAAATAGGTCAATAGACCTTACCTATATTGGCGATCTGGCTGTCCTTAAGGCGCAGTCAAACAACCGAGTAGATGCTCCATTTCTCGTCGAACCCCTTGAAACTGTATTCACCACGAAACTCAAATGTGTGGTTTGAGCCAGCGACTAAATCGCGAACCGTTCTGGAAACCAGCAATTCACCGGAACCGGCGCTGGCGGAAACGCGGGCGGCGAGATGTACGGCGACTCCTGCGATTTCGTCGTCGCGGATTTCGCATTCTCCAGTATGCAGTCCAGCGCGTATGTTCAATCCAAGCGCGCTACATTGCTGAATAACCTTTTGGCTGCTCTCGATCCCTCGACCCGGGCCGCTAAAGGTGGCTAGTGCCCCGTCGCCTGTGGTCTTGACCAGACGGCCCTCAAACTCGGCAACCGTGTCTGCGCATATCTTGTCATGTGCATCCAACAGGCTGCGCCACGCCTGATCGCCCATATTCCTGGCCCGTTCTGTTGACCCGACAATGTCGGTGAACAAGATGGTTGCCAGTGCTCTTTGGGCAGGCGGCTCTGATTTTCGGGCGTGCAGAAATTCGCGCATGGTTTCGATGATGATATCTTGATCACCGACCCAGGGCAGGTGGTCGTCGCCGGGGAATTCGACGAATTTTGCATTGGGAATTTGCTTGGCCATCCAGCGGCCTTCTTCGACATTCACGTCCTGATCCCCAGTGCGATGCATGATCAGAGTTGGAACATGGATGGTTGGCAATATGTTGCGAATATCCACCTGCGTATTCATCTTCAGCAGCGCTACAGCAGCACCGGGGCTTGCCGATCGTCTGAAATAAGTCGCCAGACGTTCAACAAATGCTTCATCGTTGGCGGCACTGGGAACATAGTGGGACAGGTCCATGCGGTTGCCCCATTCCCGCTCGATATGTTCCAGCTCCTGTTGCCTGCTTTCAACGGTTGGTGCCCAGGGATAGTCCGGGCTGTAGATCCGTTTGGCAAAGGTGCCAAACATCACGAGGGCGTGAACCCGGTCAGGATGGCTTGCGGCAAAAAAGGCGCTCAGGTTTCCACCCTCTGAATAACCGGCAAACACAGCTTTTTTGGAACCGACCGCATCCATTACCACCATCAGGTCGTCGGCGCGCTCTTCCAGTCCGGGCAATTTGTCATTGGGCACCCTGTCGGATAATCCGGTGCCGCGCTTATCGAACAGGATCAGCCGAGAAAACGAGGCCAATTGATTGAGAAGTCGGGCGAATGATGGTTCGGCCCAGCACAATTCTACATGAGACACCCAGCCAGGGACAAAAACAATATCGATGGGGCCGTCGCCAGTCACCTGATAGGCGATATGCGTGTCACCACTGCGGGCATACTGAGTTGTTCCCGGGCCCATGAATGCGAATTCCCCAATTCCAATGCTTCACCCTAACTTGCCCGGTCAAGACGTCAACGTGGTGCAACATGTAAGGTAGATATCACCCATCCCTGGGCTCAAAAATTCACTTCCCTTTCCAGTGTAAGTCTGCAAGTTTTCTTCAGCTTCAGGGAGATGATTTCATGAGCCAGACATCGAGCGGCACGAAGCAGCAGGCAGCACAGCCAAAGGGCATTGAAGGCCAGTGGAACTACATGCCGGATGTACCAATTCAGGCATCGCCATTTTTTACCTGGCCACTTGAGCCGATGCGCATGTTGCGCTGGGTTGTCGATCGCTGGTTTGCCGTCGCTGAAAATTCGATACTGGTTGCTGTGGCTTGTATTTCGTGGTTCTGGTTTCAGCCGTCTTTGGAAGTGACGGCAACATTGTCACTGGACTGGATTGCATTGCTTTATGTTCGCAATTTCGTCCTGTTATTGGTGGCGGCTGGCGGGCTGCATTTGTATTTCCACCGATGGAAACGCCAGCAAAAGAAGTTGAAATTCGATGGCCGCGATTTGCGGGCAAAGTCGAAAGGGTTCACCTTCGGCAATCAGGTCGCCGACAACATGTTCTGGTCGCTTGGCAGCGGTGTTGCCTTCTGGACCGCTTATGAGGTGTTGATGTTCTGGGCTATGGCCAACGGCTATGCTCCACATCTCGCTTGGGCCGACAATCCTCTGTGGTTTGCGGCCTTATTTTTTCTAACGCCGGTATGGATCTCATTTCACTTCTATTGGATACACCGATGGCTGCACTGGCCACCACTCTACCGGTTGGCCCATGCGTTGCATCACAGAAACACCAATGTCGGCCCCTGGTCAGGTTTTTCAATGCATCCAATCGAGCATTTGCTGTTCCTGTCTTCGGTACTCATTCACTTCGTTATCGCTGCCCATCCGGTGCATATCCTGTTTCACCTGCAGCATCAGGCGCTCACTGCCGCCACGTCGCATACCGGGTTTGAAGGGGTGTTGGTGGGTGACAAGAATCGATTGGCTTTGGGCACATTTCACCATCAGATGCACCACCGCTACTTTGAATGCAATTATGGCAATCTCGAAGTGCCGTGGGACAAATGGTTCGGTTCATTTCACGACGGTACCGCCGAGGCCAATCAAAAAATGATGAAGCGACGGCTTCAACACATCAACAGTTAAGTGGCGATGGGGTGGCGATCCCAAATTGCCAAATCACTAAATCCGGATCAGTGGGCAGCCGGAATTGACAGTTGCTGCGCCGTTGCAACACTGCGGGCGAGATATTTGTGAAAGTCGCGGATGGTGCCTTCAAAGTCGTCGCTGGCCAGGGGCCCAGCCTGAGCATGGGCAGACGACAGGGTCTGTTGCAATCGCACAAGTTTTTCGCGGTCTTCGCGGTTGACCTCTTCCCATAGGCCGATGCGCTGCTGAATGGCGTCTTCCGACAGATCATCACCATAAACCGACATGGTCCAGCGAACCCGTATCCTGTTGACCGACAGGGGATGCAGGTTCAGCGACACCAGAAGACTGGCCGACTGGCTCACGACCTGGGTCGGGAATATGCTGAACAATGTTGAGCGATGGCGCTGTTTTTCGTTTAGCCCGGGCGCACCGTGTCCCCGGCTTGGAATATCGTCGGGATAATTGGCGTGATAGCTGGTGAACAATTCGCCGGATGCTGATTTGGTGCATAATTCCGTAGGTGTGTATCCGCGCAATGTTTGTGGATGGACGACGGAGAGGTGATAGCCCTCCATGAAATTCTCAACCAGACATTTCCAGTTGCAATCCCAGACTTCTTCGGCCGCGTGAACTGTGCGGAAATCTTCGGTTTGGTAAGGTTCAATCATAGCGTCGAGATCGCGCAACTGCGGAGTCAGATCTTGGGCGTCGCTGTCGAGATTGGCGTAGATGAATCCTTGCCAGATTTCGCACCTGATCTGAGGCAGGCCGCATTTACTTTGATCGAAATTTGCATTCTGCATGTGTGGCGCACGCACCAGTGCCCCATCGCGGCCATAGCTCCAGGCGTGATAACTACAAACAAACAATTTGCGGTTTCCGGTACCTTGCGCGACCGGCATGCTTCGGTGCCGGCATACATTCGACAGGACCCGAACTGTCCCGTCATTGCCGCGCACCACGAGCAGTGGTTCATCCAGCAGTTGAATGGTGAAAAAATCGCCGGGTTGGGAGATTTCGTCACTGCGTCCCAGGCAATGCCAGCCGCGACGCAGCAGTTCGGCTTTCTCGAACTCAAAGTAATCGGTTGAAGTGTAGAAGTTTCCCGGTAGGCCCATTGGGCCATCATCGGGCATCATCGCAGTATTTTGCAGCGTTTCGCTCATCAAATGAAGGTTTGAAGCCATGGTGAACACTCACTTCAGTCGGATGTCGGCAATAGCGATCCAGATAAGGTTGACGATAATTCCAGCACCATCATTGGCACTTTTGTCGCCCCTGGAGTCACAAAAAACCGACACGCCAATGGCATCACGTGGCGTTTTTTTGACTAACCTTGGCCGCGATTGAAATGGGATCCTGTCGGAGTGTTCAAAAATGCGTCCAGAGGTATATCCTCCTGTTTTAAAAATCCCTTGTTCAACAACATTCCGTCGCGCACCAATTCAATGACCCCAACAACTGAACTGGCAGTGGTCCAGGCAATCGCGGTGCGGGATGATCCGGCAATATCGATCGGCCTGTAACCTCGCACAAATTCCTGGCGCTGGAGATTGCCGTCGATCAACCCTTCCGCCGATACGTGGATGTAGACAATGTCATCTCCCACCGGTGGTTTTGCATGGGTCAGTATTTGCCCTGCAATGTCGCGCTGCTCGCGCATCAGTAGTTCGTGAAAGAAAAAGTTCATCAATTGCATGTGTCCGGGATAGCGCATGGTCTTGTAGTCTATATTGGCAACCTTGCCGTGATAGGTGTCGCACATCGTGCCGAGGCCACCGGATGTGGTGAAGGCTTCCAGTTTCACTCCGTCGATATAGATATTCTCGTGCCATTCCATCGACGATAGGGTTTTGCGCTCGCCTTCTTCAATGACTTCGCAGTCGTTGAGATATTCGTTGACAACCCCTTCCGGCGACCAGTTGAAAGCATAGCCGAGCAGGCCTGTGGGATGTTGTGGAAGGGCGCCCACCCGCATGCGGCAGGCGCGGCATTGATCAAATCTGGCAATCAAGTCTGCGCCGACAATGCCGACGAATCCTGGAGCCAATCCACATTGTGGCGCCATCAATCCATTTGAAGTTCTCGAGAGTTTCTGAATTGCCTCTGTCGTTGCGACATCTTCGGTCAGGTCGAAATAGTGGATACCGGCGGCATGGGCAGCGCGAGCCACTTCGATGTTGAGATGATAGGGCAGGCAGGACAGCACAGCTTGCGTATTTTGAAGTTCGGTCTGCAGCGCTTGGTCATCAGTAAGATCAAAGTTTTTAACCGCAAACGGCAGTTCTTCTTTCGGCGGATGAAGATCATAGCCCGTGACATCGAGACCAGACTGGTGCAGCAAAGTCGCTGCAAGGCGGCCAACCTTGCCAAGACCAAGTACGGAAATGGAATTAAATGACATGATATTCTCCTCGATGACTGACCGATCAAGATCCGAGGTCTCCCCTGGATTGCATACGCCGGCGATCATTTCTTCAAATAAGATGGGATTTGAGTCTTGCCCAACGCGGACCGCTGAATTGAATTGAAACAACAACTGACCGGCAATCGAAACAGCAATCTGTTGCCGAAACGGGATTTTTCTACCGTTTTGCGCAAACTTTCGCTAAAGATCGATTTATGGATGAGATTGATCACGCCCTGCTGCGACTATTGAAATCGGATGCGCGTGCGCCCTTGTCCAACATGGCCGCCAGGCTTGGCGTGTCGCGCGGAACTGTGCGCAACCGCATCGAACGGCTGGTTGATCAAAAGGTCATTGAGCGATTTACGGTACAGCTTTCCGAAACCGATCTTGAAACCGACATTGTCGCTTTTGCCCTGATCAGACTGCAGGCCAATGATGGCAGACGAACGCTGATTGCGCTTCGAAAAATCTCCGGCATCACAGCAATTCACACTTTGAGCGGCCCTTACGATCTTGTGGCCGAACTGAGTGCGCCGTCTTTGAAACAGCTGGATCACGTGCTGGACAATATTCGCAACATTGCTGATGTTGCAGAAACTCAAAGCCACATCAAACTGGTGAATGTGACGGGTCGGTAAGGAGCAGATATCGTGTTTGAAACCCGACTGGATGAATTGAGATCACAACTGGCGAATGCAGGGTATGATCTGGCGCTGATCACAAATGAGGACGCGGTCTACTATTTCACCGGCTATTACGACTACCTCCATATGGAGTTTGGGCGGCCAACAATTCTTGCCGTACCGCGCGATGGTAAGTCACTGCTGATCACACCGACAATCGATGAGGTCATGGCTCGTTCCAGTGCACAGGTTGACCGCATTGCTGCCTGGAACGACGGAGCCGGCAATGAATGGCGGCAGGAATTGCCAGCCCTGGTATCCGCGAACCGCAAAATCGCCCTTGAACCAAACCACATGCCGCCGATGGTGCGGGCTTATCTGGACGAATTGACTAATGCCGCCGGATATTGCGACGTGACGCCGATCATCACCGATATGCGCATGATCAAGTCCGATGAGGAATTGCAATTGGCGCGCCATGCCGGTGAAGTTGCCGGTGCAATGATGTCTGCCGGGAGGGAGGCCATCGGGGACGGCGTGCCGGAATACGAAGTGGCTCTGGCGACATCGGGGGCGGGGACTCGCAAAGCGGCCGAACTTTTGGCTTTGCATTACAAAGATACCGATATGTCGCCCAACACCCATTTTCTGCAAATCATGGCGTCGGGCGAAAACATCATCAAAACTCATCATCGGGCAACAACCCGCATCATGCGTCATGGCGAACCGGTTTTCCTTTGTTTTTGCGGTATGACCAATTTTCACCGCTTCAAACTTGGCTTTGACCGCACCTTCTGGATTGGCGAGGCAGAGCCCGAACAGGTAAAAATCTATGAAGTGGCGATTGCCAGCCAAAAGGCGGCTCTGGCAGCGCTTAAACCCGGTGTCACAGCTGAAAGCGTCCATGCTGCCTATGCAGAAGTAATTCTGGCCGCAGGCTTTGATTATCCGTTCCGGTGCGGGCGGGCGACGGGCTTCAGCTTTCTGGAAAGCCCCCAACTGGTCACGGGGGATGAGACCATATTGCAGCCCGGCATGGTTCTGGCGGTGGATGGATCAGTCGCAACAGACAAATTTCGCGCCCAGGTCGGCGACAGCTTCATCCTGACCCGTGACGGCTACGAACAGATCACCCATCACTCCAAGGCCATCGAGGATATGATTATCTGATCAGATTAATGAGTCCTGACCCTAGAGAGGGAGATTGTCGTGTTTTTTCCAGGGGTTTTCCAACTGCTTGCCACGCAACATGGCAAATGCCCGGCAGATGCGTTTGCGTGACTGGCTGGGATGGACCACGTCATCAATGAAACCATTTTCTGCCGCCACAAATGGGTTAGCAAAACGGCTTTCATATTCCTTGGTGCGCTCGGCAATTTTTTCAGGGTCTCCAAGTTCCGAACGATACAGGATTTCGACTGCACCCTTTGCTCCCATCACTGCAATTTCCGCTGTTGGCCAGGCATAATTCACATCACCGCGCAAATGTTTTGACGCCATAACGTCATAGGCACCACCATAGGCTTTTCGTGTGATCAGGGTGACTTTAGGAACGGTGGCTTCGCCATAGGCATAAAGCAGTTTGGCGCCGTGCTTGATCACCCCACCGTATTCCTGGCTGGTGCCGGGCAGGAAGCCGGGAACGTCCACCAGGGTGAGGATCGGAATCGAAAACGCGTCACAGAAGCGCACAAAGCGTGCTGCCTTGCGGGATGAATTTATGTCCAGTACGCCGGCCAGCACCAGCGGTTGATTGGCAACCACACCAACCGTCTGGCCTTCCAGGCGCATGAATCCAGTCAGGATATTCTTGGCAAAGTCCGGTTGAATTTCGAAAAAATCGCCTTCGTCACCCAATTTGTGAATCAGCTCATGCATGTCATAGGGCTGGTTGGGGTTGTCGGGGATTAACGTATCAAGACTGGGCTCTACCCGATCGGGGGAATCAAAGAAGGGGCGGACCGGGGCCTTCTCGCGGTTGTTGAGCGGCAGGAAGTCGTAGAGGCGCCGCATCTGGCGCAGGGTCTCCACATCATTGTCAAAAGCACCGTCAGCAACCGAGGACTTTGATGTATGCGTCTTGGCGCCACCAAGTTCTTCGGCCGTGACGATTTCGTTGGTAACCGTTTTTACAACGTCCGGACCGGTTACGAACATATAGGAGGTATCCCGTACCATGAAGATGAAGTCGGTCATGGCTGGTGAGTAGACTGCGCCGCCCGCACAGGGCCCCATGATTACTGAAATCTGCGGCACTACGCCCGAGGCCAACACATTTTTTTGAAATACATCCGCATAGCCACCCAAAGAGGCAACGCCTTCTTGAATACGGGCACCGCCGGAATCATTGATGCCGATCACCGGAGCACCGTTTTTCATCGCCATGTCTAGAATTTTGCAAATTTTTGCGGCGTGGGTTTCAGAAAGCGATCCGCCAAGAACGGTAAAGTCCTGGGCGTAGACATAAACCAGTCGGCCATTAATCGTGCCCCAACCCGTAACCACTCCGTCGCCCGGTATTTTGGATTTTTCCATGCCGAAATCGGTGCAGCGATGGGTGACAAACATATCGTATTCTTCAAAGCTGCCATCATCCAGAAGCACATCCAGACGCTCTCTGGCAGTTAACTTGCCCTTGGCATGTTGGGCTTCGATGCGCCGCTCGCCGCCGCCCTTTCGAGCTTCGTTGCGACGGGTTTCCAACTGTTCAATGATGTCGTGCATATTCGGCTTTCCGCGAGTAGGGATCTTGCAAACCTAAAGCCGCTTCCCATCCAGCGCAATTACATCTTTGGCAGCAGAAAGTGCGATTTAGTTTGCTTTCAATTGTCAAAGAAAGGACGTTCCACATCAAATGCGGTGTGAGGTCGGTCCGATTGTCCAAGGTTTCACCTGCAGGCGAAAAATCTTTCATTTATTGTTGCAAATTGTAAGTTAAGCCAATGATCCAGAACAGGGCCAGTTCATGATACGCAGCATGTCCTTTTTGCTCGTCGCGACAATGGCCGGAATGTCGTTATGGTTCATGGCCGCCGCTGTGTTACCGGACATGGCTGCTGAAGGTGGTCTCAGCGAAAGCGGGTTGGCACTTTTGTCGAGCGCGGTACCGGCGGGGTTTGCATTGGGTGCGCTCATGTTTGCTGCATCAGGTATTCCTGACCGCTTGGACCCAAGATATGTATTTGCAATCTGTGCTTTGACAACTGCTCTGTTAAACGCGGCGCTGATGATCGTTCCGATAGGTGGTCTCGAGGCTGTGCTTCTCAGGCTGGCAACGGGATTGGCGATGGCCGGCACCTGGCCGGTAGCCATGAAGATTGCTGTTGGCTGGAGTGTTGACAGACGAGGTTTGGTTATGGGCGGGCTGGTGGCTGCCATGATGTTCGGGCAGGCTGCTCCGTTTCTCATGGCGTGGATTGGTGGAGCTGACTGGCGGTTTGCGCTGTTGCTGGGTTCCGGACTGGCCGTCTTTGGCGCCGCAGCAATCCTGCTGACATCCCTTGGTCCTCATCACGCCGTTGCTGCGGAGTTCAAGCCAGCAGCATTGTCGCTGGCCTGGACGGATTACCGGATAAGATCTGCAATACTTGGCTATCTGGGGCATATGTGGGAATTTATTGCATTCTGGTCTTGGGTTGGAGTTTTTACATCATTGTCCTATGCGGCCAGCATGGGCCAATCCGAAGCGATTAGCCTGGGCAAACTGACCGCGTTTTTCTGCATATTTGTAGCATCCCCGGCCTGTCTGTTTTCCGGGATTTGGGCGGACAACTTTGGCAAAGCACGTGTCGCGGCAATAGCCCTTGCGATCAGTGGGCTTGCGGCAGTCTTGACAGCGCTGACATTCGGCGGACCAGTTTGGCTAACCTTCCTGTTGGTGCTCATTTGGGGAGCTGCGGTCGTACCGGATTCGCCACAGTTTTCCGCGCTCGTAGCCGACTTTGCACCACCGGAAATGGTCGGCAGTCTGCTGGCTTTTCAAGCATCTTTGGGATTCCTGCTAACAGCATTCACGGTCCAGATGGCACCGATAGTAGCCGAGGCGTTTGGCTGGCCCATATTGATGTTGATCCTGGCGCTTGGTCCCGTATTCGGCCTTTGGGCAATTCGACCCGCACTCAAGAAGGAGCAGGGCTGACACAATTTCTCCTGGTCATCCACAGCATTTGGGTCTGCAACAAAAAGAACCGGAGCGTTTGGCTCCGGTTCCAACATTGACGATTGATCCGCGACTTACATCAAGTCGCTTTCGGAAGTATCCATCAACAGCTTTTCGGTTTTCGCATCTTCCAGCTTGTTGATCAGCTTGTCGGATTCTTCATGGTCTCGCAGGGTCTTGGTCAGGGTTATCGACGAATGGACCAGCATGATTGAGGCCATCGCATAAAAGCCTTTTGCAGAAAACGATGCTTCCAGGAAATAGATACCTCCTGCCATCATTGCCGCTGATATACCGAAGATCGCGACGGTAAAATAGGTCCAGGCTTGGGTGGGGCCGGTTGATGTGTTGTTCATTGTTTGGGTTCCTTTTCACTTCTGGTTTGTTGGTGGCAACGGGGAGGATCAGGATTTTCCTGACTTTTTTGATTTCTTGGCTTTGGCCCGTAATCGGTCGAGGACACCGTCAGCGGACTTTTTGACTGGTTTGCCGCAACCGGCTTTTGCCAATTTTTCCGTTACGCTGTCAGGATTGGCTGTGCGATTGAGTTCAGCCATGGCTTCCACCTTGCGTTGGTGTTGCGATTGTCGGGCCTGCAGACGTTGGAGGGTCTCGCGCGCTGCAGTCAGCGATGAATGGTCACAACCCGCACCACGCGTATTCAGCCCCCTGGTGGAATGGGCTGCCGCCGCGAGGCGCTCGCCACGTTGCAATTCGCGCAAAATCGACTGAGCTTCGCGCAATTGCGATTTCAACCCACCAATTTGATTTCGAAACATCTGTTGGGCGGCCAGCGAGGTGTCGTTTTCCTCTTCCAAGCTTGCCAGAACTTCTGCGGCCTCTTGAGCCAATTCATCTTGATTTTGATCCAATGCTACCAGCGCACGTTCCTCCAGATCAGTAATCTTGTCGGCAATTATCTGGTGGTGGTCGATTTCCGCCTGATATTGCGCCATTGCTGCCGCAATTGCGCATTTGGAGGCCTGAATCGACCGCGCGGAATCGCGGATCTGCTGCCTTAGAATGGGTAGCGCATTGGTGTCGGTAAACTGCTCGGCAGCCTCATGGGCACTGCTGCGCAGCAGGGTGAAAACTTGCTTATACATCGGATACTCCTTGTTTTGAACATTGTTCACGAAATCTAGATAGAGTTTAATTAAACAATGTTCAAGAAAAAAATGAACGGCGTTCAATTTTTTTGCTGAATCTGTTGATTTTACGGTATAAGAGGGAGAGTCATGCGCCCCAGTAAATCGTCAGAGCAAGGATGAATCATGTCAAAGGCCACCGAACGCAAAGCCAAGCTTCACGCTGACCTGGTCGATGCTGCAGAAACGCGCATTGCGTCGCACGGCGTGGCTAGTCTCAGGGCTCGTGATCTGGCCAATGACGTCGGTTGCTCACTCGGCTCGATCTACAATGTTTTCGATGATCTCCACACGCTTATCCTGCATGCCAATATGCGTACTCTGGACCGCATCGACAAAGTCATGACGGATGCAGCAGGAGATGTTGAAAAGGACCCACTAAACGGGCTGGTCGGCCTGGCCTGGGCCTATTTTGATTTTGCCGACAGTCAGACCAGAACCTGGCGGGCACTGTTTGATCATGCTTTTCCCGAAGATCACGAGCTTCCCGACTGGATATATCAGGGGCAGGTTGAATTGCTTCAACATATTGAGCAGCCACTGCAGCAGATTCTGCCCGACGCGCAGCCTGAACGAGTTCAACTTATCGCGCGTACACTGTTTTCATCAGTCCATGGCATTGTCGAGTTGTCGCTGGATGACCGCACGGTCGGTTTGCCCAAGGAAGCTGTCCGGGACCAACTTAGATTGTTGGTCTGCGGATTTCTTGCAGGCTATGAGAATTAGGCGACCGGATTGCGAGAAGGGCCTCGCGAAGCCTGCAGCGGATCAGGCAGCGACCAATTTGCCGGATGACAGAGCAAAGCTTTCCTGACTGTCACGGTCGATCTGAACGAATGTACTCTCATCAACCAATGACCACATATGGTGATGCTCGTCCAATGGTTCCGATGCCAGCGCGTGGCCGCCGTGGTCCAGAACCGGCGACAGGTACAGTGTTGGTGAGTTGTTGTCGCTGGAATAGCGGCAGCCGAAAAGGGAGGCCCCGTCGCTCAGGACAAAAGTTATTCGCAAGGGCTGACGGCAGCCGCGAGAAGCGTGCAGCTCGGCAATCTCGGCGATTGTCAACTCGCAGGCAAGTTGCGCAGAAGTTTCCAAGCCATTGGCGATCAATAGCAGGAAAATCAACTCAGAATCGGTAATGCCGAGCCGCGTGTGAAAAAGTTCATCAGGCAGCCGATTTTCAAGCTCTCGTCGCAGTTCTTCATATCCGCCAATTTGACCATTGTGGACGAATGACCATTTCCCGTGGGTGAAAGGGTGGCAGTTCTGGTAAGATGCCCCGCCAAACGTTGAGGCGCGAACATGAGCAACAAATACGGGGGAACTGATTGCGCGACAAATATGTAGGAGATTCGGGTTGGCCCAAGCAGGCATGATTTCTTTGTAAAGCGCTGGCATCGACTGAGGGATATCGATTTGCGCTTCGCGGTCATTACCTGGGTACCAGGCCAACCCGAATCCATCGCCATTAACTGCCAGTTTGGCCTCCTCCGCCACCTGGCTTTGTTTGACCAGCGAGTGGCTGGGTTTAATGACGATGTTTTCCAGCGGAATGGAGGTTCCGCAATAAGCAACCAAACGGCACATAATTTTTAGCGGTTTTCAATCCGGGCATACATATTGCGGATCAGATTGCTGGCTGTTTTTTCAAACAGGCAGGGAATGATCGCATGCACCAGAGCTGCACCACCGGCGAGAAACAAAGAGCCGGCAAATCGACCTGCAAAGGCCAAATGCTCGAAATAATTCTCCTCAACGGAGGCGGGATGGTCGAGAAACACTTTTGAGATCATAGCGCGCATGGTGAGAAAATCCGGTTGAAACTTCCAACAGAATAGGGGCGTCCAGGTCGGAAAAAATCCCAATCTTCGTGAGTTTTCACTGGATATTGGGATATTATCCCAATATATTCGACCTCATGGATAATTATGATCGTGAAATTCTGCGTGCATTGCAGATTGATGCAGATCAGTCGGTGGATTCGCTTGCTGACAAAGTCAATCTTTCACGCAATGCCTGCTGGCGGCGGGTCAAGCAGTTGGAGGCGACTGGCATCATCAAGGGGCGTGTGGCTTTGGTGGATGCGGAAGCCGTTGATCTGGGTTTGACGGTGATGGTTTTGGTGCGAACCAACCAACACGCAGCAGATTGGGCGGACAAGTTCCGTAAAGCCGTTCACGCCATGCCGGAGATTACCGGGGCCTATCGCATGAGCGGGGATCTGGATTACGTGCTTCGAGTTCGCGTGCGGGATGTAAAATCCTACGACGCGTTTTATCAGCGTCTGACCACCCGCCTGCGGTTGAGCGATATTTCGGCCAGTTTTGTGATGGAAGAGATCAAGGACACGACTGCGCTGCCCCTATGATGCTGAACCGGACTTGTTTGGCGATTTGTGGTATCTGCACGTCGGAGAATATTGAGGACGGGTATGTTTTGCTGCAGTGATTCTGAGTTGGCCCAGAAGAAACGTTTCGAGGATTTCTATTCCAGGTCGAACAACTCGGTAATGCTCGCCATCGAGCGGCAGGTCTGTGGTTGTGATTTTGGCGGTAACAGCTGGACCATTCAGCAACAGGCTGATGATCATATCCGCATTCTGGGACTCAAACCTGGCGTGAAGCTCATCGATCTGGGGGCTGGATCCGGTTGGCCGGGAATCTACATGGCAAAACAGTCGGGCTGCGACGTCACCCTGGTCGATCTGCCCGAAATCGCTTTGAAAATGGCCGTACAGCGAGCCCAGGATGAAGGGGTGGCCGCCCGTGTTTCAACCTGCATTGCTGATGCAGCTGATCTTCCTCACCAAAACGCAAGTTTCAACGCCATCAGTCACAGCGACCTGCTGTGTTGCCTGATCCGCAAGCGTGGCGTGCTCGAACAATGCCGAAGAATTATTCGCCCCGATGGAATCATGGCATTCACGGTGATTTCGATTGCTCCCGGGCTTTCCCGAACTGACCATGCGCGAGCGTTGGAAAATGCGCCGGAATTTGCCGAAATGGATGGTGACTATTTGGCGCTATTAAAAGCTACCCACTGGGAAGTCTCGGATCAGGTTGATCTGACAGGCGAA
Source organism: Hyphomicrobiales bacterium (assembly GCA_011087605.1). Classification (GTDB taxonomy): domain Bacteria; phylum Pseudomonadota; class Alphaproteobacteria; order Rhizobiales; family Rhizobiaceae; genus Pseudahrensia. The sequence goes on from JAALLE010000001.1 coordinate 72,786, forward strand.
TATCAGCGCAGTTGTGAGCGACAAATTGAAGCTGACGAAGTGCGAAAAAACGAATTAGTGGAATTGTTTGGGGAAACTGAAACCGAAGAAAGAATTGCCAGCTGGCACTCAAAACGGGCATCCATTCGCGACGGATTATTTGTCCGGGAACTGTTCGTTTGCAAGCCCGATTTCGGTGCAAATGTCTGACTGAGCCATGCTGTTTTTGCAGGGCATATCTGCAGCTTTTGCACTCGTAAAAATTCGTGAAAATTCTATGTGTAACTCAACGGAACAGACGGGGTATTTATCGACCGTTCGGCCTGTCCAATGGATATATTTTTTCTTGAAGGAATAAGAAAATGAACGTCATCAACAACATCCGCAGCTGGAACAACACCCGCAAAGCCTATAACGAATTGAACAGGCTCTCCAACCGTGAATTGTTCGACATCGGCATTCACCGCAGCGAAATCCCAAATATCGCCCGCAACTCCATCCTGCGTTAAATTTCTGCTTTTCGCGGTCGACCATCAATTGGATGGTGGACCGCGGGGAATGATCAATCTGAAGCCCGACCAGCCAGCCTGGTTCGATAGGCCGTGACCGTTAATTGTGAGATAACGGGCTAACAATGGCTGATCAACGCAAAGACCGGGAGGTCGGATGGATAGAGCCTATCCTCTCATTGCAGTTCTCGAATTTCTGCTGCTCAAAATGGCCGCCGATTCTTCACGCAAACCACCTTGTTGGAACGGTTGAAATTTGTCCGAACCCAATATTGTGCTAAAATCTCTCAGCCATTTGCACTTGTGTTGGATTTTGGGAAGTTGGTCATGTGGGCACTCATTCGTAACGCTTTGGTTGGGTTGGTGATTTCAACCGGTGCGGCTTGGGCCGGTCCGGTAGGCGATGCTGTAAGAAAAGGCGATGTTGCGGAAATTGAACGGCTCATCGACAGTGGTGCTGACCTGAACGAAGCCGGTGCCATGGCATCCCCACTGCACTTTGCGGCGATGAACGGGCAAAGCGATATTGTGACATTGCTTGCAAAAGCCGGGGCTGACGTAGATGTCCAAAGCACGATGTTGGGAGCGCCGTTGCACATCGCAGCCCAGCGCGGTAATTCCGACGTCATTCGAGCGTTACTTGCCGCAGGTGCCGATCCAAATCTACTTGGCAAAGACAATGCCACGCCTCTCATCGTTGCCACCAGTTTTGACAAACCCGAAATTGTTCGCGCATTGATTGAAAACGGCGCGGATGTAAATGCGGCGACCGTTTCCAAGAGCCAGGGGGGACGTATTGGCATAGGACGGCTAAACGCGCTGCATGTTGCGCGCATTCTGGCCTATTCAGAGGTTACCGACATCTTGATTTCAGCGGGTGCGACAGGAGAAGAGATACTTGATTCCTCTGACCTTTTGAAACAGGCCGATCCATCGCGGGGACGCGAATACGCCTATGCACGATGCGCGTCGTGTCATATTATCGAACCCGGCGACACGGAGCGAGATTACATTAATGCGGGACCACCGCTTCACGGTATTTTTGAACGCCCCGTCGCCAGTTATCCTGGTTATGAATACAAGGAAGCGCTGATTGAATTTGGTGGCAACTGGACCAGGAATCGCTTGTTTACATACTCTCTCCGGCCGATGCTCACCGTACCGGGGACGTTGATGTATTTCGACGATGGGTACACTCCCAACGATATTGCGGATGTGGTGGCCTATTTTGAAGACTGGGCCAAAAATAACTAACAATTGCTCCGCGTGCTGGAATCAGGATTCTCAAATGTAATGAATGGCGGTCCTGTGCCGTGCCGACATTGAAACTTGCGTTCCGAAGAATGCATCATATGAGTGGATCCTGCCCCCGGAAACTCGCAGACTATCGCTTGGCCTGGCGGGCATCGAGTGCATCGTTGAACTGCTGGGACGACCAGCCCTCAGCCAGACCTTGTTGCATCAATTGTTGTTGACTTTGTGGAGCCAGCCCACCCACCGGTGGGTCGGTGTCGAGGCTGGTTGGGAACGGATATCCTTCCCCGGTGCTGGCTATTGTTGCCCGAGTGTGTGCCTGGCTGAATTTGCCACCCGTCAATACCGGATAAACCAGCTTGCACATTGCCACGCGATCTATTCTTTCAAGTGACACTCCGAAGGCGGAAGACACCTGCAGCAGATTGGCCATTCTGTCGACATCTTTGGTGACATTGCTGCCGGCCGCGTGAAATAGGCCGGGGGAGAAGAACAGCAGATCGCCTTTTTCAAGTGGCAGCTGCACATGCCGTTTTTCAAACAGCTGCCGCACATCGGCATCGCGGTAGCTCAAATAGTTTTTTGCCCAAGTCTGCGAGAACGGCAGTAATTTTGTGGTGCCGGACTCGATCGGCATGTCGCAATGCGCCACCGCACCCTGCAAGGTGAGCTGGGGAGAAAACAGATGAACATGCGGCGGATATGCCCGCACCTGTTCAGCCGTTAGAAATCCAAGATGATAGTCGCAATGGGCTTCCTGTGCCTGACCGCCGGGGCGCACCAGATTAACCTGCGCGGTCACTTGAAATGCCGGACCAAGCCAGGCTTCGCTGGCCAGTTCGATCCACAAATTGCTGTGATAGGAAGCGAAGGTTTCCGGGCTTGCGTGGCACAGTTTTTCCAAACTGTTCCAGATTCGATCATTTGCTCCATCGGCTGCAAAGTGGTCGGCGCCTGAGCCCTTAGTTTCTTTTTCTTTTGCAATGATTTCTTTAAAAACTTTGGTCGCAGCATCGACTATGCCGGTATCTGCAAAGGCGTGTTTGAGAACAAAAATACCAGAACCGCTGAGCATGTTGGTGGCGATCTCAGCCTTCAACGAGTCGCGTTTTTCACCTGGCTCCAGGGCGTCGCCCAGACTGGTGCAATCATAGATCGGAATGTTATTTGCAATTGACGAAGCCATCGGCACGTCACTCTCGATCAGCGTTCGAGTGATATGCCGTTCCAACTCTTTAATTTTCATGGGGGATCGGTCCTTGCACGAGGGATGCGGTGAAAATTGATTTGTTTTAGCAATTATCGAATCCAAAGCCTGCGTCAAGGCAGGGCCGGGTCAAATAATGTCTGCCAGAGTAACGCGGCTGATACGGATGATCCGGCATTTGACCTTCCTCGCCCTTTGGTTCAGAACTGCAAGTTAAGAGTTCGGTTGCAAGGCGCTGCTCGTTTTTCCTCTGAACTCGAAATCTGATGCCAATTTTCACTCTTGCACTTAGCTGCTTTTTGTCGCGCTGGTGCTAAGATATGCCGACCCTTTTCAGCTAGGAGAGCAATTGCTGTGCTGACCAATCCCGACACCGTAGAAACCGATCACGATCTTGCAAACACCCCAGAATCCGCACGTGCAAAACCGCCTGCACTGAATTGGGAAGACCCGTTTTTGCTGGAAAACCAGTTGACGGAAGATGAACGTCTCATTCGTGATTCAGCGAAGGCCTATGCTGACGAAAATCTCGTTCCTCGTATTCTTGAAGCCAATCGCAATGAGGTTTTTGACCGGGACATTTTGACTGAAATGGGGGAACTCGGTCTGCTGGGCTCAACGATCCCGGAAGAATATGGGGGCGCTGGCGTCAACTATGTTTCCTACGGCTTGGTTGCCCGCGAGGTTGAGCGGGTAGATTCCGGATACCGTTCTGCCATGTCGGTCCAATCGTCATTGGTGATGCATCCGATATTTGCCTATGGGACGGAAGAACAGCGCAATAAGTTTCTGCCCGGTCTTGCCGCCGGTAAACTCATCGGCTGTTTTGGACTGACAGAGCCAGACCACGGTTCCGATGCCGGAGGCATGTTAGCCCGCGCCAAGAAAGTGGACGGTGGGTACGCGCTTTCGGGAGCCAAAAACTGGATTACAAATTCACCTGTCGCCGATGTCATGGTGGTCTGGGCCAAGTCCGACGATCACGACGGAAAAATTCGCGGCTTCCTTCTTGAGCGCGGTATGGAAGGGTTGGAAACACCCAAGATCGAGGGAAAGTTTTCGCTGCGCGCTTCGGTTACCGGCATGATACAGATGGACAATGTATTCGTGCCGGAAGAAAATCTGCTGCCGCACGTTTCCGGTCTGGCCGGGCCGTTTGGATGCTTGAACCGGGCGCGCTACGGCATTTCCTGGGGTGCGATGGGAGCAGCCGAATTCTGCTGGCACGCAGCCCGTTCTTACACGTTGGATCGCAAACAGTTTGGCAAGCCGCTTGCCGCAAACCAGTTGATTCAGAAAAAACTGGCTGACATGCAGACTGAAATCGCACTTGGTTATCAGGGCTCGCTGCGTCTTGGACGGTTGATGGATGCCCATAATGCGCCCGCTGAACTGATCAGCCTGATGAAGCGCAACAATTGCGGCAAAGCACTGGATATTGCGCGGGTTGCCCGCGACATGCATGGCGGCAATGGGGTGTCAGATGAATATGGCGTGATCCGTCACGTGATGAACCTTGAGGCGGTCAACACATATGAGGGCACCCATGACGTTCACGCGCTGATATTGGGACGCGCGCAAACCGGTATTCAAGCCTTTATGTGATTGACGGCTGATGGGGCAGTCTTTGCAATTTCGCCGGGCACGCCGCGCCGATCTTGAAGCCATCGTCGCCATGTTTGCCGATGATGAATTGGGTCGGCTGCGCGAAGATGCCTCGCTGCCGTTGAATGAAAAATATACAACAGCTTTTGCAGCCATCGACCAGGATGAGAATCAATACATGCTGGTCGTCGAGCGGCAGGGCGAATTGCTTGGCTATCTGCAGATCACTTTTATTCCCTATCTGTCGCGACTGGGCAGCATGCGGGGCCAGGTCGAAAGTGTGCGGGTGAACTCCAGTCTGCGGGGGCAAGGCATCGGCACCGAGCTGATGAAGCAAGCCATTCAAATCTGCCGCGACCGGGGCTGTTTCCTTGTGCAACTCACGACAGATGCGAAGCGTGAAAAGACGCAAAAGTTCTATCAAGACCTGGGGTTCGAAACGACCCATCACGGTATGAAACTGATGTTGGAAGATTAAAGTCTCGGCTCAGGTAATTCGACTTCTGCTTTCATGCTCTAAACTTGATCAATATTGAATTTGTCTTCAGTCTGGTTGTTGAATTGGCCCGGATAACTGACGGGCATCCAATTGCCGGGAGGAAATCGTGCGACCCATTCTTGCCACAACACTGGCCTCGTTTTTAATAATCTGCCACGCAGCCGTTGCCCAAGCGCAGGATTTGCCTCCCCGTTCGCTGTTTGACGCCATGCTAAATGCCCATAACTCAACTGGTTTGGTGAAATTCCGCAATTTCAACGGACGCCAGATAATTTATTTTACTGCCGCGCAGGTCCTGCATTGTCGCTTGAAGGAGATTCGCTATTCAATCAATTCCGAAGCGCTGGATCAGCGCGTCGAACTGGTTAAATGCAACAAAGCGACCCCTTTCAGCATGGGAGAAAGCGATGTTGTCGAAAACCGCATTTACAAAACCATGCCGCTCGGCACCGCCCAATGGGCAGCAGTTCAGGTGGTTTGGGAAGATGGCGAAGAAAGCCAGATTCAAAAAGTGAATGTGTGCGAAAATGTTGGCGAATCCACCTGTGGGATTGTTGAATAGTCCGAACTTTGACCGCTGAATCTATTCAGTATTCCAAGACCAGCCGTTCAAGCCAGTCGCGCAGCAGCATGTCAAACAGTTTTGGTCTTTCCCAAGTCAGACCATGTCCTGCTGCGTCGAGCGTTGCCAAAGTAGCCCGAGGAAATTGCGGCAGCAGGTCCACCGCATCCAGATAACCTGACATACTGTCTTGCCGTCCGGCAACGATCAGGCTCGGACCACAAAATTGAGATTTTTCACCGCGCTTATCGTGGTCAAAATCAAAAGCTTTGGCAATCCGAGCTGCCTGATCGGCATCACACAGAGCAGCGGCAGGGAGTTTGGTGCGGCGCATTTTTTCAATGATGTCTCGATTTTGCACAACCATGAATGTGTCGAACCTTGACAGCTCACTTTCATGCAAAGCTTCACGTAGCGAAGGATCAGGCTGAAGAACCCGATGTTCTGGCAGCCGTTTCGGATCGGCGGAAGGACTTCCACCCGGCACGATCAACGCTGCGCCTGATATCCTCTCAGGATGCAAGTGAACGAAACCATGTGCCAGATAACTGCCGCGAGACTCGCCGACAATGGCAAATTTTTTGTCGGGCAGAGCCTGATTGGCAAAGTCGATGACTGCGGTGAGCAGGTGATCTTGAGTTTTAATCGAGTCCTGCGGTGGGCTCAAACCGTGTCCGGGCAAATCTACATAAATGCGTTTCCAGCCAGTCAAACTTTCAAACGTTGGTTCAAGCGATTCCATCATGTGCCGATGGTCCAGTTGAGAGCCATGCAGGATCAGGACGGGGGTAACCTTCTCCAACAATCACATGGTGCAGCATTTCATTCCCCTCCAGCGAATTGTTTATTATTGCCCAACCCAGATTGTGCGGAAATCATTGACATTGGTGCGGGTCGGGCCAGTGACAATCAGATCGCCAAGTGTTTCAAAAAATGTGTAGGCGTCGTGACCGTTCAGCATTGCTTGTGCATTAAGCCCCACGGCCTCTGCGCGCGCAAGCGTATCGGGCGTGATCAGAGCGCCTGCATTATCCTCACTGCCGTCAATTCCGTCGGTATCAGCCGCCAGAGCATAGATTCCCGGTGCGGCGTTGAGCGCAATGGCAAGGGCCAGCAGATATTCACAGTTTCGGCCACCACGGCCACTTGGTTTGGCCTGTTCGACGGTGACGGTGGTCTCGCCGCCTGACAGGATCAGCTGTTGTTTGCCAGCAAGGGCCAATGACGCGTGTTCGCACGCGACGTCACGTGCTTCACCTTCGATGTCGGCTCCCAAAGTCACAACTTCATGACCATCCGCGCGGCAAGACTTCACGACGGTTTCCAGCATGTCGGCGGGGCGCGATATCATCACGAATTCGGCGCGGTCAAACGCTGGATCTCCTGGTTTGGGCGTTTCACAATCGTCGCTGTACAAATGGGCGCGGGTCGAAGCGGTCGGTTCAATGTCGTACCGCTCCAGCAACCCAATGGCATCGCCAACACTGGTCGGGTCAGCAACCGTCGGCCCGGACGCGATGGTGCTGGGGTCATCAAACGGTACATCGGATATGGCCAAAGTAACGATCTGGGCAGGGGACGCTGCCTGGGCAAGGCGACCGCCCTTAATGGCGGAGAGGTGTTTTCGAACCGTGTTCATTTCACCAATTGGGGCACCACTCATCAACAGGGCGCGGTTTATGGCTTTTTTGTCAGCCAAGGAAATGCCGTCGGCGGGGAGGGCCAGCAGTGCCGAACCTCCACCAGATATCAGGCATAGCAACAGATCATCTTCACTCAATTCCTGAACTTGCTTTATCAGCGACTGAGCCGCTTCATGGCCACGATTGTCCGGCACCGGATGGGCCGCCTCAATCACCTCAATTCGCTCACACGCCATACCATGCCCATAACGGGTCAGGGCGACGCCGGAAAGCGGGGCTTCGGTGGGCCATGCCAGTTCGGTTGCCCGTGCCATGGATGCCGCCGCCTTGCCAGCCGCAACCAGCAATGTGCGGCCTTTAGGAGGGGACGGTAAATGCTGAGCCAGACATTGGGCCGGGTCCGCTGACGCAACAGCACGGGAGAAAAGCGATTTCAGATAGGTGGAAACTTCTGGATCAATTGATGATTGAGGCACAAACAGGCTTTCACATTCTGGCCGGATGGCTAACAATGCTTCATACGAAATTCGCACCTCAATTGGAATAGTCGCTTGCCCACTCCAACCGAACTGCGCGTGTCAAAAGATAAAAAATCGCTTACCGTTACCTTTGATACGAGCGAACGCTTTGAAATATCTGCGGAATTGCTGCGTGTGGAATCCCCATCCGCAGAGGTTCAGGGCCACGACCCAAGTCAGAAAAAAATAATTCCTGGCAAGCGCAACGTAGGAATGATCAAAATCGAACCAGTAGGGAACTATGCGGTACGGATTTTGTTTGATGATATGCATGATACCGGCATCTATTCCTGGGACATTCTCCACCGGCTGGGCAGTCAGGCCGATGCGCTTATGGCAACCTATCTGCAGAAGCTCGCCGAGCAAAACCTTAGCCGATAGCAAACGGCTGCGCGCTGTGGATGAAAGCACGCAACTATTGGCTGGACTCGCCGACGCGTCTACATCTGTTGGACTGGGAGAACGACGGTAAAGTGGCGAAGGTCTATTTCAACTATTCGGCGATGAATGCGGGCAAGTCGACTGTCTTGCTGCAAGCATCCCACAATTACCGTGAGCGGGGCATGCACACCCTGTTGCTGACCGCTAATCTGGATGATCGAAGCGGCATCGGCGTCATCGGCACGCGCATTGGTCTGGAGGCAGATGCGCAAACTTTTGCTGCAGGTGATGATCTCTTTGAGCGGATCAGCAAACATCACGAAAGACAGATGTTGAACTGCATACTGGTGGATGAAGCGCAATTTCTCAGCGCCGACCAGGTCTGGCAATTGTGCCGGGTTGCCGACCGGTTGGGCATTCCGGTCATGTGCTACGGTCTGCGCACCGATTTTCAGGGCAAGATGTTTCCCGGCAGTGCACAACTATTGGCACTGGCCGATTCCCTGCGCGAAATCCGCACAATTTGCTGGTGTGGGCGCAAGGCAACAATGGTGGTGCGGCTGGACGAGGCGGGTCGGGTTCTGGAAGAGGGTGACCAGGTGTCTATCGGGGGGGAGGAAAGTTATGTCTCTCTGTGCCGTCGCCACTGGGAAGACCGCGACATTGGCCCGAATAATCAGTTGAAGATGTTTTTGTGATTTTGGCCGAATTACACCCTTGTTGTATCCAGCTGATATAAAAACCCCTGCACCTGGCGTGCATTGCTGAATTTGTATCGTCGTTTGCCTTCGCCCGCGCTGTCAAAAAATCTGCCCATCTTCGCGCGGGATGAGTGGCGTGTATTCCAGATCCACAAATAGAGCTCGCTGTTGAATCGCTCCGGACAGTTTTCCGGCAGATCAGGCCTGGTCTTGCCGTAGTCGCGCAGGCTACGAGCAACCACACGCCACAGTCTGAGCCAGAGAGGAAAATCAAGCCAGATTAGCGTGTCACTGCGATCCAGCCGCTCGGGCCAGGTTGCTGAGTGCCCACCTTCGAATATCCACTCCTCACGTTGATGCACATTGTGACACAGTACGGTTTTTTCGGATTTCTCGCGCTCAACCCATCCAGGTTTCCAGTGAATCTGGTCGATATGGACGACCGGCAGGCCGGTTCCTTCCCCCAGTTGTCGGGCCAAGGTGGACTTGCCCGAACCCGGTTGCCCGATGATCATAATTCGTTTCATAAACACCTCCGAATTTGCAGGATCGTGAAGGTGCGGCCCTGATCACGCTACAGGTCGTGTCAATCCGGTCAACGGGTTTGGCGAACAAATCTGAATCAATATTGAGCAAAATTGCAGTTTTTGCCTGCCATATTCACTTACCAAACAATAACATTCTGCACGGATGTTAAGGGCTTTCTAACCATAACTCTTGCATTGTGTGGGTTGATCACGGCGAGCGCGTGCGATTTTGCGTGTCTGTTGGGCAAATGTGTGTCACCTGGGCGAGGGTTGGAATTGAGATGGCTGGATCGTTTCATTCGATATTCAATCGAAAACCTGCTGACGCGCCGGTGGACCCTGAAAAGGACAAATTGCTGATGCGGGTTCTCGAACCTCGCATATTGCTGGATGCCGCCGCTGCTGAAACTGCGCTCGATATCGCCGGTCAGGCCGCCCACAGCCAGTTGGCTGACGATTATATGGAAAATCCACAGCCTGCAGACGGTGCGGAATCTGACTTGAATGGCTCGGGCGAGTCGCCGACCGCCAATGACGCAGAAGACGAAGTTGCGGAAAACCTCTCCGCATTGCCTCGCCGCACCGACCGTGAAATCGTTTTTGTCGATGCCGCAATTGACGACCGCGACGGATTGATCGCTTCCCTTGAACCCGGCGTCAGCATTCATATTATCGATTCAAACTCGGACGGGGTCCAGCAGATTGCCGATATCCTGGCCGACTCCGGAGGCTACGACGCCGTCCACATCTTTTCCCATGGCACCCAGGGCTCATTGCAACTGGGCAGCGCGGAATTAAATGCATCTTCAATTGCCGATACCTACGCCGACGCTTTGGTTCAGATCGGCGCCGCATTGGGTGAAAACGGCGATATCTTAATCTATGGGTGTAACTTCGGTGAGGGAGATATCGGCAAACAGGCTGCCGGTCTGCTCGCTTCTGCCACCGGTGCGGATATTGCAGCATCCGATGATTTGACCGGATCTGAGTCCCTGTCGGGTGACTGGGATCTTGAAGTCAAGCACGGACAGATTGAGGCCCGTTCCTTCTCTTTGCCGGACTGGCAGGGCATTTTGCCGGGCTATGAATTGCAGACGGCGGCCGAACCAACCATCGGTCATCTCGACGACGGCATCGTTGGAACCATCAATACGACAGCCACCTGGAGTGATGCGGTCACTCTGGATCCAGGTGGCGGTCCGATCCAGACCTATGATATTCGTGCGACACTTATCGGCATGACCGACGGCATGTCTGCGACATTTGAATCCGTGCCGTCGACGGACGGGTCGCTCGACGATTTCCGTGTTGTCGTGACCAATATCGGCGACGTCGTGGGTTCAGCCGGTGGACAGGATATTCTCGAGGTGGGCAGTGTCGTCGTGCGCTGGGCGATCTATGAATCGGGAACCGAAACTCTTGCGCCACCTGAGCAGTTCAATTTGATATTCAAGGATATTGAAGGGTTGGCAGGAACCCCGGACTCCCGTGAGACGGTCGCGGTGGAATCGGAAGAAATTGTTTCCCACACGGTCAATATTGGTAGTGACTTGCAGGTGGGCAGTGGATTTGAAGGTTTGACCGCCACGGGAACCCAACTGGGTACGGGCGCGGTCGGGTCTGACCTGGGTTTGTCCTGGGCGAGCGCCAACCAATTTGTTGTCACCTATACATCGCGCACCCTGATCACAAATTTTGATATGGATGGCGACCGAGATATGTCGGCCTTTCCCACCCCGGTTACCACCAAGACACAGTTGATTGATCTTAATGGCGCGGCCGCCGGAGAGGACTATCTGACCACCTATATCAATGGGTCGCAAATGGGAACGGATGATGATGTTCCCTTGACGCTGACCGACATTGATATGTCCATCTTTGACCTCGACAGCCAGTTTTTGAGCAATGCCACCGTGACGTTGACCAATGCCTCAGCAGGCGATGTGATCAATTACGATCCGGTTTTGCTGGGCGCACTTGGAATAACCGCCAACTATACCGACACGGGAACTGAACGGATTCTCCAGCTCAACGGGACAGCGGTTATCTCAAACTACGAAACCGCTTTGCAATCAATTAGTTATTCAAACGGAAATCCGGATGGAAGTTTCGATCAGGTCACAGACCGGGTCTTTGAATTTACGATTTATGACGGCGTAATCACATCCGACATTGCTCGAACCACGGTACAATTCGCGGCTGCTGGGGCAGATCCCGTCGCCGGGACAAATGTCTATGCCGAGGATGAAGACACCACCATTACTACGAATGCCGCAACCGGACTTCTGTCCAACGATTCAGATCCGCAGGGCACTGGACTGACAATTATCGGAGCGCTGGATTCCGATTCCGCGTCGATCACTATCGGTGCGGCCCACACGATGCCCAGCGGAGCCTTGCTGACTCTCAATGCCAATGGCAGCTTCACCTATATTCCGGCGCTACATTATAGCGGCAATGAATCCATCACCTACTCGATCAGCGACGGTATTAATTCGTCAACCGGGTTTGCAACATTCGATATCCAACCGGTCATCGACGCAGTAACCCTTACTGTCATTCAGCCGGATGATCTGTCAGACGAAGATGTCGCCTCAGCCGCAATTGATGTTTCTACGATGTCCGGCGACCCGTCGGAAAGCCAGATTGTGCTGGCCACCAATATACCCAACGGGGTCGTTTTGACGGATGGCGTATTCTCATTCACCGCCGAGGACGGACTGTTTGAAGTTGACGTCACTGAATGGGACAGGACCCAATTGAGGGTTTTGCCGGTTCAAAACTCCGATCAGGACATCGACATCGTTTTTGTCACCGAAAATTTCGAAGTCGACGGCTCGATGAGTTTTGACAGTCAGACCGTAACCTTCAGGGTGGATGCGGTCGCAGATGTCCCGATACTGATCGTTGAACAGGCATTCGCCGGCATCGATGAAAATGTTCCGCTGGGCACGACAATTTCGGTTGAATTATTCGATACGGACGGGTCTGAAGAGATCACGGACATTACGATTTCGGGCATACCTGCCGGTGCACAGATGATCGTTGACAGCGGTCCGCTGACCATCACTGGCGGCAGCGTCAGTTTTGGAATTATTGACCTGCCGGGATTGATATTCAGCCCACCAATTACCGGTGCCGATGCTGTCTACAACCTGACGGTTTCCGCCACCGCCAGCGAAGTATCGCCGGAAAATGGCGTGCAATTACTGAGCGCGACACGTTTTGGCGTCGGCCTGACGATCGAACTCAATGATAACGATAATCCAGTCGTGGCGGTTGATGATACGGCATCAACTTTCGCTGGTGAAAGTGTCAGTATCTATGTGTTGGATAACGACTTCATTCCTGACGGCGCACCACTTGTCACCCATGTTAACGGTATCGCTATCGATACGATCACACCGGTTGTTCTGGCGGGAGGCGAAGGAACGGTTGAACTTAGCCCGTTTGGTTATCTTGTTTTTCATGCTTCCGACTCTTTCGCAGGCGAGGTAAATTTCAACTATACCGCCCAGGATGCTGACCTCAGTACGGATACCGGCGTTGTTACGGTGAAGGTTGAGCCACGCTGGCGGCTTTCAAGCGTTGCCAGTGTGGTCGAGGGCAACGACGCCCGATTCACGCTCGAAATTGAGGGCGGGGTTGCTCAGGGAGACGTGATTAGTGCTGAAGTCATTCTCGAAGAAGGCACAGCCACTGCGGCCGATCATGCAACCCTTGTTGATTCGATCAATGACAGCATAGCCAATTTGGGTCAGACAGATTTTTCATTTGACGGCACCAACATCACCTATACCGCTCCTGCGACCAACTATTCATCGCAATATGTTGCTGGTGCGGGAGCATTCATCGATATCGCAGCCACAGGTGACCCTCTCAATATTGGCGATGATGGCATTACCGGGCGCAATATCGGCTTCAATTTTGATTTTTATGCTGATTCCTTTTCTTCGATCTTCGTGTCTTCCAACGGCTATCTCACATTTGGTAGTCCGGGAGCCGACTCGAATAACGTGTCCTTGGACGGCACTGCTTTGTCGAGTCGTCCGGTTATCGCACCATTTTGGGATGATCTGAACGCTGGAGCCGGCAATATTTTTGTCGAGACGGTTGGGGCAATTGAAGGGCAGCGACAATTCATAATTCAGTGGGAAGGCATAGAAAATGCCAGCGACGGGACCGGTACGGGTTCGTTTCAGGTGGTGCTTGACGAAGCTGGCAGCAAGATAACTTTCAATTATCGCGACATCATTTTTGATGGAGTTGGTGACAATGGTGCCGGCGCAACGGTCGGACTGCAAAGCCCTGACGGCATCGCTGATGAGTTTTCCCATAATGTCGGTGGCAACATTTTTGATGGCGACAGCATCATCTTTACCCGCGAGGCCAATGTTGGGGTTGAACTGTATATTGATATCCCAATCGTCGATGACCCGGATTTCGAAGATGTTGAAGATTTTGGCCTTCGGATCATCAGTTCGGTCAACTCCGCGATCGGCGTGGACAATACCAGCGTGACAATCGCGGTCAGTGATAATTCAGCACCTGTGGCGGTGGATGACAGCGTCTCAACGGCTGAGACCTCAACCGTCCTGATTAACGTGATTACCAATCCTGGTGGTCTGGATTCCGATCCCGAAGGACACACACTTCGGAATTCTGAATTGGACGGAGTTGTTATCACGGGTGGCACCGCGGTTACTTTGGCATCCGGTGCAACTGTCGGGGTCAACCCGAACGGAGCACTAACCTACAATCCCAATGGCGCATTTGCCCATCTGGCGGAAGGCGAGCCCGGGGTCGATACATTCACCTATCGTGTGGTCGATGCTTACGGCACTGAATCAGCAGCCCCTGCCACGGTAACCATCAATATCATTGGTGAGAACCAGACGGCGGTAATCGATCTGGACGATGATGGCACCACGTCTGCCACCACGTACAGCATCACCTACGGTCCTCTGGAAACAACGATGAGCATAACGGCACCGGATGCCGTGATTGTCGATGTGGACGATACCGAATTGAGCCTGTTGACCATCACGCTTGGAGGATTTGTCCAACCTGGAAACGAGAAGATACGCATTGGTGGCGTGGTCGTTGATTATGGTACGGCACTAAGCACAACTGTTTCCCAGGGTGGGACCTTGTTTAGGCTCATTTATGACGGCGCAAATGACATTCAGATCACCAATAATTTTGGGCCTGAATTCGCGGTAGCGGATATTCAAAGTTTTATACGTGCCTTGGCATACGAAAACGATTCTGCTGACGATACACGAGGGACCCGCACGCTGACATTTGTCGCGACCGATGACGATGGGCCGGGTGTCGCTGCCGTTACTGAAATTTATGTGGTGGGCAACAATGTTGCGCCGGTTGCCGGTGATGATGGCATCCCGACACCTTACAGTGTCGTTGAAGATACAGCGATCATGATCACGACGGCGGAACTGATGCTGAACGACAGTGATGTTGACCTAAATCCACTTGACATTATTGCTGTGAATGGCGGGGCCAACGGCAACGCCGCGCTGGATGCTTTTGGAAACATAACTTACACCCCGAATGCCGACTTCACCGGCCTGACATTATTCACCTACACGCTGGATGATGGCGAAGGTGGACAGGATACGGGAACGGTTCATGTCAATGTTACGCCGGTTAATGACGCACCACGTGTTGATCTGAACGGTCTTCAGCCCGGCATCGACAATACAATCAATTATGTTGAAAACGATCCTTCCACCTCTTTGTTCCTGCTGACTGGTACGCTGATCGACGTGGACAATGCCAACCTCACCGGTGCTGATGTGGTGATGACAGGTGGTCAGATTGATGACGTATTCACCTTCGGCACACTGCCGGCCGGCATCACGGCGACCCTGGTTCCCGCAGAAGCGGCAACGGGATTAACCGCGCCTTCGACAGTTACAATTCAGTTCTTTGGTACCGCCAGTGTCGCAGATTATGAAACGGCCCTGCGCTCGGTTGGATTCTTGAATCTGTCGGACCTGCCGGACACCACAACCCGCACTGTGACAGTTTCAGCAACAGATGGTCTGGCGACTTCGCTGATCGCAAATGCAACAATTGATGTGCAGCGTGTCAACGACGTCCCCGACACCCTTGACGACGGACTGTTCACGTTCGACGAAGACACCTCTATCACCATCACACCCGCAACCTTGTTGGCAAATGATTCCGACAAGGATGGTGATATCTTGACAATTACCTCGGTGCAAAGCCCGGTGAATGGTTCGATCATCACCGACGGGTTTGGGGATTTTGTATTCACCCCCAACGTCAACTATTTTGGGCCGGCCTCTTTTACCTACACGGTGGATGATGGTGCCGGCGGCACTCGCACAGAGATCGTGAACTTGATGGTTTCATCGGTGAATGACCAAACGGTCATCACTTTGGATACCGGCAGCGGCGATGGCAATTACGCCTTTACCTATACGGAAAATGATCCAGCAACTGATATTGTCTCTGCAAGTCTGGTGTTGCAGGACGTTGATCATGTCAATCTGAGCAGCGCCAGCATCGTTTTGACCAACGGCCAGATCGGCGACATATTGGAACACGGCTCCATGCCCGTCGGTATTACGGCAGCAATCGTACCGGCCACTGCCTTGACCAGTGCGGGGTCGATCACCGTGACCTTGAGTGGAACTGCCTCCTTGGCAGACTATGAAGCCGCACTGAAACTGGTGACTTACCGGTCACTGACAGATGCCCTGTCCACAATTCCAAGAATTTTGTCCATCTCCGTAAATGACGGAGTCGATGATTCCAATGTCGGCACAACGACTGTCACAGCAATTGCGGTCAATGATGCTCCATTGGCAGTCGATAATGCATTGACGATCAATGAAGATACGCCGCGGATCATTTTACCGGCAGAACTGCTGGGCAATGATAGCGATCCTGATCTGGATGTGTTGACCATCACATCGGTTCAGGCACCGGTCAACGGCACAGTCGTGTTGAATGGTGACAATACGATCACCTTCACACCATCGGCACATTTCTTCGGTTCCGCATCATTCACCTATACAATAGATGATGGCAACGGCGCTCAGGATACAGCAACGGTCAATCTGACGGTCAATCCCGTCAACGATCCCGCCGTGGTAGATCTGGACACGGGCGCAGGTGGGTCAGGTTATTCAACGACTTTCGTTGAAAATGCGTCGGCCATTCCCATTGTTGATCCAAGCATATTGATCACGGATGTTGACCATACCAGCCTGAACGGAGCTTCCGTCACCTTGACCAATGGCCAAACCGGTGACCAGTTGCAGGTTGGCGGATTGCCAGGTGGCATTGTATCGAGCATCAGTCCCTCCGGTGCCCTGACTTCGGCTGGCACGGTAACCGTGACTCTGTCCGGCAGCGCAACGCTTGCCGACTACGAAACTGCGTTGCAGGCGATCACCTACATTTCAATATCTGACAATCCGGGCAATTTGGCCCGCATTATCGACATTACCGTCAGCGATGGTGTTTCCAGTTCGACGGTCGCCAGTTCTACAATTTCTGTAATTCCGGTCAATGATGATCCGGTAGCTGCCGCCGATGGTGCCTATACATTCAACGAAGATACAAATTTCGTCATCAGCGAGGCTTTGCTGTTGGCCAATGACAGCGACGCAGACGGTGACACTTTGATCATCAGTTCGGTGCAGGCCGCAATCAACGGCAGTGTTGCTCTCGATGGGGGTGGCAATGTCGTGTTTACGCCAACACCAACCTATTCGGGTCCCGCATCCTTTACCTATACGGCCATGGACCCTAGCGGTGCGACTGACACCACGACCGTCAACCTCAATATTCTGATCCTCAATGATGCGCCGATAGTCGATCTGGACTTCAGCGCAGCTGGCAGTGGCTATGCAACTGCATATACTGAAAATGCCAGTGCCATTGCTATCGTTGACGGCGATGTGTCAATCACCGACGAGGACAATGTCACGGCTGCCTCGGCTACTGTGACCCTGACCAATGGCCAGATTGGCGATCTGCTTCAGGTCGGCGCATTGCCAGGCCCACTTACTGCCAGCATCGTTCCGTCAACTGCCCTGACAGCTCCCGGATCGATTACGATTTCCCTGACCGGAATTGCCTCGCTGGCCGATTATCAAACGGCATTTCAGGCCCTGACATACCAGTCGACCTCAGAAGATCCCAATACGGTAATTCGCAGCATCGAATTTGTTGTCAATGACGGCGAAGATGATTCCCTTGCGTCGACAACAACGATCGCTGTCACCGCGGTCAATGACGCACCAAATGCTGTTGATGACGGCGTGCCTTCCGCGATTGTCGTCACCGAAGATGTTCCTTTGATATTTAACCCGGTGACAAGCAACGACTTCGACTTTGAAGGCGATACGCTGACGATTACCCAAATTGACGGCAATGCCGTTGCGCTTGGTGGCTTTGTGAATCTCGGTCTCGGGCGAGTTGATCTGGCCCTTGATGGCACCACTTTGACCTTCACGCCACCGCTCAACTATTTTGGCCCCGCCGCCTTCACCTACACGATTAGCGATGGAGCATTGACCGATACCGCAGCGGTCAATCTCGATGTCCAACCGGTCAACGACGCGCCCGTCGCGGTGGATGATGGACCAGTTGTCCTGGTCGAGGATGGGTCGGTTTTCTTTGATCCGGCATTGGCCAATGACAGCGATGTTGAAGGTGATACGCTGTCGATCCAACAAATCGACGGTCAGCCGATTGGTCCGACCGGCAGTGTTTCGATCGCCAGTGGTTCTATTACACTTGGCGCTGATGGCCGTACGCTGGAATATGTGCCGCGCGCGGACTTCAATGGATCAGTTGTTGTCAGCTACGTCATTCATGACGGTCAGGCCACAGCGACTGCCAATGTCACATTTGATGTAACCGCAGTCGACGACCCACTCACCGTGGTCACCACGCCGCCCGGTGTTACGTTTAATGACAGCGATATTGTAAGCCTGCCGATGGCCGGGTTCTTTAATGATCCCGACGGCGATGCTCTCGTTTACAGTGCCAGCGGCCTGCCTGCCGGCATCACCATTGATTCCGCCACCGGCGTGATCAGCGGTGCGCTTGACTCGTCTGCCTCCCAAGCCGGTCCCTATGCAATCAGTGTTTCGGTTGATGATGGCTTGAGCTCGGTCGTTTCCACCAGGTTCAGTATCACCGTACTCAACATTGTTCCGGTGGCTGCTGCTGACCAGACCATCGTGATCAGCGAAGGCGAATCTCTCAACCTGGATATGTCGCCGCTGTTTGTTGATGCCGACAATGACACCATTACCTATTCGGCGAGTGGCTTGCCTGCCTGGGCTGCCATAGACCCGGTTAGCGGTTTGATAAATGGAACTGTTCCACCAGACGCTTCTGTGGCCGGTGCATTTATAATCTCGGTAAGCGCTGATGATGGTGACGGAGGTATTGCCTCCGTCGACTTGACCGTTGATCCGCGCAATGTCGCTCCAATTGCGACAACATCGATTGCAGATATGCGCGTGCGCGAAACCGACATGGTCGATATCGATGTCAGCACCTTGTTTGTTGATGGTGGTCTGGACAGCGATCTGATTACCCTGTCGGTGACCGGATTGCCGGCCGGTGTCAGCTTTGATCCAACCTTCGCGCGCATTTCCGGTGTCGTCGCTGCCGGTGCAGATATGACCAATCTGGTCAGCATTACGGCCGATGACGGGCAGGGGGGTGTCGCGCTGGTCGAATTCAACATTTTGGTATTCAACGATTCGCTGATTGAGGAAGAAACGCCGCTGGCCGAATATGACGACCTGATAGAAT
This sequence comes from Hyphomicrobiales bacterium, assembly GCA_011087605.1. GTDB lineage: Bacteria > Pseudomonadota > Alphaproteobacteria > Rhizobiales > Rhizobiaceae > Pseudahrensia. The sequence goes on from JAALLE010000001.1 coordinate 91,999, forward strand.
TTGAACCAACAGATACACCGAGCGCTCAGATCAACGATCCTTTGACCACTGTGATCGACGAAATTGCTGAACTTAACGGGACAACCGATCTTGACCGCTCCTCAGGCATAATCCTGTCAACGATCGACGGGATTGAGCCATTGCAGGAAGCCACTTTGTCCGGATCTGATGCCGGTATTCCCGATCAGGTAGACGCCATGGACCGGATGGCAAACTCGACCGACTGGCTACGCGCCTCTGGGCGGCAAGGCAATGGAGACTGGAGTGTCGCTGGAACATTTGGCTACATGGCTCTGACCGATGACATTAATCTTGACGGCGATGACCACAGGGACGAACGGTTGGAACGGCTGACAGTTCAGGCAGAAAACCGGCAAGGCGCTCTATATATCGAGCTGGATAACCAGTTGGATCCGCAGCGCGATGGGCGAACAGTCACGACCACATTCTATTATGAAGGCAGTGAACAATTGCCGGAATGGATGAAGCTGGTGCGCGAAGGCTTCATTTCGGCGACCCCGCCACCGGACATCAGCGAGGTAACTCTGCAGGTGGCGATCGTTCTCGAAACGGGCAAGGAACTCAACAAGCAGGTTGTGATCGATGTTGCCTCCGGCGCGGTAATTGATGTTGGGAGCGAAACGGAGGATCTTCCGATAGCCGAAAGTGACGCCGAAGAGCCGGAACCGAACGATCCGCAACTGCCAAAACTGAATTTGGGCGATATGCGCGGGTCGATTGATTTGCACGATCAGCAAGGCTGAGTGGAAGCCTGCAGTCGGGCATTTCAGGCCGTGAGTTTTTGCCTGTTTCTATGCATAAATATACTAACCCAATTTAAGCAAAAAATCGCTTTGAATTCAGGGCTATTAGAGAAATTTGGGCGGGATATTTATGGTAAAAAATTGATAAATATTGGGGAACGTTAAGTCTTCGTTAGGCACAAACACAGATATTAGGCGGAACCGCGTATTCTGTGTGAAATGGTTAACAGAACGTAGGGGACACTAGCGTTGCGAGGAATAAATTGTGAAGCGTATCCTGCTCTCCGCCGTGATGGCATTAAGTTTATCAGCCTGCACGGCTATACCAAAGCCGCTGACCACAGGTGCCCTAACCAGTTTTGCTGATGAAAAACTGGCCCAGGTAACGTCCGATCAGGAACCTGTTGCCGAGGCGATAACCCTGTATCAGGCAATGGCTCGCGCCTTGCTCTACAATCTTGATTTCCACGTTGAACTTTACAACGAAGCGCTGGCCAACAAACAATTGGCGACCGCCCGTCTGGAAACCCTGCCAAACCTGGTTGCATCTGCTGGCTATGTTGGTCGCAACAATGATGGCGGCAACGCTTCATCTTCTGAGTTCCCGGACCGTGAAAAGTTTCAGGAAGACATTACGCTGTCCTGGAATATTCTTGATTTAGGCCTTTCAAAAGTGCGTGCCGAACAGGCCGCCGACGAAGTTTTGGTGGCGCGCGAAAAACGTCGCAAGATTATCAACCGGGTGATAGAGGACGTCCGCACCGCTTATTGGCGTGCGGTATCGGCGGATCGTCTTGTCGTTGGCCTTCGCAAGCTGGAAGGTCGGGCACAAAGAGCCTTGAAGAATTCCGCTTCTCTGCAACGAGACGGCCAAACTTCACCGCTGACTGCCTTAACGTATCAGCGTGAACTGGTTGAAATTCAACAGCGCATACAGCGCCTCCAAAAAGACCTGTCACTGGCAAAGATTCAACTTGCGGCATTGATGAGCATCCGGCCCGGTGACCAGTTCACACTGGCGCAGCCCGCCCGTCGCGCTACCAGCACTGAACTGCAATTGTCCAGCGAAGAAATGGTCTATGCAGCACTGGAAAATCGCCCGGAAATCCGGGACATCCAGTACAAACTGCGGATCAACGAAAAAGAAACCAAAAAGGCACTCCTGGAACTGCTGCCTTCAGCGAATATTTTCGCCAGTGCCAACTGGGATTCCGATCAATATTTGTACAACACCAACTGGGTGGGCTGGGGTGCCAAGGCAACCTGGAACCTGCTCAACGTATTCAAATATCCCGCCAAAAAACGCTTGGTAAAAGCCAAGGATGAAACGCTTGAAGCTCGTGCCCTGGCGGTCACGATGGCGATCATGACCCAGGTGCATGTCAGCCGAGTGCGTTATGGCCACTCAAAGAAATTATTTAGAACAGCGGCGAAGCACTTCAAAATCCAAACCGGTATTGTCAAACAAATTCGCTCCAGTTTTGCCGAAGGCCAGGCCAGCGAACAGACATTGATCCGCGAAGAAATGAATACGCTTGCCAGCCAGGTCGCCTCTGACATTGCTTATGCTGACCTGCAGAACTCTTATGCAAACATCTATGCGTCAATGGGTATTGACCCCTATGCCGATGATCTGCGTGCGGACGACAGTGTCGATGGGTTGGCTGATGCCTTGCGACAAGTGTGGATCGAGCGCGGAGACAATTCCGGTTCCTGGCGTGCAAGGCGCGCCGCAAAAGCTCATGTGGTGACAGGCTCGGTCAAAAAGGCGGCAGATCCGAATTCTGTCGATCCGATAGTTGCAGAAACCCATGGGTGGACGGCCTTAAAAGCGAAATCAAAATACGATTCTGAGATCGTTCACATTGAAAACAAGCCCAAAACATCATTCTGGAAGAAATTGACGAGTGGTGGGGGTCGCAACAGCATGTTGAACCGTGAAAATGAGAACTAGTAGTTGGCGGTTGCGCTGGCCGACGCCTGGCAGGGTGTCAAAAAGGACATTTGAAATGAATATCAAAACCGTTTTCTCTCTTTTATTGGCGACCGGACTGGTTTCCACTTCCTATTCCGCTCTGGCAGGTAATGCGTCCAGGGCGGTTCAACAAATGACCCAGCGGGATCGGCAAATTTTGTCCCAGGCCGAGTTTGGCATCGACATGATCACCACCGGTACGGTCAAATCTGAAAGCAATTTCGACGCCCGTGGTGTGGTCATTCCAAATGCGGAAGTTACACTTGGGGCCGGTGTTGCTGCCCAGATCAAGGTAATGCCGTTCAAGGCCGGAGAAGAATTCCGCAAAGGTGAATCTCTGGTGATCTTTGATTGCGCGCGGCAACAGGCCGACCTGCGAGGCGCCAAGGCTAATTTGGCCAAAGCCAGTTCTCACCACCGCGGCAAAATTCGGTTGAAATCTCGTGGAGCTGCCGGAGCGCAGGAAGTCCGCGATGCTGCTGCCGATATGGCCGTTGCGAAATCCAATGTTGATGGTCTTACCGAAGTAATAGGTCTTTGCAAGATAAACGCGCCATTCAATGGGCGTGTTGTCGAGCGGCATGCTCAAACGCACGAAATTCCAGCTGCCAATGCGCCAATCATGACAGTCGTGGATGACAGTATGTTGGAAGTCGATTTGATCGTGCCATCAACGTGGCTGCGTTGGGTACGTCCCGGCACGCGTTTTGAGTTTGATGTGGACGAACTTGGACAATCCTACACCGCCCAAGTAGATCGGCTGGGTGCAAAGGTTGATGCCGTCAGCCAGACGATCAAGATCACCGGCACATTTGTCCAGCGTCCGGGCAATGTCCTGACCGGGATGAGCGGCACTGCGAAATTCGATCCACCCACAAATTAGTTTGACATCGGGTGCTAAGTTGAGCTGATCGGCTCACAGGTCACCCCCACGACCCGGAATTTAAAGCACCTATGTCACAGTCTCAGGCCCAACAATCGTCCCGCTCCCGACAGCCTGATCGATCAAGTAAAAGCGAGTCTGCTCCCGGTGCCGGCGTCGACGCAGCGGCAATTGCCGCAGCAAATGCCGCCAATGCCGCGGTGGTAAAAAATAGGGATATGGCGTCTGCTCAATCGGCACAATCTGGTCAGGGCAATCCCGCTTCCAACCGGTCCAACGTCAGTGGGCCCGGTCCCAGCAGGGCGCGTGAATCCGATATTACCAATGCTCTGCTCAACCTAGAGAGAGAAGCACGCAAGGCCGAAACCGAGGCCGAACTCGGCTATCTTATGGTCAATGGATCAAGGGTTGCCGTGCAATATCGCCAAGCTCTTTTGGTCATGCGTTCCGGTGGTTCAAAACACCGGGTCGTGGCGGTTTCGTCGCTGTCTGCCATCGATCGCAATTCGACATTTATTCGCTGGGTAGAGCGGTTGGCGAAACAGAAGCTGACCGGTGAAAAAGAGGCGAAGGTTTTCTCGTTTGATGTGCGTGTTGAAGCGGCCAGTGATGATCTGGATGCCAGCAGCTACCCGTTCTCCAATGTGGCGTTTGTACCGCTGCAATTGCGTGACGGCACGGTGTTTGCGCATCTGATGTTAACCCGTGAAGGAGAATGGGATGAGCGCAGTTTGGTGGCTGCTACACGTCTTTGCGAAACATTTTCGCATTCGTGGGAAGCGCTGACGGGGCCGACGCAGGTCAAGCGCAAGATGCGTTCTCGCACCTTGCTTTGGATTATTGGTGCGGCGGCAATCGTGGCGGCAGGGTTTTATCCTGTCCCGTTGTCGGTACTGGCGCCTGCAGAGGTAACGCCTACCGACGCCTTCATTGTTGCCTCACCTGCAGATGGTGCAATTGAGTCCATCGAAGTTGATCCCAATTCCACTGTTTCAAAAGGGCAATTGCTGTTCACGTTTGCAGATACCGACCTGCGCAATCGGGTCAAACTTGCCGGGCAGGCCGTCAGTGTTGCCGAGGCCAGATATCAGCAGAGCCTGCGTACGTCATTTTCAGATTCGCGGGCCAAGCGAGAATTGTCGATTGCCCAGTCTGAACTGAAGTTGAAGGCCAGCGAATACGATTTCGCTCAGGAGCTGTTGAAGAATTCACGGGTGACCGCAGGCGCATCGGGTCTTGTATTATTTGCTGACAAGGAAACCTGGACAGGCCGACCCGTATCGGTGGGCGAACGTATCATGCGCATTGCCGATCCTTCAAAGGTTGAAGTTACAATTAACCTTCCGGTGTCTGACGCCATCATTTTGAAAGAACAGGCTCGGGTCGAACTCTATCTCGACAGCAATCCACTCAAACCGGTCAAGGCCGCAGTTTCCAGCGCAAGCTTTCACGCCAGGCCGGATGGTGACGGGGTGTTGTCGTATCGCGTGCGGGCGGAGTTTGCGGTTCAGGCAGGAAAGACACCACCACGCATCGGGTTGCGCGGAACCGCGAAGGTCTATGGTGACAAGGTGAGGTTGGGATATTACCTGATGCGCAAACCCATTTCGGCGATACGGCAATGGACGGGCTACTAAAAGATCCTCAACAGGAGGACGCCGCGCTGCCGATTCTCAGGGACGATCTTGAAATCGTGCCAGCCGCAGCCCAGACCAATGGCGCACCTGCATGGGTGATATTTGATCCCGTTTCCAACCGCTATTTTGAAATTGGTCGGGAATTGCTCGACATGTTGATGCTTTGGCGAGCCGGAAGCGTGCTGGGTCTGATGCGGCGCATCAAGGCTGAGTTCGGCCGAAATGTCAGCAAGGAAGAAATCAGCGATGCAACTCACTTTTTAATTTCAAACGCACTGGTCAGGGACATTCCCGGCAATGATTACAAGACCATGGCGCAAAAGAATGAATCGGCAAAAAAGTCGTTTCTCACCACGGCAATGCATTCCTATCTGTTTTTCCGTGTTCCCCTGTTTCGTCCTGACCGAATATTGCGGGCAACGTGGTGGATGGTCAGTCCGCTGTTTACTCGAACCGCGGTTTGGATATTCGTTGTGCTGGGCATGGCAGGTCTCTATCTCGTATCCCGGCAATGGGAGCAGTTTACCGGTACATTCCAGTTCATGCTTTCCTGGCAGGGGGCGATGCTCTACGGGGCAAGCCTGGTTGTCGTTAAGTCACTGCATGAATTGGGCCATGCTTATATGAGCGTGCGCTACGGACTGCGCGTGCCGACAATTGGCATAGCTTTCATGGTGTTGATGCCGGTGCTCTACACGGACACCAGTGGGGCCTGGACTTTGCGCTCCAGACGTCAAAGGTTGATGATCGATGGTGCTGGAATATTTACCGAACTCATTTTGGCATCGCTGGCAACAATCTTGTGGGTATTCCTGCCCGAAGGCGGATTGCGGCTATGCGTATTTGCCGTGGCGACCACATCCTGGGTCACATCCTTGGCGGTCAACCTTAATCCTCTGATGCGGTTTGATGGATATTATATTCTTTCCGATACGCTGGGATTTCAGAACCTGCAGAACCGCAGTTTCGACATGGCGCGCTGGCGGTTGCGTGAAATTCTGTTCGGACTGGGTGAGCCGGCGCCGGAAGTCCTCACCCCACGGATGCGTCGACTGGTTGTCCTGCACGCCTGGTGTACATGGATTTACCGATTCTTCCTGTTTTTGGGCATCGCGCTGCTGGTCTACACATTTTTCATCAAGATCATCGGGATCATCCTGTTCGTCATCGAAATACTCTGGTTCATCCTGTTGCCAATCTGGCGTGAGATTAAATTTTGGTGGACACTCAAGGGGCAAATTATGTTTTCAAAACGCTTTTGGTTTTCTTCGCTGGTGGCAGCCGGTCTGACGGGTTTGGCAATCACTCCCTGGTCGACCCAAATCACCATTCCATCGTTGATGACGGCAAAACAGGAGAGGTCTCTGTTCGCTTCACTGCCAGCCCGAATTGTCAAACTTGATCTTGTCGAGGGGGAGGCGGTTGAAGAAGGTGAAATTCTGGTTCGGCTGCAGTCGCCGGAACTGGAGCGCGATCTTGTATTAGCAAGTGAGCGCAAATTGCTGCTGGAAAGCCGTATAGATCGGTCCGGCTCCGATGATCAGGACAGGGCATCTTTGATCGTTTTGACCAACGAACTGGAATCCGTCAAAGAAGAGATCGAAGGCCTGCAGCGTGTCAGCCAACAATTGGTAATTCGCGCACCCTTTGCAGGAACCGTCACTGATGTTGACCCGGAACTTCATACCGGTTTGTGGGTCAACACCAATTCGCCCCTTGCCATGTTGCAATCGCCACAGGCACCCCGCATCAAGGGTTATGTTAGCGAGCAAAACGTCTTTCGATTTGCCGTCGGCACTTCAGCACGTTTCGTGCCGGATAATCCTGAACTACCCATCGTGGCAGCTACCGTCTCAAATGTCTCCGAAGTCAGCTCTCAGCAGTTGGATGAGCCCTATCTGGCCCTGCCATTTGGTGGGTCGATAGCGATTGAGGAAGCCAAAAAGGACGAGCTGCGACCGATGGAAGCGGCCTATTCCGTGGGCCTCGAACCGAGATTTGAGGGCAATTCGTCGCATCCGAAAATGGCGGTGCGCGGGGTGGCGATCCTGGAGGGTGAACCGCAGAGCTTTTATGATCGCGCCAAATTGCAGGTTCTCAAGGTACTGGTGCGCGAACTCGGTGCTTGAGCAGATTTAGCCAGCAATATCCGTGCAAATGCTGGATTTTTGCCCCACCCTGCCTATATTGATCGAATAATAAAGAAATATATTGCTCGCTGATTCCTGTGTTTCAGGTTGGATATGGAACAAACCGGAATTCTGCAGAAATAATGTTGTTGGTACGGGTGAGATTTCCGTTAAACCAAATACTGTTCAGGGAAGGAAATCACCATGTCCGACATGACCAAATTTGACCGCGAAATTGAAAAAACACGCGCAACCGTTGAAGAGATGCGCGGCAAGATCGAACAGAGCGGTGTTCTGCTCGAAGAACTGGCCAAGTCTGAATCAATTGGTGATGCTGATTTCGACATTGAAAATGCCCGCATCGACGATGTGCTGCGTCAGCAAAAGGTGATGGAGGGCAATATTGCAGACCTGATAATCGGTCTGGAAGATGCCACCAATGTATTCGGGGCCGAATTTGAATCGATGAAGAGCTTTACTGCCTGGGAAAGCTTTGTCGGTATTTTTTCCAAGCAACGGGCCCAACGCATGCGCACTGACCGGGTTCGCAATATGTCCCTGGCAGGCAACCTGCAGGAGTTGTTGACCAAGTCCGATACGATTACCGGTATTTTGAAAAATCAGGAAGATATTCTCAATCAGAGATACGAGACATCGGAAGCCAGCCTCCGTTCGGCTATTGAGCGTCGCAAGGAAACTGTCTCCCAGCTGGAAACAACCCAGAACCGCATTGAAGAACTGAACCCGATGCTGCTGGATCTTGAAAACCAGATCTCTGTTGCCACAGATCAAAAGAAGCGCACAGACCTAGAAGGGGAGCGTTCCAAACTGGCAACCGAATATAATGCCATGCAGGCAAAGGAACAGGAATTGCTGGCGGAAAGTCAGACACTTGAGCGCTATACGTCGATGTTCCAGACATTTGTTGATTCGCTGAACAACCAGAAAGCTGCTCAGGCAACCCTGATCAACAAGCTTACAATAGATACTGAACAGCGCATTGTTTTGTACAAGGCTCTGGAGGATTCATTGAAAACTGCTGCACAACAGGATGTGGCACATAAAATCAACACGTTGGGCAATCAGGTGGATACTGCTGCCGAAAGTACCATGGCAGGCATTGGTGCGGCGGCTCAAAGTCATATCGGCGACCTGCTTGAAATGCATGAAAAGAATATGGTCTCCACAAAAGATATTCAGCGGCGCAAGCAATTGGCCGATGACGCCTTTGCCAGACGTTTCCAGGAAGTCTTGGATAAGCATAACAAGGCCGAATATATCGGCCAGGCATAGCCGTAACGTCGGACCATGGTGACGACCGAAAACCAACAGAAAAACCGGCCAGCCACCGTTGGCCGATATTTCCGCGCCATCGATGCGGCACTCGATGGGCTGGAAACCTATCTGCGCGAAGACGATTCACCGTTGTACAATCATGAACTGATTGGCAGCGTGTTGGCTGGCTATATCGACCGGCTAAACCACTCGTTCAGAGCCTGGGAAAACCGCATCTCCTTTGCCGACAGGTTCCGGATCAATCAGGCTGAAAGCGGTTATCCGCTGTATCGCAACGTATTGGATCTGGACAACGATGCCAAAACGGCCAGCAAGCAATTGGCCGAAATGCCACCGGCAGACACGCTGCGGCAGGATATGGTCGATTACATATTGTTGAAGAAGAAGTTTCCCGGCGCGCTGCAAAAGGCAATGGCCAAACGGCTATATCTGGAAGAAGTTTTGGAAGGTGATGTTTTTCAGCCGTTTATTCTGCCTAAAACGATAAAGGTATCCGTCAATTCCAAGACTGGACGGCCTTTCTATGTGGTGCATTGGGGAAGTTTCGACGGCAGTGCCAATCTGCCGATGGTCTACATAGCGGTGATCGAAGATTCATCAAAAGACATGCAAAAATTGCTGATGAGTGGTGACCGGCTCAAAAAGGGTCTGGATATACCTTTTCCGATTGAAGGTCTGTTGAACCCGGAGCTGGCCCACCAGTTTGACGATTTTTGCGAGAAGAATTCGGCATACGGCCTCACTCTGGCGACAATTGCCGACAACATGGATCGTGATTTTGAGTTTCTGCACCCGGTGCAGTTGAGGCGCATTGTGATGGGGCCGTTTTATTCGGCAGGTGTCACCAGTCATGGACGGATTGTCGAGAACATTCTGGAACAGGTCAGTCAGGAAGATAATGCCTGGATGCTGACATGGACGGTGCAGGAATTGTTTTCGGTGTCGGAAAGTCCAGCCAAATGGGGGCTGTGGGGGTCAACACCAGCCAAACAGACCTATCACATAGACACCAATGATCTTGAGGCTGTTCAACAGGGCGTCAGTGCCTATCAGCGACATGCATTGATCCCGCACGAGGCCTATCAGGCAATCTATGCCAGCGGCAAAACCGATGCTGTTTTCACCGGTTACAGCACCCATGTAATTTCCGGCAGTCAGGTATTGAGAGATTTTTAGTTATGGATATTGGTCTGACCACATTGCGTGAATCCGAGATTGAAAAGCACCGCGCTGTTGCCCAGTCGCTTGTGACAAATTTTGTGCAGGTCAAAACCGGCAAAACCGAAAGCCAAACAGAAATTGCCGGCACCCGGCGCCGCTTTGTCTCCACTGTTTCTACAGCAGGCACCAAACACACCCACAAGGTGGAGTTCACAAAATCAATCGCCGCGATCAATCCCGAAGATGGGTTGTTGTCGCTGGCTCAGCATGGCCTCTTGTTCAAAACCAGAAGGGCATTGGCAGTCGCTCTGGCAATTGGTGACAAATTTGCAGAACAGACCGGTCTCGACGCCCTCACGCGTAAGAATCTGGGGGGCGATCTGTCCGGCAAGGAGATGGATCGGTTTCGCGCGCTGGTTGAATCATCTGCATATATTGCAGCATTTTCGGCCGCTGCCTATTTGCTGCAAATGCTGCCGGAGGAAGGAGAGCCCGCCAATGATGTCGGTGAACCGGACTTTCTTTTCGACACCCCACAGGATGCCTTGAAAGGCCTGATTGCCTGTATTGATGAGGCGATCCAGTCGTGTTCTGACGATCAGACTATGACCGCCCGCGCGCGCGAATCTGTGCGCCTGTCGATGGATGAATTGCTGCAAAGGCGGGCCCGGTTTGGCGCGCTGGGAAGTTTTGAGCAGGTGCATTTGCGTCTGGAGAGTGATGGCTTTGAGCTCAACGGCTTTGACGTTGCTCCGGGAGCCAAGCGCTCCAAACTGGTGATGCAGTTTAAGCAACCAAACGAAATTATCGGCAACCACATTGCCAAATATCAGGCCATCAAATTGTCAAAAATGCTGATGGCCTACGATTTCGAGCGGCAGATGAACCCATTTGTTGAACTCGGTGGGTTCCTGTTCACCTTTATCGGCGACGGCTCTCCAGGAACCGGTAAGACGATCCTGATCCAGATGATCGCCGGAATGATCAATGATTATTGCCAAATTGCCGGATACGGCTTCACTTATGAGAATTTCGGCGTTGACCAGATCTCTTCCTATCAGGGCAAGTCAGGTCAAAACTGCAAACAATTTGTCACCAATGTATTGAACAGTAAGACGATCGGTTTCGGCACGGTGGACGATATTGATCAGGTCGCGGCCAAGCGCTCTGACGACCGGGCGTCTGCGGGCCAGCAAGAAGTGACCGCTGTGTTGATGGAGAGTTTTGCTGGTGCAAAAACCGTGGTGCGCGGGAACTGTGCCTTTGGCATGTTTTCCAATTATCCCGAAAATGTCGATGATGCGCTGCGCCAAAGGGCGGGTGCTCGCTGGTTGGTAGACGGACCTCAGACCCGCGACGACTATATTGATATTTTTGCGCTGCTGGCTGGGAAAAACCATGAAATTCCGCTTGGCGATCATGACTTGTTTGAAGCCCAGGTGATACAAAAGGCGGTAAGCGAGGCCTATGCCGATCTGTCAAAACCCCAGGAAGAGGGCATGGTCACCGTCTACAACCGGTATATGGACGATGTTGGAGAGCCGAAGACGCTGGCCGATATCGGCACCTATCTTCACATGATCAAGAAGGCCGAGCCACGTTTTACCGGACGCGCCATCAAGAATATTACCGATGCCATCAAGATGCGGGCGATGGATATCGAACTGCCAGACGAGTGGTTTGAGAGGCCGGAAGCTTTCATGCACAAGCCCTATGACGCCAAACGCGACATGATTGCCGAACTGCGCTCACCATTCACGATGGACATGGTGATGCAGGAGATCAACCGATACGCTGATTCTGAATTCCGCTATACCGACAAATCGGACAGTGCGGCCGTTGAAGAAATAATTCGCCGCGAACGCCAACGGGAGCGAGCGATTGCTGAAATGGAAGCCATGAAGAAGGACGGGCGCTGGTGAAACTGCTGGAAGAATCTGAACTGATCTTCGGGCGCATGATGCCGGTGGTCGAGCCGCATCTGATTGAGCGCTACAATCAGGCGTTGTCAGGATTTGGTCTGAAAAAAACCCGGCTTAAAAAGTTTCGCATCGATATGACCGGTTTTTCGCCAGAAGTGGCGGAAGAACTGGACGATCCACAATATCTTGACCCCCACGGCATCAATCGGCGCTTTATTGTCCTGTCCCCCAACCAGGTAAATCTGCCGGTAGTCCACACGGCATTTTCCAACACCGGAAAACTGATGCATCAGTTTTTTGACGGCAACGCTAAGGCCATTAATGCACTGACGATCAAAGACGTTGTCTATGGCGAGATCGAAGATCCTATTCTGGAGGCCCATGACATTGAAGATCTTCTGTCGATCGAGCAGGTCGAGTTCAAGGTGTTTACAGGGCAGAATCTTGCCAGACAAGCACTGGATCTGCGCCTCAAGATGGATCGACTGACCAAGGAGCCCGACGCCTGGCGTGACGATGACATGCTGAAGGAAATGGTTGCGCTGGCCAAGTCCACCGGTGACATTCGAACCAATGATCTGGTCCCCACCGAGGTGGTGTTTCGCCACAATACATTCTGGTCAAGCCATTTTGGCGGCGTTTATGTGTTTATCGACGAGCGAGAGACAACGGTTATTGGCGATCCCTCCGCGCCCGGTTTTCGCCGCAGCCGCCCCTGGCAAGTGAGTTATATTGATCGCAATGATCTCGATCTGGTCTATCGTTTCCTGGTGGACACCGGCCGGGTTGATATTCCACGAGGCTCCTGGATTGAACGCACCGGTTATCTCGATCATCGTATTGAAACGCTGATCACCATGCTGGCATTCCACAAAGCACCCCGGCGCAAGCACAATCCAACTTCCAGTCGCTGGATAAAAAGTTGGGTGAATTCAAATACTTCTCTTGTTGAAAAAGAGGGCACTTTACCGTTTTTGCTTTGGGCCAAGCGCGAATACGAAGCCTGGGCCACCGTCGATCTGGATGAGATTGATGCGCGTGGAAAGTTTATCCTGTCGCGCGCCAAGCCGGGACACGATGACCAATGGTTGGTCAATCGGCTGATATCGGATTATGTGCCATTTGACTTTGTGACCCGCTATGTTTTCAACAAGCCTGCCTTCTATTCTGACTATGCCAGGTGGGGTGGCGGATTAAAGGAACATGTTGTCGAACGGGTGCAGGACACCTACTTGAATAACAAATCACGCTTCCGAACCGAGATGTTCGGCATGCATTCTTAATCTTTCGGGACAGAAAGCCATCAATGTTAGATCCAATCGTCAATTTCTTCGTCCGGGTATTCAATCTCATCGGGCAGGGCATTGGTTGGTGTATTGCCATGATGCTTTGGCCCTTTGTCGCCTTTAGCAGATGGTACACCAAACGGGGTTGGGTTCTGAAATCTGTTTTTGGTCTGATTATCCTGCTGATCGTTGCCAGCTATGTTTATTTGTTCTCAATCACGCAGTTCTGGAGCGGCTTCGACCGTGATTACGCCAGGGTCTATGTGACCGAGGCCGGATCACCATCAGCTGGGGATACGATCACATCAACCACCGGTGGAACCAAGCAGTGCCAGCCATCGAATATTGTTCGTGCCACCGCCGATCTGATCGACTTTAATGTCAATCAGAACACCTGGATTCCATCAACGGTATTTTCGAAACTGGGCTTTTTCGGCATTCCTTGGAAAAACACCCCTTATTTTGACAACAAGGCGGCCTTTCAGCTTGGCATCAACAAAGCTCTGCGCCGGACCTCCATTGAACTGGTTGATCGACTGGGCAGGGTCCGGGGCACGTCTGGCATCAATCAAAACCTGCAGGATGCCCGCACCAGTCTGGCCTATGACGAAGACAGCTGGTTCTTCTCGATGGACCCGTTTGGCTTCCGCACAACCACTCAATCCAACTATCGACGGGCACAGGAGCGGCTTGCTGCCTTTAATCAAGAATTGCAGACCTGCGTCACGAATTTTGATGCACGTCCGGACAATCTGCTGGAGTTTTTCGACCGTATCACCAAGGATATCGGCTCAACTTCGGACATTCTGCGCACCCGCATGGAAGCCAGCAATATGGGCTGGCTCGATCCCCGTGCCGATGATCGGTTCTGGTTTGCTTATGGTGAGCTATACGCCTATTCGGGAATTCTCGCCGCTGCTCGGGCCGATTTCAGTGAAGTGGTGTCCACCAGAAATCTCGAACAGCTTTGGGTACGTACCGAAGATCAGTTGCGCTCGGCCCTCAATTTGACCCCGGGCATCATATCCAATGGCCATGAAGCAAGTTGGATCATGCCGACACATCTTGCGACAATGGGGTTTTACATCCTGCGCGTGCGTGCCAATCTGGTCGAAATGCGCGACGTGTTGGACCGCTAATACATCAGTGAATTAATTCACTCACTTTTGTAGATATTTTGGGCAATTGGCAAATAATTTCCACAAAAAATCGATTTTTGACGAAATATATTCCGAAAAATTATAGAAAACCCACTATATTTGGCACCTTACCCATTGAAAAATATAGGGATTGGCCATTCTGTTTTTGCCTGTAGATTTAATTTCGCCGGGTTGTTATGAAACTTCAGCTGAATATTTATCTTTATAAATAGTCTTGGCAGGCAGTTTTATAAACAAAGGTCATCAGGTGTCGGCGCGCGTAGTAGGATAGACGCAACGCACATATGTAGGCGATGACCACCGCCCGTGGGGATGGGCGAATTCGAAGGGTTCGGTCAGGTTATTTAGCCATCCGAACCCTTCGATCCCATTCTTGAAAAACAACCCATAAGAAGATCACTTGCAAGGCGACCCCGCCAAGGGTAGACATTGGCCCATGATGATTAAACGCGTAAATCTTTCCTGGTGGTGGGCTCGCTAAAGGCGGCCACGGGATAGTTTTGCAAAAAGACCCTGACCGCCCAGTTTCCGGGCGGTTTTTTTATGTCCCGGTCTGGCAGTCAAACAGCGAGATGGCAGATGAGCAGCACAGATTCCTTGTTTGAATTCACCACCGATGGTGGTGTGACGATCACCCGGCGGAGATTTCCAACTTCCTATGGCGATGCAATTTCGTCTTACATCGACAAGTTGGACACCCGGCGGGGCGCGGTATTTTCGTCGAATTATGAATATCCGGGACGCTATACAAGGTGGGACACAGCAATTGTTGACCCGCCTTTGGGTGTCGTGTCCAAAGGGCGTTCGGTCTCAGTTGAAGCCTACAATGATCGCGGCAATATCCTGCTTCAATTCATAGAACCGGCGCTGCAGGACCATCCTCATTTTGACACCGTATCGCGGCAAGATCGGCGCATTGATATTCAGGTCAAACAACCAGATGGGGTGGTTTCTGAAGAAATGCGGTCGCGGGCACCGACGGTGTTTTCAGTATTGCGGACTATTGTTGATCTGTTCCGCAGTGACGCCGACCCGAATCTGGCGCTCTATGGGGCCTTTGGCTATGACTTGTGCTTCCAGTTTGATCCCATTGATCTGAAACTGCAGCGACCTGATGACCAACGCGACATGGTGATGTTTTTGCCGGACGAAATTCTTGTCGTCGATCATCATGCCGCCGAAGCCTGGCACGAACGCTATGACTTTGCGATGGGTGATGCTGGCACCGAAGGCATGGAGCGAGGCGGCGATGATGTGCCGTTCGTGCCAGCCTCCACCGATCCGGGCAGGGGGGATCATGAGCCGGGCGAATATGCCCGACTGGTTGAGAAGGCCAAGGAGAAGTTTAAGCGCGGCGACTTGTTCGAGGTGGTGCCGGGTCAGGTCTTTACCGAAAGATGTGCCAACCCACCATCGGCCATTTCGCGCAAGCTGAAAGAGATCAATCCGTCCCCCTATTCCTTCTTCATCAATCTCGGCAGTGGCGAATATCTGGTCGGCGCCAGTCCTGAAATGTTCGTTCGGGTTGAAGAACGCCGTATCGAAACTTGTCCGATTTCCGGCACGATCAAGCGGGGACAGGACCCGATCGAAGACAGCGAGCAGATTTTGAAACTGCTCAATTCCAAAAAAGACGAATCTGAATTGACCATGTGTTCAGACGTTGATCGCAACGATAAGAGTCGGGTTTGTGAACCCGGATCCGTGAAAGTAATCGGCCGCCGCCAGATCGAAACGTATTCGCGCCTGATCCACACCGTGGATCATATTGAAGGTCGCTTGCGCAAAGATATGGATGCGTTTGACGGTTTCCTGTCCCACGCCTGGGCCGTAACCGTGACCGGTGCCCCCAAATTATGGGCAATGCGATTCATCGAAGAAAATGAAAAGAGCGCACGCGCCTGGTATGGCGGAGCAGTGGGCATGGTGGGCTTTAATGGCAACATGAACACGGGTCTCACATTGCGCACTGTGCGCATCAAGGATGGAATTGCCGAAGTGCGTGCCGGAGCCACATTGCTGTATGACAGTAATCCGGAAGAAGAAGAGGTCGAGACCGAACTGAAAGCGTCGGCCATGTTGACTGCAATCCGTGATGTCAGCCTTGGTAACGCGGCAGGCTCGGGGCGTGAGACGGCCAGCGTCGGCGACGGGGTGCGCATCCTGTTGGTCGATCACGAAGACAGTTTTGTCCACACGCTGGCTAATTATTTCCGCCAGACAGGCGCTGAAGTAACGACCATCCGCACACCAGTGCCTGATGAGGTATTTGATCACGTAGATCCGGATCTTGTCGTGCTCTCACCGGGGCCGGGCAACCCGAAAGATTTTGGTTGTGCGGCTACAATTGCCGAAACCCGCAAGCGGAAAATCCCGCTTTTCGGAGTTTGCCTGGGTCTTCAGGCAATTGCTGAATCTTTTGGTGGCAAGCTGGATCAATTGGATGTGCCAATGCACGGTAAGCCTTCGAGGATCGCGCTGCTGGACAATTCATTGCTGTTTTCCGGTCTCGACCGGAACACCACCATTGGCCGTTATCATTCGCTCTATGCTAATGCGGCTTCTTTGCCGGAAGCCATGCGGGTAACCGCGCAAACCGACGACGGCATCATCATGGGCATCGAACATCAAAACGAACCTGTTGCGGCTGTTCAATTTCACCCGGAAAGCATTATGTCGCTGGGGCAGGACGCGGGAATGCGGATGATCGAAAATGTCGTCGCCCATTTGGCGCGGCGGCGCTGATATCAGCTCGCCAGTTGTTTGGTTATGCCAGTTGTTTGGTCATGCCAGTTGTTTGGTCATGCCAGTTGTTTGGTCATGAATGTGCTGTTGGGGTCTTCCACATAGTCGCCAAAGGGCGGGCAGACCGCATAGCCAAACTTGCCATAGAGCGCCCGTGCAGGGGTAAATCCGTCTTGCGATCCGGTCTCCAGACTGAGGCGGGTAAGTCCCTTTGACCTTGCGTGATCTTCAAGATGAGCCAGCAATTTGGCAGCAATTCCCTTGCCCCGAGCGGCTTTGGCGGTGTGCATCGATTTGATTTCACCGTGACCATTTTGCATCTGTTTCAGTGCACCACAACCCAGCAGGTAGCCACCTTCCCAGGCGGTCCAGAATGTGACGTCCGGTTGGCGCAAACTGTCCAGGTCAAGCGTATGGACGCTTTCGGGTGGCGACTGTGATCGCATTAAATCAAGATGGGCTTCAAGCAGGGCAGCAATTTCAGGACCACGCAGGTCGTCGACAACGATATTCATGATTGATTCCAGATTTACGCAGCGAGCGGCGGCAGGCCCGGGGCGTAGCCGGCTTTTTGCACATCATTGTCATGGGCCTTGCGGCCGAAGACTTCACGAACCATGGGTTCAAAGAATTCTAAGCTCTCGGCTTCATAGTCGGGATCAAATGAGGATTGATCCCAGCGCTCACAAAACTCTGCACAGGCATCGAAGCTGGGATGGTCCTTGAACTGGTCGCGGGCGTTGCGGTCCCAGCCATAATGGTGGCCATAATACAGCATTTGAAAAATGCCGTGGTGTTCAACGACCCATGATACTTCTTCGCGCACAAATGGACGGATAACTTCCGCTGACATGCGGTCATGATTTTGAGGCGCCAATCCATCGCCAATGTCGTGCAACAAGGCACCGACCACCCAATCGATGTCTGCACCTTCGCGGTGGGCGCGGGTTGCAGATTGCAGCGCATGATCAAGGCGGGTGATTTTGTACCCTTCCAAAGACACGTCGCCCTGACGGTGCAGTTCCTCAAGAACCCGGTCGGCAGTCAGTGCCAGAAACGGTTTTTCCAATTCATGCAGAAGTTGATAATCTTCAAGAGTGCCGTGCTTCATTTCCGTAAAACTGACGGTTGTTTCCTCGCTCATTGGCTTGTCCATCTCGCAAAAGGGGTGATCACATGATCAATTGGATGTTTCCGGCGCTACAATTTTGCAGGCCCGATCAACAGTCGAAGATTCAGGCGAATCTGAAAATTTGTAACTACCCAGCTACCCCAACCTGATGCTTTTATAGACGGCCCATCAG
>JAALLE010000131.1 GCA_011087605.1 Hyphomicrobiales bacterium
TCAAATTGTCGCACCTAATGGCAGCAGAAATAGGGTAGCTGAGTAGTTACCTATTTTTAGAACATACAGGCGGGGCCCATTGGCGGGTTCTGCCAGCTTAACGCACAGATCATCCAATTTTGTTGGCTCCTGCAGACAATCTGCATCATCAAAACCGGTGGCGATCGCAACCTTGGCAAAATCCACACCCATACCCGTGTGGCTTTCCTGCATGCCGGTTTCGCCGAAGTGTTGATTGTCCAAAACAATGATGTCGAGGTTGTTGGGTCTTGCCACCGAAATCGTCGCAAGTGCACCGAATGCCATTAACATTTCACCGTCGCCGGTGATAACCATCACCCGCTTGTTTGGTTGGGCCTGAGCCAGACCCAGCCCAACCAATGCAGCGCCCCCATGGCGCCCCAAAGATAGTAATTGTCATCAGAATCCGAGTGGGCATGAACATCGTAACTCGGTGATCCAAGCCCTGTGACCACCAGTGCGCCATTTCTTGCATCAATCAGCTTTGCGACAGCTTCTCGCCGATCCAATTTGTGCGTTGGCATGTTCATCACCAGACTTTCTTACCCAACAAACGTTGGCTGATCAGCACCGCAATCTGTCCATCTGCGTCGTAGGCCATAGTTGCGGCCTGGGCCACGATTTCAATCAGGTCTCTTTCGGTTTCAGCACGCAATACGGTGACACCAATCGCTTCAAGGGCAACCTGCGTTGCTTTCCCCATGGGCACCTGCCACGGATTGAACTCATTCCATTCGCCACGCATTGTGACCAGCATTAAAAGCGGTGTTCTGCTCTGAACCGGTAGAGAAAGCATATTGATACAATTGCCCACACCAGAGGACTGCATCAACAATATGCTGCGGTTGCCGCCAAGCCAGGAGCCAACTGCAATGGCAACGCCTTCCTCTTCTGACGTCAGGACATTCGTGCAGACATTCGGATCATCGTTGAGCAAATTGATCAGCGTGGCGTGCCCTGCGTCGGGAACATAGGACATATGGTTCACACCTGCCTTCTTAACAGTTTCGTAAAGCGCAACTGGCCAATTCTCATCCGGATTTTGGTTCGTATCTTCGATGGTCAATCTTGAGATCCCCAGAATATTTGGCATTTGTATCAAGCTACTTTCGATATAAGCGCCAGCAAACGCATTTAACAAGCACTTCGAATTTGGATTGTAGACTTGCGGACTTCGTCTATCGGTCACTCCTTTCGTTTTGGATGTTGTTCAAGTCTTGAGCGTTGCGCAGGCAAACGATTCCTGTTGAACTCAATACAGACGAAGCCTGCTCTACGGACAATGCGGTTAGTCAGTTTTCCTGTTCCCGCGTTTGCATTGAAATCTCCACTGCCCCGAACCCGCATGTGACATCTTGTGAGGAGTCATTATGATAGCAGTGACGCGTCATGATTTATTCTCTCTACCGGGGCCTGCTGGTGGCCAATGGAGATATTGGGAATGCAAGCTGTATGGCATAAGGCTGTGATCGAAGGCGATGTGAATGAGGTCAATCGACTTATTTCCCAAGGCTATGATGTTGACAGCCTGGACCACTATGGACAAACCGCGCTGATGTTGTCAGCGGTGCGTGGCCATAAGGTCTTGGTTGATGTTCTGCTTGCCCAGAACGCCAAGCTGGATGTCACCGCAAAATTTGGACTGAGTGCCCTCATGCTTGCCATCATCAACCGCCACATCGAAATTGCATACAGCCTGATTGAGGCCGGCGCAGATACTCAGCTGAGCGGTTCCGGTGCACCCGGTTTTGCGGGCAAGACGGCAGTTGATCTCGCCAGGGAAGCTGGTTTGAGCGATCTCGTGAACAAGATTTCTCGGCCCCAGGCCGACGGGATGTTGTCATGACTTTTCCTGGTCAGCACAATAAGAAAAAACTCTGGGCGCACATCCTGGCCATTCTGGTCGTTGTCTATGGATGCCAATCTGTCTCTGCCCAATCCGGTGACGGAACACGTGTTGACGTAGCCGCACCGGCTGAACTGATCGAGATCGTCAAGGCCCATGTCTGGCCGGATACTGATATTGTCACACGAATGGCGGCACAACGCCGGCTCCAGCAGTTGGCTCGGGAAACGCCTGAGACGGTCGTGCCATTGCTGGTTCGCGAGCTTGAGATGCTCAAAAGGCGTGACAAGAATACTGTCCATCAACGGATTGCATTGATCGAAACCTTGCGCGACATCGGGCCGGGGGCCGAGGTGGCAACCAACGTGCTCATCGAGATCGTCCAGGACGAAAAGGAACCCAATGACTGGCTAAGAATGGCAGCCCGGATGGCACTTGAGCGCATCGGAGTGAGAGATGGCAGAACAGCGCTGGAGAAAGATTCAAAGTCTCGCGCGAGGGAATTCATCGGTACGGCAAGGACGGAGGAAATCCGCCGTTTGGCAGAGCAAAGTGCATTCTTCATCCGCCAGGAACTCCGAAGGTCACAGCCCAACGAGGGTGTTCTGACGGCCGGGCTCGATCATTTCGTAGCTTCCGGAGAAATTGCGACAGACGTTTTGCCGACGCTGGTGAGGGCATACTTGGACCCCCGTCTCGGTGCCAGTGCAAAGACCAATCTGGCCAAAGCGATATTCGAACTTGGCATGACCCAGGCGCAGCTTGATGCGGCAGCGGCAAAGCCGGCAGTGGATTTTGATCCATTCGAAGACCTCCTGGCCGATGTCGCCAACCCCGATGATTTCATAAATGCATTGGCGATGTTGGAGCTCGGCAAACTCGGACCATCGCAGCGCGCAGTTGCGGCACTGATAGAAGCCCTGGTCGAGAAACGCAGCCCTGGATCGGCGGCCAATGCTCTCGGCAAGTTCGGTAACAAGGCGAGCCGCGCGGTACCGTACCTTGTCAGATATCTGTCAGATCGAAGGGTCGGAGCAAATGCCATGCAGGCGATTGCCAGGATCGGTACAAACGATGTGATCGTGATTAACGAACTACGCCGGATCGTGCGCATCGAGGATGCCGTCCATAGAGGCATGGCGGTTAGCACATTAGGCAAACTTGGTGTTCTGGAGGCTCTGCCTGATCTGCAATCCGCGCTAACGGACAAGCGCAAGTACACCCAGATTCTTGCGGCTCAAGCGATAGCGCAGTTCACAAAACAAGCTGCACCAGCAGTCGGCGATCTTGGTAAGCTGCTTGAGCATCCCGACGAAGACGTGCGGCGAGCAGCCATTGAAGCGCTGGGCTTGATCGGTTCTGCCGCCCGGCCTTTGTCAATGACCATTGTTGGTGAGCTTCACAGCGAGAACGATCGGCTTCGCAGGTCGGCGGAGGAGGCGATCGAAAGGATTGGCGGACCTGTGGCGGAAAGCACGAAATTAGCGCTCGCGGAAGCTTTTCGTGTCAGGGATCTGGTTGCCGCCAAAAACCTCATCGCAGGTAGCAAATTTGATGACCTTGCCAATTTTCTCGATCAGCTGCCGAGCGAGCGCAAACTCGCACTTTCCAAGGCATTGCAGAACCACGAGGTGCTGCGGGTCGCCTACATCGCCAATGTCAGTCGTGTGCTGTCCATCGGTGAAGATATAGCCGTGCGCAAGGTGATCGAAATCTCGCTTCAAGACCAAAATGGACCCGAGTTGTTGCAAGGATTGACGTGGAGCATCATCCATGGCGCTGGAGGAGTGAATGCTAAAGAGGTGATTGCGAAATTGGCCACAGAGCTCCAAAGCCAGCTCAGGTCGGCGCCGAAGGATGTTCAGAATCGCTTCAAAGATCTTTGGATGCCCGGTGGCAAGTGAAGAAATTGACTGCTGACACCAACTGCACCAGCCTGTGCCAAACCACCGAGGTTTCAGTTTGTCTTCAAGGTGATTACTTCAGATGGTCTCAGGCGCTATTCGACGGGTTCGCAGCGAATGCCGAACCGATCGGCCACACGGTCGAGTGCGGCGCAGCAATGCGCTTTGTCTTGTGTTGCAGACGCCTTCATTTTGAGCAGCCCCGCCATTCGTCGCGGAAAAGGATACCAGCGGTCAAGGTCGAGCCCACAACGATCAAGCAGCGCCAAAGGCAAGGTCTGCACCGCAATCACCTGATTCAAATATGCTTGCGCAGCTGAAGCGCCCACCCAGGCGTTACGGTTTTGGCGAAACAGAGCCTCATGGTCGAGGCGATAAAACCCCTTGCTGAGCAATTCACCGCGATAGAACAGGTGAGTCATGAAAAACGCCGCAACACTCGTCAGAAAATGAAAACCATCCCGTGCATTTATGCCGATCAGGGTTCTGTGAGGGGAAAGTAACGGGACCGCCTCGGCCATCTGAGCGCCCCTGAAGAAACTACCCGTGCAGTTTACAAAAATGGTGCCGGCCTCCACAGGCGTCTTTGTGCCGCTGCGCAACAACATCACCGGCCCATTCGGGCCATCAGTCACATCTTCCAGATAGTCATCAAGAGTAGCGCTCAGCCCCGCGTTAATCTCGGCGTGCTCTTTTTCCGACTGGAGCCCATATAAGAAGACGCCGTTCTGGCCGGCAGGGTCGGTGGAATGAACCTTGCGGAAATGAGAGATCGTGTGGTTTTCATTGTCGCCGTCGAAATTCAAGGCAAGATCGCGAAAAAGGCGCGACACCAACTCCCCTTTGGTCCAACGATTCAGCCCTGTCGGGATGTATTTCGTGCGGTTGAGGAAATTCGTACCGCGCCCATTGATCAGGCTGATCTTGCGGTTGGGGTCCTGATCGAGTGCCGCCAGAATGGTGTCCATGCCGGTTTTGCCGCCACCTACAACAACCAAAGGCGCGCTCGGATGTGCGCCGAGCGCCTGACGCAGGTTTTGGGGAATGATCGACACCACATCTGTGCTGGCAAGCGGAAGCGGCGCCGCTTCCGCATAATTTAGCCTTGGGCGTGAATTGCGACGTTCGCCAGGACCGTACGCGTTGGACTATCTGCCGCATTCGGACGAAAAACGACTTTGGCTTTATAGCCGTAATCCGTCTGCACTTCCTCAGCCTCAACGACGGTTTGCTCAAATGCGGTCTCAAGTTCCACCGAATCGGATACCGGCCCTAACGCACTGGTCAGATGTGCCCGCACTTCATCACGTTTTGCCAGGTAATCGCGCGGTTTGGTCCAATCCCATTTCACGTCGCCGACGGTGAACATAGGATGGGGTTGGTGCAGGCGCACAAAATCATATGCCGTGTTCCACATACCTCCTGGGCCTTGCTTTTGGTCAATGAGAAGGACACGCGCCCCTTTGGGCAGATAATCCGTTGCCGCGTACAGGGCGTTCAGCCCCGCAACGCCTGCTCCAACGACAACGAGGTCGAATGTCTCTGTTGTTCCTTCCGCCCTCGAAGCCTGCTCCGCTGCACCCTGATCCTGCATGCAAATGTTCTCCCATCCCATTAGATGTCGCAATCCTAGCAGAACTTTCACCTGTTCGGCAGCTTTGTTCACATCTTGACCAATCACCGAGTGGTGGCACGGCTCTTGGTGACCGATATATTCGCGGCAGGACATTTCAAAGAACGAACATCAGTTCTGCAGAGCAAGATCAATCAACCGGGCAAATTTGAAAGCACGCTGGATACAAGGAACTCGCCAAGAGCACGGTATCTGTTTTGTGACCGGCGTTGACTAACGCAAGAGTTATGCCGGGGTCAGGATGTCAGCCCAGCCGCTTCAGCCAATTCGACAACCCCTCACCAATCAGATGCGGATCGTCTTCCTGCAAAAAGTGTATTCCTGGTCCAATATCGACCACATCAAGGTGCTTGATCGTGGTTTGGCACCAGTCAAGACCATCCTTCTGAATCGTGCCGCCCGGCGTTCCGAAGAACAGGATCATGGGCGTGTCAGTCTCTTTGAGCCAATTGCTGTAACCTTCAACTATCTCGTGCACGTCAGCAGGCTGACCTTCAATCGGAATTTCACTGGGCCACTGCCGCAATGGGCGTCGACTTTTGGGGGTTGGATAGGGTGCGCGGTAATGCGCCATTTCCTGCTCGGTCAGGTCGCGTATCACTGCGCTTGGAAGTATCTTGTTGACGAACATATTGAGGCCAGAAATCATTAACCAGCCAATACCGGGTGTGCGCATGAGCTTGAAACCGACCTTAAAGTCTTTCGGAAATTGGGCCCATTTCATGGGCCGAATGATAGCCTCCATAAATGCGATGCCGCGAACATTGTCCGGGTGTCGGTGCGCATAGTGAAACCCTAGAGCCGACCCCCAGTCGTGGATCACCAATGTCACATCTTCCAGACCGAGGGCATCAATAAAGCCGTCCACGAACGGCACATGATCGGCAAAGCGATAGGCAAGGTCGGGCTTGTCGGACTTGCCCATTCCGATCAGATCCAGCGCAATGGCCCGGCCATGTTCTGCTGCATAGGGGATAATGTTGCGCCACAGATAAGACGAGGTTGGATTGCCGTGAATGAACAGTATCGGCTTGCCTTCACCTTTCTCCACATAGTGGATGTTTTGTCCGTTCACCTCGACAAACTGAGATTCGAATGGAAAGTCGCTCGATATATCGTTTCCACGGGCCATCATCGTTCCTCTGCCTTACCGTAGCACTCTTCGCCGCCCTCAAACCGTTGCATTTTTGGCGCCATGCGCTTTGTCCAGTAGTTTGTGGGCAGCAAGCAGGATTAAGAACACGACAACCGGGATCGCAATGAACAAGCCGATCCGGTCAAACGCACCATCCATCGCAACACCAATTATTCTGGCCAGTACCAGCATGAACGTAAAGAGTACCGCGGGCCGCGCGTTTTCTATTTTTGCGGTATAAGCAGCGATTGCGACGCAAATGGCAATTGCAGTAATCGCTCCACCCCAAAGTGCTCGCACGTTGGATAGCCCCTCCGCGCCATTGGCTTGGATCAGCGCACCTTCAACCGCTCCCGATGGGTCCAACATGAAACGAAGTCCGCTTGCGAATAGGAACAGGGCAACCAGCCCAAGCAGAATGCGTGCGATAAGTTTCATGGTGGATGGTGTCATGGATGTTCTCCGATTTGGCCGGCAGCTCATTGAACGCGCCGGAAATTAATGCTAGTCAGGTGACTAGAAATAATATCTATCCAAGCGACTAGTAATGTCAAGGACAAATTTTGGCCCGTAAACGTAAAGCCGATCATGCCAGCGCCGTCACTGCAGCTCTCGACCTGTTCTGGGGTCAGGGTTACGGCGCGAGCACGCGTGAAATCGAGGAAAAGACAGGCCTAACGCGCTTCACTCTGCAGACGGCCTATGGCGGAAAGGAGGGATTTTTCCTTGATACGCTTGACGCCTATCTTGACCGCGCCGAGGACCACCATTTCCCCAACCCGGACGTGACGGACCTGGCCGCCCTGGCCGACTGGTTTGAAAGCCTAACCGAGCCTGGCCGCATACCGCTGGTCGATCAAAAGGGGTGCCTTGCTTTCAATTCTATCGCCGATTTTGGTCGGGAGAACATCGAGGTCAACAAACGCATTCAGCGTTATCTTGAGATGTTCGAGGAACGAATGTTGGTCATTCTCGAGAAGGCCCGGGCAGGAGGCACCCTGATCGATGGCCTGACGCCAACCGACGCCGCCAGAATACTCGTCGATCTGCTGCTCGGGCTCCACGTGACGATCAAGGCCCGGGCAGAAGATGTGGTTGCCAAAAAGCATGCAGGTTCGATTGCAGCACTGGTACGAAGCTGGCAGCTCCATTAAAGCCCCTTTGCTATCGGTGTTGCGACAGACAATGAAAGGTAAGGAAGGCTGTTCACGAAGGTGAAGTGCTGGAAAACCATGTTACCAAGCGCCGGGACCGCAGGGTCGCGTTGAAATTCCTCAAAAAAACAATGAAACGCTTTGGCCCACCGCATGTCATCGTGACCGATCTACTTCGGTCTTACGACGCTGCGATGAAGGTCATCGGCAATGCCGACAGACAGGAAGCTCGGCGCTGGCTGAGCAACCGGGCCGAGAATTCACACCTTCCGTTCCGACGACGAGAATGTGCAATGTTGCGCTTCCGCCGAACGCGAACCCTGCAGAAATTCGTCTCCGTTCACAATCACTTCAACCGGAAACGTCACCTTTGCTCACGCTGCAATTTCAAGCTTAATCACGCCGCTGCTCTCACCGAGTGGCGTCAACGCGGCACGGCATAAGGTGCACCGTCTCTGGCCATTCAGAGGCCGGTTCGCATTCGTCTGACAGCACCGAATTTTGTGTGTTACATCAGCCGGGTGTCGATAGTTCCAGCATTGACCGGGCCTGGTTCCATGTTGCCACTGGTCTGTGATACTTTTCACACAATTCCACCACCCTGTGCACAAGTGCCGCGTTTGAAGGTGCGAGCGTGTCTTTATCGAGTTTTACATTGTCTTCCAATCCAGTGCGTGTGTGACCACCACTGGCAATGCTCCACTCGTTGACCTCCAACTGGTGACGACCAATGCCTGCCGCACACCACTCAGCTGATGGGGCAAGGCGGGCCATTGTCTTGACGTAATAATCGAACACATCGCGGTCCGCCGGCATCGCATTTTTGACACCCATCACGAACTGCACATAAAGTTTTCCACCGATCTTGCCCTGTCGGTGCAACTCAACTGCCCGATGGATGTGACTGAGGTCGAAGGCCTCAATTTCCGGAGTAATTTGGTATTTGATCATCTCTGCGGCCAACCAGTCGATCAGTGCCGGGTCGTTTTCATAAACCCGGGTTGGAAAGTTGTTTGATCCGACCGTCAACGATGCCATGTCGGGACACAGGGACAACATTCCGCCGCGTTGTTTGCCGGAGCCGGATCGTCCCCCAGTGGAAAATTGAACGACCATCCCGGGGCAGAATTTATTGAGACCTTCCAGCAGGCGGGCGAATTTGTCTGGATCAGAAGTTGGTGTCTGGTCGTCATTTCGAACATGGCAATGGGCAATCGATGCACCGGCCTCGAAACTTTCCTGGGTACTTTCGACCTGTTCGGCAACGGTTATCGGAACCGCAGGATTATTGGTCTTGGTTGTCACCGAACCAGTGATGGCAACACAAATAATGCAAGGTTTGTTGGTCTGGGCCATGTTTGCTCTGTTCCTGTGAGGGCATGCTAGTTTCGGTTACACCAGATTGTTGCAGAAATCGGCAATTCTTACCACAGCCCCGGAGATCTCATTTTCAGATGCCGCATAGGACAATCTGAAATAAGGGCTTTGACCGAATGCTGCGCCGGGCACGGTGGCCACACCACTTTCCTGCAGAAGCGATTGGCAGAAATCACTGTCTGAATTGATCCTTTGCCCGGTTGAAGGCAACGCTATGTCTTCGATGTCAGCCTCCGTGTTTGGCGAACCAGTTGGCGCAATGTATCAACATCAGCCGCTCAAGGTGCCACAGTACTGCCTGTTATCAGCGCAAGGTCTGGATCGAGCCCTTCTCAACCAAAACAGGCATGTCGCTGGTTGGACGGCCCACGATTTGTTCTTCGCCAATTATTAGCCTATTCCGTTGAAAAACTCGCCTTAATCTCGGCAGTCTTTGCTGATTCAGTT
>JAALLE010000132.1 GCA_011087605.1 Hyphomicrobiales bacterium
AATCAAATTGTCGCACCTAATGGCAGCAGAAATAGGGTAGCTGAGTAGTTACGGACCACTGGACCTGGTGATCGTTGCAACGGGCCTGCTTCATGCAGCAGATGGATTTGGTCCGGAAAAAAGCCTTCGCCAACTCAATGCTGAACGGCTCAGTCGATCCTATCTGGTCAATGCCATCGGTCCGATGCTGGTTTCCAGCGCGTTTCTACCGCTTCTCAATCGCGATCGGAAGTCGGTCTTTGCCGCCTTATCGGCGCGAGTTGGATCTATTTCCGATAATCGGATTGGTGGATGGTATGGCTATCGAGCAGCCAAAGCTGCGCTTAATCAGATGTTGCGTACTGCCAGTATCGAACACGCACGGCGATGGCCCAACAGTGCTGTTATTGGCCTTCATCCGGGTACGGTAGACAGTTCGTTGTCACAGCCCTTCCAGCGTAATGTAACCCCGGAAAAACTGTTCACCGCAGAGAATTCCACGGCAGACATGTTGAAGGTTGTAGATAACTGCACCGCCGATGATTCAGGCAAGATATTTGCATATGACGGATCGGAAGTCCCGGCCTGACCAAAACTAGGGCGTTGGTCGTAGTTCTTCGATGAGGCGCTCGACCATCGGCAACATTTTTTCGACCATGACATCCACACCTTGTTCATTGGGATGCATGCCGTCGGCGATGGTCATGCCTTCCACGGTTATGACGCCATCAAGGAAAAACGGATAAAGTGGAAGGTCGTATTTGTCAGCCAGTTGCTGATAAATGGGATTGAATGCTGCGGCATAGTCTTCTCCCATATTTGGTGGTGCCAGTATGCCAACCAATAGCACTTTGATATTCCGGTCGAGCAACTGCTGAACCATCTTTTCAAGATTGTCTGCCGTGGTTTTTGGAGGCAGGCCCCGCAAGGCGTCATTTGCGCCGAGCTCAAGAATGACGGCATCTGTTCCATCGGCAACAGACCAGGCCAACCGGGACAATCCACCGCTGGATGTATCTCCGGAAACACCGGCCCCGATGATATTTGCGCTGACCCCCTTGTTTTGCAGAGCAATCTGCAAACGATCCGGATAGGCGGCGCCAGCTGGCAGTTGATACCCTGCAACCAGGCTGTCACCGAATACGACAATAGTGGGCCCCTGGTCATGATCAGATGAAAATACCGTGCTTGAGCCCATTGCGAACAGGACGGAAATCATCAAAATGTAAAATCGTCGCGTCCAACCTTGCATAAATTTAATGTGTATCACTTTGACATTTCCCACTAAAATTCCATATCAGGCGGAACGCCTGTACCATATCACGCGAAGTGCATTGGTGAGGGTGACCATTCTGCTCAGGTAGAATCTATATAAGAACGGTGGCAATTCAATGTTAGATACTCCTTCAGAACCAGTCATATCGCTGCAAGACATACATTTGACACTCGGTGAAGGCGCATCGCGAGTCCATGTGCTGCGCGGCATCAGCCTTGATGTGAAAATGGGTACCAGCGTGGGTGTCGTTGGCCCATCCGGATCCGGCAAATCTACCTTGTTGATGGTGATGGCAGGACTGGAACGGGTTGATAGCGGTGGCGTTCTGCTGGCCGGAGAAGATTTTTCCAAGCTCGACGAAGATGGGTTGGCGGCCTTTCGAGGCCGCAATATTGGCATTGTGTTTCAATCGTTCCATCTGATTCCCAACATGACAGCATTGGAAAACGTGGCCGTACCTCTGGAACTGGCGGGTGATGCAGATGCATTCAGTAAAGCTAAACAGGAGCTGCAGGCGGTCGGGCTTTGCGAACGGCTGACACATTATCCGGCACAGATGTCGGGCGGTGAACAGCAACGGGTTGCAATGGCCCGTGCACTGGCACCGGACCCAAAAATATTGGTGGCCGACGAACCTACCGGCAATCTGGACGACGAAACCGGAGCGCAGATTGCTGATTTGCTGTTTACCAAGCAAAGAGAGCGGGGCACGACTTTGGTTTTGGTTACCCACGATACTGGTCTGGCTTCGCAATGCGACGTAACGCTACGGGTAAGGGCAGGCGAAATAGTTTCGGCAGCGAAACCGTCTAACGGCAAGAAAACAGCCGCATGAGTGTCGCAACCACCGCCATACCAGCACCGAGCGTGAAAACCGCCCAGCCCGTTGGCCTGTCATTGGCCATCAGATTTGCATTGCGCGAACTGCGTGGCGGTTTGACCGGATTTTATGTGTTTCTTGCCTGTATTGCTCTTGGGGTTGCCGCCATCTCCGGCGTCAATTCTGTTGCCCGGTCGATCACTTCCGGTATCGCCCAGGAAGGCAAGTTGTTGCTGGGAGGTGATATCGCATTCAGAACGGTGCACCGGCAGATTACAGCGGCAGAACGGGACTGGATTGTATCACAGGGACAGGTTTCGGAAGCCGCAACCATGCGGGCCATGGCACGGTTGCCGAATGGTTCCGACCAGTCGTTGATCGAGCTCAAAGCGGTTGATAGCAACTGGCCACTGGATGGGGCTTTGAAAACCCAACCTGCCAATGCCTTTGATATGGAATCGGTTGTGGTTGATCCAATTCTGCTCAGCCGTTTGGAATTAAATATTGGCCAGACCATCAAAGTTGGGTCTGCAGAGCTATTGATTGCCGGCACAATTGAGGACGAACCTGATCGGGTATCTGAAGGGATTGCTCTTGGCCCGAAGGTCATCATGAGTCTTGCGGCTCTTGAACAGACCAAACTGGTTCAGCCTGGATCACTAATTAACTGGACCACGAGATTGAACCTCTCCGATGGCAGCGATGACAATCTCAAACAGGTTATCAAACAAGCAAAAGAGCAATTCCCGGAGGCCGGATGGCGTATCCGTTCACGGGTCAACGCGGCGCCGGGACTGACCCGCAATGTCGAACGATTTTCTCAGTTTTTGACACTGGTTGGACTGACCGCATTGATTGTTGGTGGCGTGGGTGTGGCCAACGCGGTGCGCGCTTTTCTGGACACAAAAAGCCACGTTATCGCGTCGTTCAAGAGCCTGGGCGCACCGGCCTATTTTGTATTTTCTGTTTATCTGATCCAGATCCTGTTGCTGGCTCTGGTCGGCATTGCGATCGGATTACTTGTCGGAGCTCTGCTGCCAATAATAGCCAAATCTGTGTTGGCGGACATATTGCCCGTAGGGTCCGCGGACATATTTCACCCTGCTGCTCTTTTGACTGCGATTGCCTATGGCCTGCTGACGGCAATGGCATTTGCACTGTGGCCGTTAGGGCAGGCCCGCGATATTCCGGCAACGGCACTGTTCCGCAATGCGGCCCGAGATGATGCTCCTTGGCCGCGACTGATCTATGTGGTCTCAACCGCGATTGTCGTACTGGCACTGGTCAGTCTGGCGATTTATCAGGCAGGTGACAGACGCATTGCCTTGACATTTGTCGGCGGAATCGCAGCTTCATTTGTTTTGCTAAGGGGCGTTTCCATGGCGATTCAATGGGTTGCCCGGCGCTACCCGCAGGTGCGATCAACACCATTGAGACTGGCAATTGGCAATATCCATCGTCCGGGTGCGCTGACACCTTCTGTGGTTCTTTCTTTGGGGCTTGGCCTTGCGCTGCTGGTGGCGTTGGCACTGATTGACAGTAATCTGCGTAACCAGATTTCGTCCAACATACCCGAGAAAGCTCCAGATTTTTTCTTTGTTGATATTCAGTCGACGGAATTTGAACCGTTCAAGGCATCGTTGAATGAACTGGCACCGAAAGGCGAAGTTCAGACTTTGCCGATGTTGAGGGGACGCATTGTTTCCATCAACGACGTGCCATCGGCAAAGATCAACGCCAAGGAGGGCGGCCGTTGGGTCCTGCGGGGCGATCGTGGAATTACCTATTCGGCCGACCTGCCCACCAATGCGACTCTGGAGCAAGGCAAATGGTGGGCAGCCGACCATAGTGGCGAAAACCTGTTGTCCTTTTCTGCTGAAGAGGCAGATGAAGTCGGAGTGAGTGTCGGTGATGTAATCGTTGTCAATGTGCTTGGCCGGAACATCAGTGCACGCGTGTCAAATCTGCGCCATGTTGAATGGCAGTCGATGTCGATGAACTTTGTGATGGTATTTTCGCCTAATACATTTGCCGGTGCACCACATGCCCACCTGGCTACTTTGCGCGTTGGCGAGAAATCTACGTTGGATGGTGAAGAAACGGACGCCCAGGTGAAGCGTGATGGAGAAATTCTAAAGGCTGTGACGACCAAATACCCAACCGTCACCACCGTGCGGGTGCGTGATGCGCTGAATGCCGTCAATGACTTGATCAGCCAGTTGGCAACGGCAATTCGTGCGGCAGCCTTGCTGGCTCTGGCCGCCTCGATATTGGTGCTCGGCGGCGCCCTGGCGGCGGGAAATCGGGCGCGCATTCATGATGCGGTCGTGTTAAAGACTTTGGGCGCCACCCGGCGTACCCTGATTTCAGCCTTTGTCATTGAATACGCCTTGTTGGGACTGGCAACCGCCTTGTTTGCCCTGTTGGCAGGCGGACTGGCTGCCTGGTTCGTGGTCAACGGCATTATGGGGTTCACATTCACCTTGATGCCTGAAATCGCAGTCATTACTGTAGTCGCAGCATTGTTTTTTACCGTTGGGTTTGGCTTGATAGGAACCTGGCGGGTTCTGGGCCAAAAAGCTGCGCCGGTTCTGCGTGAACTGTAAGTATTTACAATCCGTTAACCAATGGAATTGCGATGACTGGGCGATACAACAGGTCGCACGATAGGGTCTTGAAAATTGGCTCAAAAATCATCATATTAGTGGCAACTTCGGAAACAATAGTGTTGTCCGATGATTTTTGTCGACCGCTGGAACCCCAGCAATGAACTCAAAAGGGATCAATATGGCTGACTATCGAGATCAAATACAAACCCGCGCTGGTACCCAGACACGGGCCGATATCGACGAGGGTCTGCGCAGCTATATGCTGGGCATCTATAATTACATGGCAACAGCCATCGGTGTAACCGGTGTGGCTGCGTTTGGTATGGCCACATGGGCTTCAAACAACCCGGCCGTTGCTAATGCGATTTACAACAGCCCGCTGAAATGGGTTTTGATGATCGCGCCATTGGCATTTGTCATGGTAATATCCTTTGGCATCAACAAATTGTCCAAATCGGCAGCAACCGGCATCTTTTATGCCTTTGCAGCTGTAATGGGTGTTTCGATGTCGTGGATTTTCCTCGTCTATAACATTCCTAGCATTGTTCAGACATTCTTCGTGACGGCAGCATCCTTCGGTGCGCTGAGCCTTTACGGCTATACCACCAAGCGCAGCCTTTCGGGCATGGGCTCATTCCTGATGATGGGGCTGTTTGGACTGATCCTTGCGATGATCGTCAACATATTCATGCAGTCCGGCGCTTTGTCATTTGTCATTAACGTCATCGGCGTGCTGATCTTTGCTGGCCTCACAGCTTACGACACCCAGCGTTTGAAAAACACTTACGACATGGTTGCTGGCAATGCTGAAGCAGTTGCAAAGTCTTCAATTATGGGTGCGTTGAGCCTGTATCTGAACTTCGTCAATATGTTCATGTTCCTGCTCAGCTTCATGGGCAACCGCGAATAACAGCGGTACAGGATAACGATTATAAAGGGCGTTCCATTCGGAGCGCCCTTTTTTGTGAGATAAATGCAGATACGAGAAGCTACACCGGCGGACATTCCAGCCATCACCCAGATCTACGGACGCTCCGTGATCGAGGAGTTTGTCAGCTTTGAACATGAGCCACCGTCAATCGATGAAATGACGGATCGCCTGACGGGTATCACGGAAGCTGGATACCCCTATCTGGTTGCAGAGACTAATGGCGAACTTGCGGGCTATTGCTATGCCAGCTCTTACCGTCCGCGACCTGCCTACGGAAAAACCGTTGAGAGCACGGTTTATGTGGCTCCTAAATTCTGGCGTCAGGGGGTGGCTCGTCAACTTCTTGGTTCGCTCATTAATGAGTGCCGAAAACGGGAATTTCGTCAGGTAATCGCTATTGCCGCCTGTCAGTCAGACGCTGAAGTGGGAAAAATTGCGTCGGTTCAGCTTCATCTGCGGATGGGATTCGTCAATTCAGGGCGCCTTTCGGGGGTCGGGTTCAAACACAATCAATGGCTTGATATTATTTTGATGCAACTCACCCTGTGAAGAGCATATTCGTGCCGACTGGTGTTTGCACCCAGACCATGGAATGGTCGGTCGATTAGACAGCCTACAGGGAAGTGTCGTTTATGAGTGTTGCAGAGGAAGAAATGGCACCGGTCTCCAAAAAGGGAATTTGGGGCTGGATGTTGTTCGACTGGGCTGCACAACCATTTCATACGTTGATTCTGACGTTTATTTTTGCACCCTATTTTACCTCTCATGTTGCAACTGATGCGGTAACTGGTCAGGCGCAATGGGGATATGCTGCGGCCATTGCCGGCATTGTCATTGCGCTTTGTTCACCGGTGCTGGGGGCCATTGCCGATGCCACCGGCCCGAGAAAACCCTGGATTGGCCTGTTTTCCGTATTGGCAATTGTCGGGTCATTCGGCCTGTGGTGGGCCTATCCCAATACAGTGGAAGATACGTCGGTTGTTCTCATTTTATTGGCATTTGGGCTGACGATGCTGGGCTTTGAATTCGCGGCCGTGTTCAACAATGCGATGATGCCTGATCTGGTACCTAGAGAAAAATTGGGACGTTTGTCCGGCAATGCCTGGGCGTTGGGATATGTGGCGGGACTTCTAACATTGATTATCGTGTTAGCTACAATGGCCAGTAATGATCAGGGACTGACTCTGTTGGGCTCCGAGCCGCTATTTGGCATTGATGCGGCAATGAAGGAAGGCGAACGGGCGTCCGGGCCGCTGACCGCATTGTGGTATCTGGTTTTTGTCATCCCGCTTTTTCTTTTCACCCCCGATACCAAACGTGGTCCGAAAATAGCTGGTGCTGTGTCGAAGGGTATTGGCGACCTGATTGATACGATCAAGCGCCTGCCGCAAAACACGTCATTATTTGCCTATCTCGGTTCATCGATGATTTATCGTGACGCTCTCAACGGTCTGTATACGTTCGGCGGTATTTATGCGGTTGGAGTGCTGAACTGGTCGATTGTCCAGGTTGGCGTGTTTGGTATTCTGGCGAATATCACCGGTGTTGCGGGGGCCTATTTCGGCGGGCGACTTGATTCCATTCGGGGGCCAAAATTTGTCGTTACCACCAGTGTGGTGGTTTTGATGTTGGCCAGTATTACTGTGATCACGACCGATCCGACCCACGCATTATTTATTCCTGTCGCGCAGGGCTCGGCAGCTCCGGATATTGTGTTTTACATCTGTGGCGGGCTGATCGGTGCCGCCGGAGGCGCGCTGCAGGCCGCTTCACGCACTTTGATGGTAGATCAGGCGGAGCCGGGCCGTATGACCGAGGCCTTTGGCCTTTATGCTCTTTCGGGCAGAGCAACGGCGTTTCTGGCCCCCATTCTCATTGCCGTATTTACCGATATCAGCGGTAGTCAGCGGGTGGGAGTCATGCCGCTGATCGTATTGTTCCTGCTGGCTTTGCTGTTGTTGCCATTGGTGAAACAGCAACAGATGGGCGGTGCGCAGAATTAGAGCCCGAACGGCTCTAATGGCGGAAGTGGCGCATGCCGGTGAAGACCATTGCCAGCCCCGCTTCATCAGCCGCCGCGATTACCTCCTCGTCGCGCATCGAGCCCCCCGGCTGAATTATAGCTGTGGCACCCGCTTCAGCAGCTGATAACAGGCCGTCTGCAAACGGGAAAAATGCATCCGAAGCGACAACAGACCCAATGGTTTTGGGTTGTGCCCATCCGGCTGCATCGGCAGCATCCTGGGCCTTACGTGCAGCGATGCGCGAGGAATCTACCCGGCTCATCTGACCGGCGCCAATACCTACAGTCGCCCCATCCTTGACGTATATGATCGCGTTGGATTTGACATGCTTGGCGACCCGAAAGGCAAAGCGCATGTCGGCCATTTCAGCATCGCTGGGCTGGCGTTTGGTCACAACACTCAGCTCAATATCATCGATATTGCCGCGGTCCCGATCCTGCACCAAAAGTCCACCCGCAACCGTTTTTATCGCTAGCCCCTCAGCGCGTGGATCGGCCAGTCCACCGGTCAACAACAGCCGCAGGTTTTTCTTGGCGGCAACAACAGCCTTGGCTTCATCAGTTGCGTCGGGGGCAATGATTACTTCGGTAAAAATCTGAACCATAGCTTCGGCAGCTTGTGCATCCAGGGTCTGGTTCATCGCGATAATGCCACCAAAAGCGGATACCGGATCACAGGACAATGCGGCCTGGTAGGCCAGGGCGAGAGTTGGCGCAGTGGCAACACCACAGGGATTGGCATGTTTAATAATGGCGATTGCGGCGCTGGTCGCCGGGTCGAACTCGCTGGCCAGTTCAAACGCAGCATCAGTATCATTGATATTGTTGTAGGATAATTGCTTTCCTTGCACCTGCTGGGCATGGGCAACACCAGGCCGGACTTCTGGTGTGGCGTAAAGAGAAGCAGATTGATGTGGATTTTCGCCATAACGCATCACCTGCATCAGACTGCCTCCAATGCTGCGGTTGGCAGGCGTTTCCACTTCAAATGCCCGTGCCATCCAGTTTGAGATGGCCGAATCGTAAGCGGCGGTTCGGGCAAATGTTGCCTGCGCCAGTCGTTTACGCATGGCATAGGTTGATGCGCCGCTATTGGCTGCAAGGTTTTCGATAAATGCAGGATAGTCATCTGGACTGGTCAGTACACTGACATAGGCATGGTTCTTGGCGGCGGCGCGCAACATGGCTGGACCACCTATATCGATATTTTCGACAATAGCATCGTCAGCGGCACCACTCCGCATCACCTCTTCAAAGGGGTAGAGATTGACCACCAACAAATCAATTGCGCCGATGCCGTGTTCTTTCATCGATGCGACGTTGTCATCTGCGTCTCGAATGGCCAGCAATCCACCGTGCACCGCGGGGTGCAATGTCTTGACGCGACCGTCCATGATTTCGGGAAATCCGGTGACGTCGGAAACATCTTTGACATCCAATCCCGCTTCCTTGAGCGCCTTTGATGTGCCGCCAGTCGATAGCAGTTCAACGCCATTGGCGGCGAGAGCTTTGGCAAGATCGAGCAGGTCGGTCTTGTCGAATACGGATAACAAGGCGCGTTTGATGGCGACTTTTTCTGGAGCAGCAATGGAACGGGAGGAGATGGCCATGATCATCTGGGGTCAGGATTAGGAGGATGGCACTTCATGGCGTGTTGCGGTTTAAACGTCCAGAGAAGAGCGGGGTCTTCCCCGTCTAATGATAATAATTTCGTAACTACTCAGCTACCCTATTTCTGCTGCCATTAGGTGCGACAATTTGA
>JAALLE010000133.1 GCA_011087605.1 Hyphomicrobiales bacterium
AAAGTCTCTCTAACTCAGACCACCATCTGTCTCAAATACCCTGATCACGGACAGGCGGATGCCGTCCTCGGTTGCGTACCAGATCAGATGATCTCCGGCGCGCTCCCATAGATTTTGACCTGGTAGCGGACCGCCGAGAGTGTTTTCGTGTAGATAGGCAAGGTGATAGCCGTCGATTGCATTTTCAATGAATACCTTCCAGTCACATTTGAGGTCATAGACAAGAGGGACAGCCTCCTTCACATCCGACGCAAACAGGTCATGAGGCCATGCCTTGCCGGCCAAAGGGGCAATCCAGCCATCGAAATCAGCTTCCGGGTCTGGATTGACGAAGACGAGGTCATTGAATCGACCGATACGGGCTGGCTTCAAACCAAAAGCAGCCCGGTCTAAATCAGGAAAGCATTCAGCTTTGTTGGGGAGTCCTCGCAGATTTCCATCGAGCCCGTAGGTCCAGCGATGATATGGGCAGACCAGACTTCCGCCTGTATTCCCACTTTCGTTGTCAAGCAATTCGGCGCCGCGATGTCTACATATATTATGAAAGGCGTGAAGTTCTCCATCCTTACCCATCAACGCCATCACAGACGCGGAGCCAGACCGAACCGTCCGAT
This sequence comes from Hyphomicrobiales bacterium, assembly GCA_011087605.1. GTDB lineage: Bacteria > Pseudomonadota > Alphaproteobacteria > Rhizobiales > Rhizobiaceae > Pseudahrensia. The sequence goes on from JAALLE010000133.1 coordinate 615, forward strand.
AGTCACCAGCCTTCATGAAGTCATTTGTGACGCCAACAAACGTCCACGCATGGGCGAATAAGGTGGTGCGCTCGCGTTCCATCCACTCCGCAGACGCGTAGGCTTCCTTAGGCGGTCTGTTGGTTTGGAAATTCATCTTGTCTCCAGAAAAACAATGGGCGGTATCACTGACGCTATCAAGTGTCCCATTCGTGCAAGAGCTCCCGAGGCAGAGATATTCGCTACTTGCTCGACATTTGGAACAATGGTTTCCAGTTTCGAGCGAAAGTCCGGTGGCTTCAAAGTGACAACAAAAGTAGGTATCAATTTATTCGTTCACGAGCCAGACGAATCGTTCATGGTATTGAGAACCTCAGCAGAATCCTGCCCAAGGCTTGGGGCGCTCCCACTTGGTGTGAACGGTGGATCGTCATTGAAGCGAAACGGAAGCGTTGGTACTGCGCTTCCGTCTGGAAAATGATGCACAAATCCCCGGTCTGTTACGTGCTGCATTTTCAGGCTTTCTGGTAACGATCTAAGTTTGGCTGCCGGAACGCCGTTTGCCTGCATGACCTCTTCCCACTCAGTCGCCGTCTTTGTCAGCAGCACTTCTGCAAGCGAGGATTGCAAACTGTCAGTGTTATCCATCCGAGCTGCGCGATTTACGTAGCGACTATCCGTCAACCAGTGATCCTTATCAAGGACGCGAGCGAGACGTTTGAACTGGCTTTCCTCGTTAACTCCAAGGCTAAGGACTCCTTCTTTACAGGGAAAATTACCAGCGCCGGGACTTCGGCTGTTGGCAGCATTTCCACGGCGTTTTGGAGCATTGCCCGTGGATACATAATCAGTAATCGTTGAACTCATCAAAAGATGGGCGGTTTCCAACATAGATACGTCGATGAAACAGCCACGCTTGGTTTGCTCGCGATCGTACAAGGCTGCAGTAATTGCGAAGCTCGCTGACAACGCAACGCCATAGTCAACTATTGGTGCTCCAGTCCTGATGGGGCCGGTTTCGGCGAAGCCTGTTACCGACATCAACCCACTGATTGCCTGGATATTCACATCATATGCTGGGGTATTTTCCAGAGGTCCACCGCGCCCATAACCGGTCAATGAGCAATGGATCAAACGAGGATTAATGGCGCTTACCTTGTTCGGTTCGAGCCCCAACGACTTCATGGTCTGCGGCAGGTGGTTTTCGACAAAAATGTCGGCTTGTTCCAGAAGACTTTTCATGGCTCCTGCGCCATCGGGTGTTTGCAAATCTAGCGTAAGTGATTTTTTGCCGGCTCCCTGGGTCATGTAAGCCGTGCTCATGCCTCTTTTCTGCGCGTCGCGATCTGTTCCACCGCGGTGGCGCATCGCATCACCCGTTGTCGGACTTTCAACTTTAACGATTTCTGCGCCCATCAGCCCGAGATAGTAGGAACAGGCGGGTCCGGCCAGAACATGGGTAAAATCCACGACACGCAATCCAGCAAGCGGAAGCATCAGGTATCTCCCAATGCTTGGGCTCGCGCTTCGCGGTGCAAGGATCTGGCGCGTATGAAGACTGTCAACACTCCAAGCAACAGAAAGCCAAGAGCGACGGGTCGCGTGACAAAAATTAGCAGCCCGTTGTCGGATAACAATAGCGATTGACGGAACGTCTCCTCTGCGCCGCCAGCCAATACAAATGCAATGACAAACGCTGCCGGGTTAAATTCCAGTTTCTTCATCAGCCATCCCAGCACACCTGCTGCAACCATAACCCAAACGTCAAATAAGCTGCCACGTGAAGCATAGGCCGCAATGAAAGAGGTCAGGAAAATCATCGGATAAAGGATGTCCGTCGGGATCTTGATGATAAAGCGCCCAACAAAAGATGCTCCAAAATACCCGACCAAACCATAGGCCGCTATCCCGATAAGTCCCGCTGCAAACAGACTGTAAACCAGTTCGCGCGACGTCAGAAATAATGTGGGGCCAATTTGAATGCCATGGATAAGGAAGACACCCACAAGTATTGCTCCTATGGTAGAACCTGGGATACCCAAAGTTAGTAGTGGCGCCATTGATGGACCCGAGACAGCGTTGTTTGCAGCCTCCGGAGCGGCGATGCCTTCCAGCGCGCCCTTGCCCCATTCATCTGGGTTTTTGGCGCGACGCTTACCTTCTCCATAGGCAACAAATGCTGCAATGGCAGAGCCCAAACCAGGCAGCATTCCAATAAAGGCCCCGATGAAAGACGAGCGGATCACGTGAGGTATGCATGGCTTGTATTCGGCCCAGCTCAAGCGATTGCGTGCCTTGGCTTCAGCGCTATCGGGTTCGTCAAATTTCTCGATCTTCGCACCGCGGGTTTCCATTTGTGACAGCACCTCGGCCAGCACAAACATCCCAATCATTAAGGGCACCAATCCGATCCCATTTATCAGTTCGTAGCTGCCAAAAGTGTATCGTTCTGCGGCTGAGATTGGGTCGGTTCCCACCATCTTGATCAATACACCAAGCGCAGCGCTGGCTAACCCTTTCACAACGGATTTGCCAATGACAGAACCGATCACAACAAATGCAGCGAAATAGACGGCAAAGAGTTCAGGCGGTCCAAGTGTCAGCGCGATTGCAGCGATGATACCGACGCCAAGAATTAATAAAATCTCACCGGTGAAATCACCAATGACTGACGACACTGTTGCAACCTTCATCGCCTTGGATGACAAGCCACGTTGCGAGAGGGGATAGCCGTCTATTTGGGTGGCGGCTGACGCCGCGGTGCCAGGTGTATTGAACAGAATTGCTGCAATCGATCCACCATATCTCCCGGATTTACCAATTACGTAAAGAAAGGCCAGGGCTGCAAGCGGATCCATGTAGAATGTCACCGGCAACAGCATTGCGATAGCGGCCGAAGCGGTGAGACCGGGGACCGCACCGACAACCATGCCAACGACGGCGGCCGATACAATCCAGCCCAAAAGCGCTGGTGAGGATAAAACCGTTGCGAGGCCGATAAAAATATCCATTGGTCAATTTCCCTGAATGATATCAAGCAGGTCGAACCATTCGCCATAAGGCGGGAACACACCCAGAGCGACGAAAAATGTGTAGTGATATGTTGCCGGACACAGAATTGCCGTGGCAACCAGAGCCAGGGGGTTGCGCATGCCGAACATCCACATCACCATGGGTGCGATGGTGGCCGTGCTGATCAGATACCCGAACTTAGAAATCAGCCAGACGTATAGAACGGCAACGGTGAGAAGCCCGACAATGGATGATATGCGTTCAGGAAAAACGAGAGCCGCCGTCGCCCCGCTTAGACCGCGGCGCGTCTCCAACCATCACAGTTGAATTTACGTGACCGCTCATTGGGTTCAGTCCCTAGTTGCCTTTGAGTGCATTAATCACAGGTGTCACACTTTCGCGCATTGCGCGCACAGCCGTTTCTGCGTCTGCTCCGGTGCGATATAGTGGCAATGTTCCCTTGGTATTCACCAGTTTGGCGAATTCTGGTGCTGCAACGATCTCAGCCAATGCCGCTTCGATGCCGGAGATAATTTCCGGATCCACACCATTTGGCGCGTAAACGATAATCGGCGAGCTTACGATTGGGATGTCAAATCCGAGTTCGGCAAAAGTTGGAACATCCGGAGCCAATTCATCGCGCGCATCTGCCAGAACCGCTAGTCGGTGCATTTTTTCTTCGAACCCTCGGCCTTGCTGAACGCCAAGAACGGCAAAATCGACTTGTTCGCCGAGGACTGCAGCACGAACCGCCGACCCGCCTTTAAATGGCACATCAACAGCCTTGAGACCCAGGCCATTCAGGAATGTCTGACCCGAAACGTGATAAGTGCTACCTTTACCGGTATGCGCCCAACGAAGCTTTCCAGGCGCGGCTTTTGCTGCATCAACCAAATCCTGAACAGATTTAAACGGGCTTCCTGCTGGTACGGCGATACATGCCTTTAGGTTACCGACTTGTGCGATCATCTTGAAACCATCGAAGGGCCCCACCTTGGTATCTCTCAACATGCTACCAAGCAGGAACGATCCGGTTGAATGTAGCATGATCGTGTTGCCATCAGGCTTTGACGATGCCGCCGCAATTGCACCGGTCATACCGCTGGCTCCGGGCTTGTTAACGACCACCACCGGCACCGGTAACCGATCTGCCGCCGCGGCTGAAATTGCTCGCGCATAGGCATCCGTTCCACCGCCAGCCTTATAAGGCACGATAATATTCAGCGGACGGCGAGGCTTCCACTCGGCCATAGCTTGGCTAGAAAATGCGACTGCAATTCCCGCCAATGATGTCGTTTGAAGAAATGTTCTGCGATCCATGTTGTCCTCCCAATTGATCATCTCCGCACCAGATGTGGTGCATTGATGCAAGGCTAATCGACAATTGATGATAAAAAAAATAGAATTAACAGAAGCTATATTCAGGATTTTCGATATGAACCTCAAATCTCTTCGCGCCTTTCTGCTGATTATGGATGAGGGCACGCTCGTTGCTGCATCAAGGCGTATGAACCTAAGCCAACCCGCTGTCAGTCGACTGATCCAGCTTCTTGAAGAAGAGATTGGCACCAAATTGTTTTATCGCGATCGAAAAAGCCTGGCCCCGACACCTGAAGCCGATCTTTTTTATCCAGAAGCACAACGGGTTATTGGCTCGGTTGACGATTTCCCCGGGTTTTTTCAGCAGCTGCGCGACAACACTTTGGTCCCGATGCGTATTCTGTGCCAGCTTCGGGCTGCGAACGGATTGGTGATCCCTGCCATGGTCAGATTTGCAAAACGCAATCCCAATGTCCGAATAGCTCTTGATGTCCAGCCCAGGCATGAACTCAGCCGCAGAGTTCAGCAGGCTAAGTTCGATATTGGCGTTTACGTTGTGCCCCTTCAAGTGAAGGGTGTTGAGATCATCGAGATGCGAGAATTATCTCTTCAGGTGTTGTTACCCAAGGGACACCGTTTTGCAGATCGACCATTCTTGACGCCTGCGGATATGGTGAACGAGAAATATGTTGCCGTTAAACGCGGTCTCATGGCGCGCGAAGCTATGGACCGTTCTCTCGCTCGTGCTGGAGAAACACTTGAGGTGTTTCATGAACTTTCAGGCACGGCCGCAGCTCATCGACTTGTTGCCGGCGGTATCGGATACACATTCAGTGATCCGACCGTTCTTGAGCCCGGGTTTCATGAAAACACTGTCCTTGTTCCGTGGAAACCGAAAGTGAAGATCGGGCTTGGGTTGTTTAGCCCCAAAAACCATACTCCTCACGAAGCCACCAGCGCTTATATCGAATGCTTGAAAGAACTGTGGGATGAACAAATGGCTTCACAAGACAATTGACCCAGCCGACTGATTCATTTTCAGCATTCGAATATCCTGAATACATAGTCAAAAAATTCTATTTTTCTGATGCAAAGTTCCTCGCTACTTTAATTATCGAGTGCTGATTGGGTCCGGCAGCACCCTTGTTTGGATTGAAGCCGGCATCAGTTGGCTGAACTGAATCAAGACACACGAAAGGCACCTCATGCCTGAAACTGCTCCAAATGCAGCCCCGATGTGTGTTGCCGCCGACCCGCGCCCGTTAAATCCGACATTCGCTGTTCCAGCTGGCGGGTGTGACTGCCATGCACATGTGTTCGGATCGAGTTCCCGGCTTGTGCCGCACCGCGCATATACTCCACCTGACGCCGGATTTGATGAATACCTGCATCTATTACAGATACTTGGATTAACTCGAGGTGTCATAGTGCAGCCCAGCGTTTATGGCACTGATAATCGAGCTACGCTGGCTGCTGTAGAAGAGGGTGGCCCCAATTTTCGTGCAGTAGTTGTCGTTGACGAAGATATCGGTTCATCAGAATTACGTAAGCTGCATGAGCAAGGTGCAAGAGGCGCGCGTGCTAATGCCTTGTTTCAAAGCAATGCCCGCCTGAATGATTTGCAAAAACTTGCTCACACTCTCGCGGATGTCGGCTGGCACCTCCAACTGCTTGTTGATGTCTCAAATTTTGAGGATCTGACGCAGTTTGTTCGAAAACTCCCCGTGCCGGTTGTCTTCGATCATTTTGGGCACATGCCCGTGCAACTTGGTGTAAATCATCCTGGGTTTCAGGCGATGTTAGGTCTGGTCAGCGATGGTCTGGCCTGGGTCAAGTTATCGGGCAGCTATCGGATCACCGCTCAGGACCATCCACCATATTCTGATGTAGCACCGTTCGCACAGGCCCTGATCCGGGCAAACCCGGATCAACTCGTCTGGGCAAGCGATTGGCCGCACCCACAAATTAGTCGATCGATGCCGAATGACGGACCACTGCTCGACATGTTGGCAGATTGGGCACCAGACAAATCGCTACGCAGCAAAATTCTCATAACCAATCCGGCCCACCTTTACGGCTTCGAAGTGCCGGGCTCACTGGAGTAATTCATGAAGCACGAAAAAACCGCGCAAACTGAAGACAGCATCGACGCAGCTATGAAGGTCATGCAAGCCCATATCGACGGGATCAATGCTCGCGACGGCACCGCTATTGCAGCCACATTGCATTTTCCTCATTTTCGACTGACAGACGGCCAACTGAAAACCTGGAATACCTCAGACAGCTATTTGTCAGACTTCCGGAGCCGCGCCGGTCAAGACTGGAGTCATTCCGCATGGGGGCATCTGAACGTTATCCATCAGGATGATAACAAAGTGCATCTGGATGTAGAGGTTGTTCGGTATGGAGAGGACGGATCCCTTCTGATCGCTTTTCCGTCGCTTTGGGTGGTCGCGAAGATTGATGGAATTTGGGCTGCACAGCTTCGCTCATCTTTTGCTCCAGACGCTGATATCATTGCTGAAAGAACGTTTAAATGACCAAGTTGAATGCTGCGGATGACACGTTCCGAGCACGATTGGCGGAGTATGTGCCCGAGGATTGTTTTCGTCCGATCACGCCTGCTTATCTTGAAGACCCGCGTGGCAATCTGCATGGAATTGCCGGGCTTGTCGTGGCACCTCGCACGGTTGAGGAAGTGTCGGCAGTCGTGCGAACTTGCTTTGAAAGCAGGGTACCTATTGTTCCGTTCGGTGGTGGTACAGGTTTGGTGGGCGGACAGATTATGACGGATGACCCGGCACCAGTTATTCTTTCGCTTGAGCGTATGAAATCAGTTCGTCAGGTGTTGCCATTAGAAAGCATAATCGTAGCCGAAGCCGGGGCCACGTTAATGTCAGTTCAGCAGGTTGCCGAAGACGCGGGATTTTTGTTTCCCTTATCACTTGCAGCTGAAGGCACATGCCAGATTGGTGGCAATCTCGCCACCAACGCCGGTGGCGTGAACGTTTTGCGCTATGGCAACATGCGTGACCTTTGTGTTGGGATCGAAGCAGTTCTGCCAGACGGCCAGATTTGGCACGGGTTATCTCGCTTGCATAAGGACAATACGGGGTTTGATCTGCGAAACCTATTGATCGGGTCAGAAGGTGCCTTAGGAATTATCACCGCAGCTTCACTCAAATTGTATCCCCGTCCGGCAGCGTTTTGCAGTTCCATCATGACAGTCGAAAGCCCCGAGGCAGCTTTGTCGTTGCTGGCCAAAGCGCGGACGATCGCAGGAGAAACAATCTCTGCGTTCGAAATCATCCAACGGACAGGTTTCGAATTTTTGGCCGAGGTCATGCCCAATGTTCGTTTGCCCTTTGAAACGCATCCTGACTGGTCTGTGCTTATCGATTTTGGCTTGCAGAGTGGAAAAAATGGCGATGCCATGATGATAGAACTCTTTGAGTTTGGACTCGAAGAAGGATTGGTTACCGACGGATTAATCGCACAATCGGAAGGTCAACGAGCAGACTTCTGGAATGCTCGCGAGCATATTCCGGAGGCCAACCGTTTGATTGGAGCAATTGCAAGCCATGATGTCAGCTTGCCACTGGGCAACTTGCCTATATTCATTGAGCGCGCCTTCAACGAGATTGCGGCGCTCGGTCCGCTGCGTATCAATTGCTTTGGCCATCTCGGCGATGGGAATTTGCATTTCAACATATTCCCGCCAGACGGTGAAAAACGTGATTTCTATATGGATATGAAATCTCGTTTGGAAGAATTAGTCTATGAACTCGTCCACAAGCTTGAGGGATCCATTAGCGCCGAACATGGGATCGGCCGGATCAAAGTGGAGGCTCTGCAGCAATATGCAGATCCAACAAAGCTATCTGCCATTAAGACCATTAAATACGCGCTAGATCCGGGCGGCATAATGAACCCCGGTTCAGTCGTCCCAAACTGATCTAAATAGCATTCCAATATGAAAAATCGCATGCAGAGTTTAATGTGATAGCACCCTGGAGAGTGCACGAATTCTTACGCCGAAGCCGAACTCCCAGTTTAATGTCTCTGCAGAGAAATTGGGCTGGCTGGATCTCTGGCACAAAACCATCGATGTCCGCTTTCTGGCACTTTGTAAGCTGACGGTAACTACCCAGCTACCCCAACCTGATGCTTTTATAGACGGCCCATCAGACGG
>JAALLE010000032.1 GCA_011087605.1 Hyphomicrobiales bacterium
CCGTCTGATGGGCCGTCTATAAAAGCATCAGGTTGGGGTAGCTGGGTAGTTACTCTTAGGCAAAATCACTTCTCTGTCTCATGAATGCTGACGGGGAACACCCAGGCTGCCAGTTCAGCATGGGTTGGAAACCAGACATTTCCCTGGGCGCGGGCGTGCTGGATGAGCTGTTCGAGAATCCAGATGCGAGAGCGGTACCCGATCACAAATGGATGCATCACCAACTGACACAATCCACCCTCGGCATATGCACCATCAAATTCGCGGCGGAATATGTCGAATACGGCCTCCGGCGGGGTCCAGGGCCGGGTTGGTGGCTCGCGGTTGAACAGCAGATAGACCGCGTCATCACGCACCCAGTCGACCGGAATTTCAACTACACCCGTTGACTTGCCTTTCGACAGAAGTTCGTAGCAACTGTCATCCGCCATCATTGAACTGTCATAGGCAAACCCAAGTTCGGCAACCAGTTCAACCGTGTGGGCGCTCAGATCCCAATTGGCGGCGCGGTGTCCGACGGGTTCATCGCCGGTCATCTCGCGCAGCGCGTCCCGGGCCCGCAACATCAGGTCTGCTTCCACGTCGCGGGAGAGCAGAGAGGTGTTTTCGTGGATCCATCCGTGGACACCGATTTCGTGACCGGCATCGGTGATGGGTTTCAGGGCATTCGGCTCTATCAGACCTGCAACTGCCGGGACGAAGAAACTGGCATTGACGTCATGTCTGGCAAGCGTATCCAGGATGCGCGGCACGCCGGTTCTGCGGCCAAATTCGCCCCAGGCCATTCGCCCGATCGCGGCTCGTCCCGTCCCCATTTCAAAAGTTTCGTGATCACAGTCGAAGGACAACGCAAACGCACAGCGCGCACCGTTTGGCCATCGCTTGGGTTTTAGCGGCTTGCCCGCGCGTACGCGGTTTACGTCAGCGCGCCATTCGACTTCCTGTGTCTCCCATGGTCGATCCCGGTTCATGATCCCAAGACCTCGTAAAGCGCATCCTTTAATCCCCTTGCAACAATATCGATCTCGTCGCGGGTGATCGACAAGGGCGGTGCGAAACCCATGATATCGCCTTCCGGCATGGCGCGTGAAATGACGCCATGGCGGAGCATGGCTTCGGAAACTTTGGGAGCGACACTCATGGTTGGGAAGAATTTGCCAGTGGACGGGTCGTCCATTAATTCTACGGCTGCCAACAGCCCGTCACCGCGAACCTCCGCGACGTTGGGATGGTCACCAACCGCCTGCTGCAGACTTTGCTTGAGGAAGGGTCCATTTTCGGCGGCTTGGGCTAAGAGACCAAGTTCGTCGATCAAAGTCAGCGTTGCTACGCCTGCAGCGGCAGACACGGGGTGGGCGGAATAGGTCCAACCGTGGCACAGAACGCCATACTCGTCGGTTCCCTGGCTCAAAACCTCGACCACACGGTCTGACAGGATTGAGCCAGAAAGAGGAGCATAGGCAGATGTCAGGCCTTTTGCGATGGTCATGAAGTCCGGCTTGATCCCATAATAAGTTGACCCGAACATTTCACCCATACGGCCAAATCCGGTCACCACTTCGTCGGCAATGAGAAGGATATGATGCCGGTTCAGAACTTCCTGGACGCGACCCCAGTAACCGGCAGGGGGAGGCAGGATACCGCCGGTGCCCATCATCGGTTCGCCGATGAATGCGGCAATCGTTTCTGGGCCTTCCTGCTCAATCATTTCTTCAAGCTTGAGGATCAAATGATCAACATAGTCCGCCTCGGTCATATCCGCGTCTGGTCGGCGCAGGTAGTAGGGGGCTTCTGTGTGCAAAAAATCGGGCAACGGCAGGTGGAAGCGGGCGTGATATCCGGCAAGGCCGGTGAGGGATCCCGAAACAAGGCCTGACCCGTGATAACCGCGCCAGCGGCTGATGATCTTCTTTCTTTGGGGTTCGCCGCGCAGGATATGGTAATGCCAGGCGAATTTGACATTGCTCTCATTCGCATCGGACCTGGATAGCCCGAAATAGACCCGGGCCATGTGGTCTGGTGCCCGATCCATGACCATCTTGGCCAGTCGAATCGCCGGTTCGTTGCCATGACCTGCAAAGCTGTGAAAAAACGCCAGCTTGTTAGCCTGTTCGCTCATCGCATCTGCGATTTCGGTTCGGCCATAGCCAGCGTTTACGCAATAAAGCGCAGCAAAAGCATCGAGCAGACGATTGCCGTCGCGGTCCGTGACATAAACGCCCTCGCCACCGTCAATGATACGTCCCGGCGTATCGCCGCGGGAATGGTTTGCCAGATGCGTGGTGGGGTGCATCAGGCTGCTGCGATCCCAGTCCGCGAGTTCGTCGTTGATGGGGGTATCCAGGGTCAAATCACAGTTTCCAATCGAGTGTTCGCGATGAGTTCGGGGACGCTTGCCTGATTGGGCAATGCCAGTATGAAAGCGACCATGTCAGCGACAGTTTCGGGTGTCAGGCGGTCGGCTTTTGGCGTCACACCCGGAAGGTCGGCTAACAGTTCCGTGTCTATGGCTCCCGGGCAAATTGCCGTTGCGCGCACTCCATCGTCCCAACCGGCGTGACGAACCGCTTGTGTCATGGCCAAAAGCGCATGCTTGGTCATCGAGTAGCCGATCGACGTTCCATCCCGATACCTCTTGGCGTCGGTTGATGCGATGTTGATAACGCGCCCCCGACCGCAGGCTTTCAAATGAGGAAGCGCGAGGCGGATCAGGCGATACGGGGCCTTGACGTTGATTGCCCATAGGTCATCAAGATCCTCTTCGGAACCCTGATCAAAATCCACCATGCGCAGGATACCTGCATTATTGACCAGCGCATTAAGTTTGCCGAAGTGGTCAATGGTTGCTTGAACCCAGGTTTCGGCGCTGGCCGGGTCTGTTGCGTCGAAATGGCTGACCAGCAATCGATCCGGATTCACCTTGAACTGTTCTGCTTGCGCGACGTCGCGAAGGCCCAATGACAAAGTCCACCCGTCGGACAAAAGTTTGTCGGTGATGGCAGCGCCAAGTCCGCGACCGGCACCTGATACCATCGCGACACGGTCCATCAGAACAGTCCCTGGTAGACACCACCGTCGTTGACGATGTTCTGGCCAGACATGAAGCCGGCCTGTGCAGAACACAGGAATGCGATCAGATCACCGCATTCCTTGGGATCGGCAAATCGGCCAGCGGGGCAGTTGTCTTTGCGATCCTGAACGATCGCCTCATAGGTGGTGTTGCCGCGCTTTGCATGGCCATGAAGGTTGGTATGCAGAGCATCGGTATCGAAAAGACCGGGGCAAATGGTGTTGATAGTGACATTGTGTCCAATCAGATCACGCACCATTGCAGCAGTTGCGCCCGACAAAGCAAGGCGAGCCGCGTGGCTGTGCGCAAATCCGAGTTGCGGAAACTTGATAAAGCTTACCGACATGTTGACGATGCGGCCAAACTCGCGCTGTTTCATGCCAGGGGCAACGGCCTGCATCATTTCGATCGACGACAGGAAGTGCACCTCAAGCCAATACCTCCAATCGTCTGGCGTAATGTCTTCCCACGGTGTGGGGACTTGTCGGACGCCTGGATTGGAGACCAGAATATCAACCTGTCCGGCCGCTTGGAGGATTTCAGCCCGGCCTTTTGCATCAGTGAAATCCGCTGCGATTGGCGTGACTTCGACACCGGTTTCTGCCCGAATCTTGTCAGCAGCTTCCTTCAGAGGTGCCTCGGTGCGGGCATTCATCGTCACATGGACGCCTTCCCCCGCCAGGGAACGTGCAGTTGCATACCCAAGTCCGCGGCTCGCCGCTGTCACAACAGCGCGTTTTCCTTTCAGTCCAAGATCCATTCCGGTGTCCCTTCGATCCAAGTTGTTTGTTTCTAAACGGGTTCTACGCCCAATTTTTTGAGCTCTGCAATCAAGCTTGTCAAAGGCGCATCTTCCAAGTCGCGGTAGGGCGGCCGCATATGGCCACCACCAGGTACTTTAAAGTGATTCATTGCAGCCTTGGTTGCCGGATAAAGGGTTCGCCCACCCGTGGTGAAAATTTCGGTAAGCACAATTCCGGTTTGTTGCAGGGCCCAGGCGGTTTCCAGTTCTCCGGCCTGTGTTTTATGCCACAAATCAAGACAGCCTGGTGCCCAGACATTTGGAAAACAGTCAATTAGCCCATCGGCTCCGGCCAAGGTGGCGGGTACGCCAAATATCGATGATGGGCCGCAGAACACACGGAGACGATCTTTCACCCGGTTCAGCGTTGCCTGAAAGTTGTTCCAGTCGCCGCTCGATTCCTTGATTGCGACAACCATATCCAGATCCGCAAGATGGTCTGCCGCAAAGGGTGTGATGGCGTTTCCTGCATTGCCGGGAATATTGTACAAGACGATTGGCAGGGCAGAGCGCTCAGCAATTGCCTCAAAATGAGTTATGAGCTCGGATTCGGTAACGCGCGCGAAGTAGGGTGGCATCACCAAAGCTCCATCGGCACCGGCTTCCTTGGCGGCAAATGTCTGTTCCACAACTTCAGATTCGTTTATGCTGCCGGTTCCGATGATTGCCGGTCCACGACCCCTACAGGCGTCTGCAGCGAGTTTTGCCAGCCGGGCACGTTCATCAAGCGAGAGCGCCCAGAATTCCCCGGTACATCCAGCTGCAACCATGCCGGTTGCACCGGCAGCAAAAAGACGCTCGATGTTGGTGACAAAGCCCTCCTCGTCGATCGACAAATCAGAATTAAAGGGTGTCGTGGTTGCGGGCATGGGCCCGGACCAATCGATGGAATTGCGGTTCAAGATGTCGCCTCCTTCAGTGCTGATTGACTTTTTGCCGGTCCATCGGATGTGGCGGCGGCCTTGTTCAGTCTTTTGCCGGTCGCGCCTTCAGCAAAGAAGTGCGCTTTGTTGGCGTCGATGCTGAGCTTGATGGTTTCGCCCGCCCGCACAGGTTGATCCGGGTTGGTGCGGCCGGTCATGCGCAGTCCGTCTCCGACACGCGCCACAACAATGTTTTCATGGCCGGTTTGTTCGACGAGTTGCACGACGCCCTCTATCGGTCCGGTTCCAATGCTGAGGCCTTCAGGCCGAATTCCCATTGCCGCAGCACCCGACTGCGCGTCGGGGCCAAGATTTGGGGCATCGACAGAAAAACCCTGAGACTGGAAAATCCAGCGTCCATTTTCCTGCAGCAGTTCTCCATCAACAATGTTCATGCCGGGCGTGCCAATGAAACTCGCCACAAAGCGGTTTGCGGGTTCTCTATAGACGACCTGCGGTGGTGCAAATTGTTGTAATTTGCCACTTTCCATAACGGCGATCCGGTCTGACATCGTCATCGCTTCAAGCTGGTCGTGCGTCACATAAACCATCGTGCGACCAAGTCTCTGGTGCAATTCGATCAACTCAGCACGCATATAGCCTCGCAGCTTGGCATCGAGGTTCGACAATGGCTCGTCCAGAAGAAATACCTTGGGATCACGCACCAGGGCTCGCCCAAGGGCAACGCGTTGTTGTTGCCCGCCCGATAGTTCCCTGGGCTTGCGATTGAGCAACGGGGTCAGCTGCAGCATTTCAGCGGTTTTGGCAACCATTGCCGTGCGCTCGGCTTTCGCAACGCCCCGTTTTTTCAACGGATACGCAATGTTCTGACCAACCGACATGTGGGGATAAAGCGCGTAGGATTGGAAAACCATCGCAATGTCGCGCTGACCCGGGGCCAGGTCGTTGACCATCCGATCGCCAATCCGGATTTCGCCTCCGCTGGGAAACTCCAGCCCGGCCAACATACGCAGCGTTGTCGTCTTGCCACATCCCGAGGGTCCCAGCAGCGAAACAAATTCTCCCTGGCGGATGTCCAAATTCAAGCCGTCGACGGCAGTAAAGGTTCCGAAAACCTTGTTTACATTTGATAGAACGACATCGGCCATCTTCTATCCTTTCACACCGCCCGCACCGAAGCCGCGGGTCAGATAGCTTTGCAAGAAAGCAAAAACAATAATCAACGGGACGCTCATCATGACCGACGCGGCCATCAGCAGCGACCACTCGATATTGAACGACGAAATCAGCATGTTCATGACGCCCGTCGTCAGCGGTCGGGATTCGTCGGAATTTACGAGGACGAGCGCGTAGAGATATTCGTTCCATGACAGAATGAAGGTGAATAAAGCCGTCGAAATAATGCCCGGCAGAAGCTGAGGCAGTATCACGTCTTTAAAGGCACCAAGGCGTGTTGCGCCATCAACCAGTGCAGCAGATTCCAGATCTTCCGGAATGCCGGCCATAAACGACCGCAACAACCACAACGCATAGGGCAGGGCGAAAGTTGTATAGGCAATAACCAGTGAGGTGATGGTGTTGGACAGACCGAGTTCCACCAGCATCAAATAGAGCGGCAGGATCAGCACAACAGACGGCAACAAATAGGTGAAGAGGACCAGAAACGCCAAGGTCTCGCGTCCCCTGTATCGAAACCGCACCAGACTGTAAGCGCCAATTGTTGCGATTGTGACGACCACGAATGTTGTAGCTGTCGACAGGATGACGGAGTTCCAAAAATATCCCAGAAAATTCGTATCGCTGAGCAGCCTCCAGTAATGCTCAAATGTCACCGTTTCAGGCAGCATGGAAGGCGGCCTGCGAAACAGTTCAAACTGCGGCTTCACCGAAGTGACCAGCATCCAGAAGAGCGGGAATGCCACCATCAAAACCACCATCCAGGCAAAGATGTTGAAGAGGATTTTTCTGGCCATCACGATTCCTCTGACCGGGTTCGGCGAATATAGACCAGCATGAAGCCAAGCATGATCAGCATCATGATCACAGCGTAAGCCGATGCCATTCCCATCTGGTTCAGCGCAAAGGCTTCCTTGTAGACGAGCAGTGGCAGGGTCTGGGTTGACGTGACAGGCCCACCTCCGGTCAGCAGGAAGATCAGATCGAATTCCTTAAAGTCCCAAATGGCGCGCAACATTATGATGACGACGAGCACTTCGCGAAGTTGGGGTAATGTGATGTCAAAAAACCGTGCTATTGGCCCGGCGCCGTCAATTTTGGCGGCCTCGTAAAGCTGATCCGGGATCGACTGCAGTCGCGCCAATACGGCGATCACAACAAATGGAAAATACTTCCATGCGCCGACAAGTATCACCGAGATCATCGCGTTGGGCATGGATCCCAGATAGTCGATCGGCCAATCGATGAGCCCGGCGGTTATCATCAGATGGTTCAATATGCCGTAAAGATCGTTAAACAGCCATTTCCACACCAGAACCGCAACCACGGTCGAAATAAAATAGGGAAACAGGATCAGCGAGCGGGCAAGACTTCGAAACCATATATTTTGATGAAGCACCAGCGCCATTCCAACACCAAATATGATCTGCAGCGAAAGGGTTCCGACAGTCCAGATCAGGTTGGCTCTTAGGGATGTCCAGAATTCGCCTTTGGAGAGCAGAACCCGGTAATTGTCGAGGCCGACCCACGAGCCCTCCAGCGTCGGTGTAAAAATCTTGAAAAGCGACAAATAAACAGCGGAAATCAAAGGATAGACAATGACCGCGCAGAACACCAATACGGTCGGCGCGATCAAAAAAAGGCCGAGCATGGAATACCGGCGCTCCAGGAGTGTCTGTTGTTGCTTTGCCATGATGTGTCGCATTGAGTCGTGCCGCCTGTTTGGCGGCACGACCACCTATAGCGTTAGGATTTCATGATGTCTTCGATAGCTTTCGAAGTCTCGCCGATTACCTGATCGGCATTCTCGCCGTTCAGCACCACGCGCTGCACCATGTCGGCAATTGCACCTGACCCAACGACCTTGCCTGCCTTGTCATTAGACGGGTGTTTGGCGCTCTCATAGCCCAGATTAAACCCACCAGCAGCGGCCTGAGACATCAGTTCAACTTCAGCAGGATACTTCTGAATAATCGCGTTGGACTGATATTTCGGGTTTTCGTTGATCGACTTCAGCACCGGCAAGACGTGACCCGGAGCAGCATGAAGCTGCTGGATATAGCCTTCAGGATTATAAAGGGATGCCGCAAATGCTTTGGCAACCGCGATATTTTTCGACTGTTTGGGAATAAAGACACTCGGGAAGTCGTTGAATGTCCATGTGGGTATGTCTGCCGATTTGGTCGGATATGTAACGCAGGTAACACTATCTGCAATCGGTGGGTTTTGTGCATTAACGTTGCCCAAAACGCGACCGGTGTAGATGCCTGTTGCCGTTGCGCCGGAGACGAAGGCCGTGATGGCTTCGCCCCAACTGTAATTGGTCGCACCTGGCGGACAAAGCTCGCGCATTGACGCATAAAATTCCAATGCATCCCGGGTCGCCTGGGTGTCCAGTGCAACGTTGAGATCGGTATCGAAAACCTGGCCACCAGCCTGATGGATGACGCCAATGAAGATGAGCGTTGTCATCGAATTTCGACCATAAGGTAGCGGGGCACCGTAGATGCCGGCTTTTTGCATGGCCTGGCAGGCAGCACGCAATTCATCCCATGTTTTGGGCGCGTCAGAAATGCCCGCACCTTCCATCAGATCCTTGCGCAGCCAAAGCATGTTGGCGGCTGAATTACCAATGCCGGTTCCGACATAATTGCCGTCGGCCGCCTTGAATACTTCATTTGCACCTTCGTAATAATCGTCGGCACCAATGGCTTCAATTACGTCATTGAAAGGCTCTACAAGGCCGTTTGCATAATATGTCTGGATCGCAAAAGATGGCAGGTGAGTGACAATGTCTGGCACTTCTCCAGATGAGAACGCTGCTGCCAGCTGTGGTGCATAACCTTCATCGGACGTTGTTTCAAAAACAACTTTTACCCCCGCATTTGCTGCTTCGAACGCCGCGATTTGCGCCTTATAGGCTGCAACCTGGGCCGGTGCGGCCTGTGGTGACCACCAACGTATCGTTGTTTCCTGGGCAGAAGCGCGTATCGGCATTGCGGCAACTGCCGTCGCGGCAGCAAGCCCCTGCAAGGCACCGCGGCGCGATATTCCTTGACTAAGCATTGATGTATGTTTCATTCGTAGTCCTCCTTGAGCGTAAATGTTCACATAGCGCACTCTTGTTCAATAATGCATTTGCGCTTGTGAGTCACGCGAGAACGTGTTTTAGCCCAACGAATTCGTGTATCAGCGCCCGGGCGTCAATTGGATGCACAACATTTGGAACTTCATATGGGAAAGGCAAAGATGGGACGACAAAATACAAACGACACCAAAGCCAAGGCGCCTTCGACGCAAAAAGCACCTGCGCAGGCTGGCCTTATGACAGCTGTACCCGATCAGACCGATATCGGCGATTCCACGAGCATGAACCCGCGCGATCATGTCAACTCGCTGGCTAGAGGGCTTCAGGTATTGCGTGCCTTTAACCGCACGGGGCGCAAGATGACACTCAGTGAAGTGGCTTCCGAGACCGGCAATACGCGCGCCGGGGCACGACGCATATTGCTGACATTGGTGCATGAAGGTTATGCAGTCGCAGAAGGCAAACTGTTTGATTTGACGCCGCAAGTGCTGGAATTGGGCCATTCCGTCCTGTCTTCCAAAGGCGTATGGGAAATCGCCAAGCCTTTCATAGACCATCTGTCGGAAGATGTGCATGAAAGTGTCTCCGCGGCAATTCTCGACAATTATGACGTGGTCTACGTCTCCGGATCACAATATCACCGGGTGATCAGCGTCGGGATCTCGGTTGGCGCGCGTTTTCCAGCCCATTGCACGGCTAATGGACGTGTGCTTCTGGCTGCTCAACCGGAGGAAAAGTGGCCGGCAATGCTGAAAGGCATCAAGCTCACCAAGCTGACGGCAAATACCGTGACGGACCTAGAAGAATTCAGGAATGTGCTGATAGAGGTGCGTGATCAGGGCTGGTCGATGGTGGATCAGGAACTCGAGATCGGATTGATGTCCATTTCAGTACCCCTGACGACGAGTGCGGGTGTGCTTGTTGGAGCTATCAATGTGGGCGTGCCGACCTTGCGTTGTTCGCCAGAAGAAATGATCACCGACATTTTGCCCAAGCTGCAAACAACTGCCTTGAACATCTCAAAAGCGTTGAAGCGTTAAGCTTCAATTTGCAAAACGCGCCGGGCTGTAACGCTCGATCACGCTGTGGTCGGCTTTGCCCAACAGGCAGTTTGCGGCGAGTCTGGCAACCAGCGGCCCCAGCGTGTAACCAGCGTCGCCCGGCACGGCCATCACCAATCGGTCGCTGGCGGGAAGGGGGCCAATAACCGATGCACCATCCATCGTTGTGTTCATGCCTGCCCAGGTGCGAATAATCCGCAAGTTGCCGATGGTCGGCACAAGTTGGGCAGCCAGCGACACATTCCCCAAAAGCGATAACGGATCGACGGTTGGCACCTGGCTCAAACCGCGATCATTTGCAGACCATCCACCGCCAATAACGATTTGTCCTGACTTAAATTGTTTGAGCGTGATCGAGCGCTCAGCGTGCTGAACAAGGTGGTCGATGCGGGCAGAACAGGCTTCAGTGATATTCATATGCAGGGGTTCACCAACGGATGGAATGGTGACCCCGAAATTACCAACAAGCGCACCGGTACCCCATGCCGCCGCAATCACAGCCCGGTCGGCCTGATAGGTATCGGTTTGGCCGATTGCTTCGACGCGCTTGCCAACGGTTAGATTTTGAATCCGGTCCTGCAGAAATTGCACGCCAAGTCCATCGGCAACAGCGCGCAACCGCCGGTTAGCGACAAGGGGATTTACCTTGCCCTCGTTCAGACACAGCTCGGCGCCGATGATGTGTGGTCCCAGCCAGGGGGCAATTTGTTCCAGCGCATGTCTGTCCAGGATTTCGACAGAAACACCTTTTTTGGCTTCGCGTTTCGCCTTTTTTTCCAGAAACGAAAGTTGCTTTTGATCCTCTGCAAGCATCAGTCCGCCTTTGCGGATCATTTCGACCGGACCGTATTTTGCGTCAATGCGCTCCCATTCCTCAACGGCCCGAAGATAGAGCGGAAGCGATGCCTCGATATTGGGTACCTGGTCGGGATAAATCCGCATGAAGCGGCTTTGCATCTGAACGTGCAGGCTTCCGGCATTTGCAGTTGATCCGGCGTTTATTCCGGCGTCGACGACTGTGACTTTGGCTCCCGCATTCGCCAGTTTGATTGCGGTGATCTGTCCAACGATGCCGCCCCCGACAATCAGAATGTCATTCGGGATCATCCAGCGCCTCCTGCGCCGCCAGGATCGACGAAATGGCGATGGGTTTGATCGGAGCGCGCGGGGCGAAATGGCTGAGATCTTCGATCGGTTTGCCGGTAATTTGGGCTACCAGCCTTGTCGCTACCGGGCCGCAATAACGCCCCTGGCAGCGTCCCATCCCGACGCGCGTTGCGCGTTTCAAACTGCCGGCATGGCCAGGTGAAGTTTCAAGGCCGTCGAGGATTTCGCCCAGGGTAATTTCTTCGCAACGACAGACAATGGTTTCGGGTGCCGATGTATCGGGGAGTTTGGGTCGCACATCGTGCAGCTTCCAAAGGTAGTTTTGAAAATTGCGATGCCGGGCAAGGCTACGGTCCTCGGGATAGCTGTCCTGAGCGCTTCCAAAACCGGCCCGGGCTGCAGCAGCGCGACCGGCGATTGTGCCTTCATCACGCGCTGCCGGAGCGCCACCAAGTCCGGCACAGTCGCCAACGGCAAATAGGTTCGAAATGCTGGTTTCCATCCTGCGGTCCCGATCACATCGCAAGTGTCCCATCGCCCCATCGTAGGTCATGCTCGCCCCCAGGAGCCGCAATACTTCATTCTGCGGCTCGAAGCCGTCGTTCATGCAAATCACGTCGACAGTTTCGCTGAATTCCGATCCGGACGCGGTTTTGAACGTGGCGCGCAGGCCGTCTTCCACCTGCTCGATGGTGTGCAGCGAAGTTTGATGGCGAAGCGGAATACTTTGTCGCTTCAATTCCCGCATCATGCCGATGCCTTTAAAAACAAGCCCTGGATCAGCTGTGATTGCCTTGAGCGAAATCCACGGGTGCTGCCATGGGGCTGATGCCGTTTCTGCAACCATGACGACCTGTGAACCACCCTGCGCAAGTTCCAGCGCGACTTGCACATTCAGTGGCCCTGATCCGCAAACCACCACGCGTTTTCCAGGAGTGGTTCGATAGCTGCGCCACAAGGTCTGCGCCGCGCCGGTGGTCATCACCCCGGGCAAAGTCCAGCCCGGCACCATTCGAGGCCGTTCGTAGGCACCGGTCGCGATTATTGCCGTCTTTGGCCGCACAACCAGCGCTGCGCCGCCGACATCGGCCAAAAACAACGGCCCGTCGAATGCCCCCCAGATTTCCACGGACCCCATAATTTCTGCACCACTCTCCTGTGCATGTTTGAGCAACGTCGCGCCCTCAGCTTGCTGGGCGTCGAGCGGAGGATGGCTGGCAGACTGTTTGTAATATTGTCCACCTGCAACCTTGCGCTCGTCCATCACGAGCACGCTGGAGCCTGCTTTGCGGGCGGCGATTGCCGCTGACAAGCCACCTGCGCCACCACCAATGATGGCAACATCCGGTTCCAGTATTTGGGCAGGGGTCGCGGTCGGCGGGACGGGCATTTGATTTAACTGCGGGAACGCTATTTGTGGTTCGATCTCCAACCCGAAAGCAGCAGGCGTCATACAGGCGCGCTGGTTGGGGAGGCCATCGATCGTAATCAGGCAATCCTGGCACACGCCCATTCCGCAGAACATGCCCCTGTTTTCGCCTTTAGCCGATTGCCGAAGCACACGCTGCCCAGCTTCGGTCAGAGCCGCAGCGATCGACTGCCCTTCACGGAAACCGATAGATTTGCCAGCAAAATTAAACCTGTCTGTAGTCACGCATCACCCCGCAGAAGCTGGTTACGCAAGCCAACCAGTTTGGCAACTGCTTTAGAGCGCCATGCAGCGCGTTCAGGGATCGATTGATCTCCGCGAACCGCGTCTCGAGATTCAGCAACTTTTTTCACCAGCTCGTCAGACCAGTTTACCACTTCGCCGCGCGATTCTCCCATTCGCTTGTACGCTGGGCCCATCCTCGCGGCATGGGCGACAATGCCGCCGGGGGTGTTGAGTTCGGCTGTTTCAAACGGACCCGACAGGGCCCATCTGGGCCCAAGACCCAGCCGCATGACCTTATCGATGTCGTTGGGCGCAGTAATGCCATCATCGACAAGTCGATAGGCTTCGCGCAGAACCGCACCCTGCAGGCGGTTCAACAGGAATCCCTCGATTTCCCGGGTCAGGATCGTTGGCTCAAAACCTGCGTCGGTGAAAAGACTGGCAACTTGTTGGATTGTCTGGCGGGAAGTTCCTGGAGCTGGACACAGTTCGATGAGGCGTAAAACCGCCGGTGGATTAACCGGATGAGCAACAAGACAGCGGCTTTGCCGGTCGAAGTCGGTCACGATTTGAGACATGGGAATTGCCGATGATGCAGTGACGAGCAACGTTCCTGCCTCCGTAATCGACAACAGCTCGGAAAATATTTCCCGTTTGAATTCAAGATTTTCGGGGCCACATTCAATGACCAGAGCAGCTCTATTCAGTGCTGCATCGGCAGAACTGACGGTCTCGATAATGCCATCAAGGTTCAGATTCAATCCAGCCAATGCCATGGCCTGATTTTGCTCCTTGATGCCATCACCGGCGGCGCGAAGCCGTTCCGGGTCGGGGTCACACAATGTCACCCGCCAGCCGTTGTCGGCCAGCACAGCCGCAAAGGAAATTCCAATAAACCCTGCACCCAGGATGACCGCTCGGTGATCAGTCTCGATAGCCAAACTAAACCTTTTCCTTGCATTATGTTCGCATGGCGAACAAAAGTACAAATATAATTCGAACATGTCACCATGCAAGAAGGATTTCGGATCATGCCAGCCTCACAAGACCTTGCCGGGCGAAATGCCGTCGTTACCGGTGGCGCATCAGGATTAGGCAGTGCTATTGCCGCCAGATTGGCAGAATCGGGAGCGGTCGTCACAATTGTCGATCTGGAAACCGCCAGAAACAATGTACCGAGCGAATTTAAATTCTTTGGTTGCGATCTTGGTTCAACCGACGCCAGGAACCAAATTATGAAACTGGCAAACGAACTTGGCAGGCTTGATATTCTCGTGGCCAATGCAGGTGTTGTGCCTCCCTGGCGCGTTATGGCTGAAGTTGATGGGCAGGAATGGCAGCGCGTGATGGCCATTAATACGTGGGGCGTAGCCGCCAGCATCGGAGCATTTACAGGCTTGTTGAGCCAGTCTGATTGCGCCTCCATTGTTGTGATGGCGTCGATCAATGGGTTTCGTGCGCATCCAAAGCAGGTGCTATATACAGCTTCAAAACATGCCGCCATTGGCATCACCCGGGCCGCAGCGCTTGATCTTGGGGCAAGCGGAATTCGGGTTAACGCAATTGCGCCGGGCCCGATTGCAACCGACGCGCTCTTGGGGCGCATATCAGCCCGGCACGAGGCTGGCGGGCCTGAGCCTGAAGCGGTTGTGCAGGCAATGGATGCAGAAACCGCACTTGGACATATGGCCACTGAAACCGATGTCGCCAATGTGGCTCACTTCCTGGCGTCCGACGCATCGGCAGGCATGACAGGCTCAGTCCTGCCGGTGGAAGCAGGGCTTGTCTGACGCACACTTTGGTTAAGTTTAGGGTAGGGGATTCCATCCTGCATCGGACAGAATCTTGTGGCTGGCTATGATATCGCCGTCCGGGTCAGCGCCCGGTTGAAGTGCATCGGTGATAATCTCCAGCACTGTTACTTTGTCATAGCCGGTGTCCTTAAGCGCCTGGGCCGTTGGACCGGGCTCGACAATGCCGGTGCCAAGACGGGCATGTACAAATTCTTCATAGCCGCTGTCTGAAATGTGCACATTTTTCAGCCTGTCACCCATCATGCGGATCGCGGCAGCGGGGTCTTCCTTGATAAATGCGCTGTTACAAACGTCAAAATTAATACCGATCTCGGGACCGATCAGGTCGGCCGTGTCGATCATGTCTTGTGCCGAAGGCAGGTAGGTAAAAGGAACGTTCTCCAACAGCAGTTCAACCCCGGTGCCTTTGGAATGTTCGACCAGCTTCTTCATGCCCTCAACGAACCAATCGAGCATCCACTGGTGGGGTGGGTTGATCAGACTGTTGACGGGTCCCGGAATGGCGACAACGTAGGGGCAGGACAATTCTGCCGCGAAATCGATTGCTTCTCGATAGCGGTCCAGCGTGTATTCCCGCATGAGTTTGTCCACACCATTTGGGTTGTTATCCAGCAGCGGGTAACAGAAGGACGAGATGCGTACGCCTTCTCCCGTAAGCCAGGATTTGTATTCCTTGCGCTTGTCAGATGACAATTCACGTGGCCAGCAATGTGGCGGAAAGATCATCAGCTCAAATATGTCGTAGCCAAGACTTTGAAGATGTTTCATCGCCCCCAAACCGTCGTGGGAATACAGAAACGGAAACGTACTGGCTGCAACTTCGAGCTTTGTCATTTGAATGGGTTCCTTTTCACTTGTCAGAATGGGTCGACATGTTCAGTCTACGCACAAATGTTTCTATACCGCACGAATGCGCGGAGCAATGTGAATTATAGGAGACTTGATGGCCAGTACACTTTTTTCGCCGATTACGCTGCGGGAGTTGACGATCTCCAACAGGGTAACCGTCGCTCCCATGTGCCAATATTCGGCCCAGGATGGCATTCCCCAAAACTGGCATCTGGCGCATCTTGGGCAGTTTGCCATGTCCGGTCCGGGCCTGATCTTTACTGAAGCTACGGGGGTGGAACCTGATGGGCGGATAACGCTGGGCTGCACTGGTCTATATGATGATGCGACCGAGAGTTCATTTGCGCGGATTGTTTCTTTCCTGAAATCCGTGGCTGACATGGCCGTTGGAATTCAGCTTGGTCACGCGGGCAGAAAGGGGAATACGGTCGAACCATGGCTCGGGGGTGGTATGATTGAAGGCAAAGGTGCTTGGCATCCGCAAGCCCCATCTGCCGTTCCCTATCTTCCAGGCTGGCCGGCGCCCGATCCAATGAATGAAGCGGATATGGAGCGCATAACACTGGCATTCGTGGACGCAGCTCACAGGGCAGAACGAGCGGGGTTCGACATAATTCAGTTGCATGTTGCCCATGGATACTTGCTTCATCAATTTCTGTCTCCGATCACTAACAAGCGCGACGACGGATATGGCGGCAGTCTGGAAGCCCGAATGCGTTATCCGCTGGAAGTCTTCAAAGCGGTTCGAGAGGCCTTTCCGGCTGAAAAGCCTGTAATGGTTCGTTTGTCCGCAACAGACTGGATTGATGGGGGATGGGATATTGAGCAATCGATCGAATTTTGCCGCGCGCTCAAGGAATTGGGCTGCGACATGATAGATGTCTCATCCGGCGGGTTGGATCAGGCACAGGAGATCGTTACAGGGCCGGGATATCAGGTCGACTTTTCAGCGCGCATTCGTGCTGAAGCGCAGATACCAACCATGTCGGTGGGGCAGATTACCGATCCAATCCAGGCCGAAACAATTTTGCGTTCTGGTCAGGCGGACATGATCGCGCTGGCCCGTGGCATGCTGTGGGATCCGCGCTGGACATGGAAAGCAGCAATTGCTCTGGATGAAGAGATCGCCCTTCCAGCCCCATACGCACGCTGTAATCCAAATCTGCGCGCTACACCTTTTGTTTCAAGGAGTTAGAGCATGGGCACGCTTTCGGGAAAGACAGTCATCGTCACCGGTGCTTCAAAAGGGATTGGCGCCGCAATTGCCGAGGCGATGATTGCGGCGGATGCCAAGGTGATTGCCCATTATGGTAGTGATCGCGCGGGTGTAGAAGCAGCGACCGCAGGCGCAAAACCCGGGCAAGTGACGCTTTTGCAAGCCGATCTTGCCGATATAGCAGCGGTTGACACTTTTTGGGAGAAGGCGGTCACAGCAGCTAATGGGCGAATTGATGTATTGATCAACAATGCCGGCATCATGCAGCAGGCGGGGGGCATCGAGGATCCGATTGAAAACTGGGACGAGGCCTGGGAACAATCCATGGCGGTCAATGTTTATGCTCCCGCGCGCATGCTCCGCCATGCAGTGCGCAACTGGCTTGATGCGGGTTCGGGTGGTTCGGTTATCGCGATCGGCAGCTGGGTGACTACTCGTGGCACATCGAATCCTGGCGCAATTGCCTATGCGGCCTCCAAAGCAGCGATCGCTGCGGCGACCAAGACCGTGGCGCGAAATTACGCTGATCAATCCATATTGGCCTATGTAATTGCCCCTGGTGTGGTCAACACCCAGATGTCAGTGGAAAGCGCTGCCAAGACGGGTGGCGTAGTGGCGGTGACCGCCAGCCTGCCGATGGGGGAATGGGTCCCACCATCGGACATCGCGGAAATGGCGGTTTTTCTGGCCGAGGGCAGGGCGCGCCATTTGACCGGTGCAACCATCGATCTTAACGGCGCGGCCTATATCAGATGAGGCTATTCGGCGGCGGTGGCGGCGACGGGTTGAGTCTCTATCCCGTCAACAACGGTGTCCAATTGTTGCATCAACGGCACCATCCGGGCGACACGCTCACGGCCTTCTTCGCCCAGGCTCTCGAAGGTGGTGTTGGGTGCTCGCACGTCTCCAACCGGATGACCCGCAGCTGCGGCCAATGCTTTCGAGTAGCATTGATGGCCATACAGCGGGTGTCCCTGCGTAATAATCGTATCGAACTGGGAGATAACGGACTGAACCGCCTGGACATCGTCCCAACGCTCCTGCTCGGCCCATTCAACAAACTTCACCGATGCGCGCGGGATGTAATTTCCGTAGGGATTGACGTAGCCCATGGCGCCCATTTTGTAGCTTTCCAACACGCGCTGACCTGCCCACGGGTTCATGTGCCCCTCACTTTCAACCAATATGTCGTGGATGCGTTCTATGCGCTGCGACGCTTCCTTGATATATCTGATCTGCTCAAAACTCTTGGCAAGCCGTCCAACCAGCTTGGCAGACATGTCAACGTTCGAAGTAAAGGGATTGTTATACAGCATAATCTGCAAATCCTGCGCCTCGCAGATCGCCCGGTAATACTCAAATATTTCGTCGTCGGTTGGCGTATAATAATATGGCGGAATGATCATCAATCCGTCCGCGCCCAAATGTTCAGCCTCTTTGGAATAGCGAACAGCGTTGGGCGGATAGGCGTTCATGGTTCCGACCCAAACAACCATGCGTCCGTTCACATATTCCACCGTCTTCTTAACAAATTCTGTCCGTTCGGCGTCGGTGATCGTCAGGAATTCGCCGGTTGTTCCAAGGATAATCACGCCGGGCACACCGCACTCCAATTGCCAGTCGAGAAATCCCTGCCAGGCTTCATAGTCTATCTCCGCACCGCCGGGGGTGAATGGCGTAACGGCGACGGTGTGGCTGCCGGAATAAGTTGGTTTCATCTTTCGGTCCTCTTCAAGGTCGACGCGGCATGACCCGCGTGGAAGTTGTTATCATTGGCGGTGGAATTGTCGGTCTTATGACCGCGTGGTTTTTGGCGTCCGAGGGTGTCGACGTTGTCTTGCTGGAGGCAGGTGATCTGGGTGCGGAAGCTTCCGGGGCAAATGCCGGGTCCTTGCATCTGCAGATTCAATATCCTGAATTCGTCAAATACGGTGAAGACTGGGCAAAAGCCTATGCCCCAACGCTTCGGTTTCTCGAAGCTTCGATCGGAATGTGGCAGGATCTGGGGCAACAGGTTGGCGAGGATCTGGATGTCAAACTGGGTGGTGGCATCGTTGTGGCGCGACAGGCGGCTCAGATGCGCTTGATCGAAGCGAAGGCCCGGATCGAAGCCAGTGTCGGCATCGAAACCCGTATTCTCGACCGCAAAGAATTGCTCGACATTGCACCTTATCTTTCGGATCAAGCCATCGGCGGCGGTCTTTGCGCGGGGGAAGGCAAGGCCAATCCCTTGCGCGTTACGCCGGCGATAATCCGCGCAGCGGAAGCTGCCGGAGCGATCTTGCACCGCGAAACTTCCGTGACTGGGCTGGCGGGACAAGCCGGAGCATTTACCGTCACCACGGCGCGTGGTTCGTATCAGGCCGACAACGTGGTCAATACCGCTGGTGCCAGGGCTGCAGAAATTGCTTCGATGCTTGGCATGCAAATCGATCTTGGCGGTTTCCCGCTGCAGGTCAGTGTCACTGAGCCGATTGCTCCGTTGATTCCGCACCTGATCTATTCGGCCGCAGGTAAGTTGTCGTTGAAACAAGTGGCAAATGGCAGCTGTATTATTGGTGGTGGTTGGGCGGCCAACGTGCGTGAACATGGCGGGCTGGCGACCAATCCGGTGAATTTTACAGGCAATATGGCGATGGCGGCGGGGGTCGTGCCACAACTGACGCACGCTCGAGCCGTCAGGAGTTGGACTGCCTGGGTCAATGGCACACCGGACTGGCGCCCGATAATTGGAGAAGCACCAGGAATTCCCGGTTTCTTCCTTGGGCTGTTTCCCTGGGTTGGCTTCAGCGCCGGGCCGCTGACCGCGCGGGTAATTGCCGACCTGGTACTGGGCCACCCGCCGGCAATGGACATGAAGGGGATTTCCGTCCTTGTGGACTGACATGGTCACACTCATGATTCATGCAACGTCTTTGGCATTTTGTTTGGCTTTGTCTTCGCCCAAAATCTTCCGTTGATAGGCACGCCAGGTCATGGCCCATTTCTGTGGGTCTTCAAAGGCATCGCCTTTAACCTGAGCGATTGCCTGATTGTGCGGTGCGGTTTTGACCAATTCAGGGTTTGTCCGCGCTTCTTCTGCAATCTGAGCAATGACACCGATCCAGGTATCAATATCCTCCTTCGACCACAGTTCGCCGGCCTCTGGCGTGAAAGGCTCCGCCACGATCCATGGCTCATGGCTCATCCAATAGGGATCAATGCCGTAATCAGCCATTCGGTTGGCAAAATCGGCGGTCGATACACCGGTCTCTTCGGTCAATTCACCTAACGACCAGCGCGTCATTTCCATGCGGTGCGTGGTGATAGACGGGTTGGATATGGTAAGTCCCGGTATCTGAGCCAGTTTCTTATCCATGTAATTATTGGCGACTACCGATATGTCCGAAGCCAGCTGAATGCCATCGGCTCCCATGGCACGCGACCAGGCATATGCTTTTACAACCTGTGGCACGTTGCCCCAGAACTCTCGCACTTTTCCTGCAGATTTCGGGCGGTCCTCGTCAAGAACGTACCGGTCTCTTTCTTTCACCGCCACTGGACACGGCAGGTAAGGGGCCAGCTTGTCGGTGCATCCATAGGCTCCGACAGCCGGACCGCCGCCAGCTTTTGGTGCGCCAAATGTCTTGTGCAACATGAACATGCAGGCATCAAACCCCAGCTCCCGGGCGGAAAGCTTGCCCATCACACCGTTAAAGTTGGCGTGGTCGTAAAAGCACAGCGCCCCGGCTTCCTTGGCGACCCTCACCCATTCCTTGATCTCGGGATTGTATATGCCCATGTCGTCAGGATTGTTGATCATGATCAGTGCGGTTTTTTCACTCACCGCTGCCTTCAACGCGGCAAGCGAAGGATAGCCATTTTCCTCAAGCGGCAGGTTCACCACCTTGAACCCGGCAGCAGCAGCTGTCGCTGGATTACAAGGGTGCGCCTGGACAGATGTCACCATTTCGGTGCGCTGGTCCAGCATTCCGCGATCTTGCCAATAGGCGCGGGCGACAGCTGCCATGGTGTAGGCCGCATCGGCCCCGCCACCAGCCTGAAATATGAACTGATCCATGCCGGACAGGCTTTGCAAAATGCCATCGAAGTCGTGGATGATTTCGAGCACGCCCTGCAAAGTATCTTCGTGCTGGTAGGGGTGCACTTCCGCCAATTGCGGGCGCAGTGTCGCATATTCGGCGGTCTTGGAATTGTATTTCATCGTACAGGTGCCGAACAGGCTAACGCCCATCATGCCAAGCGTCATCTGGCTGAGATGAAGATAATGCCTTTGCGCTTCAAACTCTGTGATTTCGGGCAGGTCAGCCCGGTCCTTGCGGGCCATGGATTCGGGAATCAGGTCTGTTCCAACGGCCGATATTATCTCTTCTTCCGGGGCTGCAAAAAGCTGGCCGCGTGCACCGGAGCGGCCCATTTCCATGACCACGGGCTCGTTCCATTTGGCAGCGCGAAATTCTGGGATGCGGGTCATGACAAAACCTCCTTGAGCGTGTTGGCCAGTGTGCGAATATCTGCGGCAGTGTGTATTTCGGTGACACAATAAAGCGCCGACTGACCAAGCGCATTGTTCTCGTCTGAAATGTCCTTTCCACCAAAGATGCCGCGTCCACGGAGCAATTGGTTTATCTCGGCAACCGTCTTTCCGGTGCCGTCAAAATTCACCACAAATTCCTTGAATGTTGTGTCAGGCCAGACGATTTTGACGCCCGGAACGTCAGCAATGCATTTGGCGGCGTAGCGGGCTCTGCTGACGATCAAGGTGCCGAGTTCCCTGAATCCTTCAGGGCCCAAAAGACTCATATAAACGGCACCGGCGATTGCCCACAGATAGGTCGAGTTGCCGGTCCAGTCTTTGCCGTGTTCTCGCGAGCCGTAGGAGTTCTGATGCGGGCAGGCCAGACCGAAGCCAAGCTGCCCCGGCTCTTGTGTTTCGACAATCGATACCAGGAATCCGTTATACTCCAGAACGTATTTTTCTTCGTCGCGGGAGGCGATAAATCCACCCACGCCACCGCCGCATTGCATATGTACCCCCAGGGGCTGCACTGGTCCGGTCACGATATCAGCGCCATAATCACCCGGCGCCGTCATCACGCCCAATGAGACCGGATCGATCCCGACAATCGTCTCTGCACCTGCAGCGCGCGTTAATCGTGCGATCTCTGCCGCCTCAGCCTCAATCGTTCCGAGATAGGCCGGGTTTTCAAAATATACGGCGGCGACATCGTCTGCCAATTTTGATTGCAAGTCGTTCAGATCAATTCTGCCGGTTGTTGGGTCAACAGCTACCTCAACAACTTCGATATGGCTGTCCATCGCGGTGGGCTGGCAATAGGTTCGTAGCACCGACAGCCGCTCCGGATCCGAAAGCTGGGAGACAATCACTTTCGAACGGCCTGTAATTCGTTGCGCCATGCGAACGGCGTGGCCGATTGCACACCCCCAGGAATAAACCGGTAATTGCACCACATCGAGATTGAGCAGCGCACCCAATTGGGAGGAAAATTCAAACCACGCCTGATTGCGCCCGTGATCTGATTGATAGCTGCCCCAGACATTCGTTGCGAATTCGGTGCGACCGACAATCTCATCAACAATAGCTGGCACGTGATGTTGCCAGACCCCTGCACCCAAGAAGCTGAGATTGGCTTCGCAATCTGCGTTCTTGTTCAGTTTTTGGAGCAGATCCCGCTTCAACTCCATTTCAGAAGAAAGCGTCGGCGGAAGTTGAAGCGGTTCTGTTCGATAATGATCCTGCGGGATCTGCTCAAACACCGTGGCAACAGACTCTGCTCCGATTTCGTCCAGCATCGCCTGAATTGCACCAGGGGCCGAATTCGCCATCCAGGGATGAGCGGGTGTGTTGTCGGTCATGATAAGCTCCATGTTGACGGCCATGTGGCAGGCACGATGTTTGTGCACAAATGTTCGCATATCGCACAAGGCTAATCAACAAGAAGCGATGCACATTATCATCTCGCGATTGGCACCTGTGGAGACGCGAATATAGCCCTGTAGTTCAGCATCAAGGTCGGGGTCTCCCGTATCGACCAACAGATGGGGCCGGGCCAGGGCAGTCAATTTGTTTTCGGTCGCCAGGATGATCAGACCGCTTCGGCCCGCCTTGGAGATAAGGGTGGGTCCGATCTGCTGATTGCCCCGGCCCAGCAGAAAACCTTGTTGCCCGGTCACTCCCAGGACAACTCGCACGTCCCGGCCTTCGGCCAGTTGCTGCAATGATGCCTGATCGGCATCCCGCGCCACGACCTTGCCATTCAACATCGCGTCCACCCCCAATGTTGTCGGCAGATGTCCGGCCGCACTCATGACAGCACCGGCGCTGGTACCTGGTCCGATGATGTAGAGGATATCAGGATCCATATCGGTGACGATCTGCTGCGCCGCGCTTGAAAGAGCCTGCGCCGCATCCTGGCGTAGCTGTCCTTTCGCCGCTTGCATAAGATTGCGCGACACAGGTATCCGCGCCAGACCATAGAGGCGAGGAGCCAGAATGCCCTGTCGCAATGCCTCCTCATCTATGTCCATAATCTCAGCGTCATCCGTCCAAGTGATGCGTTCAGGTGATGCCACCAGATCTGCCAGCATGGCTCCGGCAGATTGTGGAGAAACGGCGAAAACGCCGGAATGCATCTTCACCCCACAGGGGATGCCAAGAAGCGCGGCATCACCAGCAACACTGGCCACGTCTCTGGCCGTGCCATCTCCCCCGGCAAAAGCAATCACGTCGAGCTTTCCCATCAAGCGGACAGTGTCCTTGGTATCGCGGGCGGAACCGGAAAGGGCTGGGAGATCTACAACCGTGGTTTTTAAATCGAGCTCATGGATCCACTCTTCACCCAGTGTATTAGCCGCGACAATGATATCAGCGCCGGGGACTCGTTCGGCCATTCTGGTGAGCGCAAATCGCGCCCGCGAGCCGGCTTTGGCCTCGGCGCCACGCCGCATCGATTCTGCCACTGCATCGGGGCCATCGGTGCCCTTCAGCCCGACGGCACCACCAAGTCCGGCAAATGGATTGACGATCAGACCAATACGCATACCGGCATTTGGCCAGTTATCGGATGCGCGTGCAATCATAATTTTGAACCAGAAGCAGAGGCCAGCGATCCCAGCGACCCAAAAGATTCCTCGGGGATTGACAGAAGGAAGAATCTCCTTGACGCTGAATGTGTACAAAAGTTCGTTTTGCGCACAACGTGGAAAGCGAATAAAAATTCTTTTGAAAAAGGCCAATTTCGGGCCGACCAACACGGGAGATACGACACATGCTGAAGCGACAATTCCTGGCGGGAGTTGTGGCGCTTGCCATGGCAACAGTCACATTCACCACCGCCCATGCCAAAAGCCTCGACGATATCCTATCAGACGGCAAATTGCGCATCGGGATCAACCCAAATTTCCCCAACATGAGCACGCGTAATGATGCAGGCGAATGGGTAGGATTCGATATCGATGTCGGCAACGCACTGGCCAAGGCTCTTGGTGTTGAGGCCGAATGGGTGCCCACTGAAACACCTCAACGGGTGCCGTTTCTCGTATCCGATCGCATCGACATTTCGTTGGGAGCGCTGACCCGCAACACCGAACGTGCAAAGCTGATCGACTACACTGTACCACTGCACACGGAAGTGCTGGCGGTGCTGGCAACCGACAAGATTGAAGGCAATAGTTGGCAGGAATTCAACAAAGAAGGCGTCACACTTGCAAACATGCGTGGCAACTGGACCGTCGACTGGATTGGTGAAAATATGCCAAACGCCAAGCTCGAACTGGTCGACACGCTGGCAGACACCGTGCGTCTTGTCGGACAGGGAAGGGCCGATGTGATTGTTGAAAACATCGACTTCTTCATGGCCTTCACCAAGAACTATCCGGATGTGAAGTGGCGTGTGGTAGAGAATCCGATTTTCGTCGCCTATTGCGCAATCGGCGTCAGTCAGGGCAATGAAAATCTGACCGAAGTGCTGAACATTGCGCTCTACAATCTGCACTCTTCGGGCATGGTCAATGAGACCTGGGAGAAACACTACGGTTCGCCAATGCTGCGGACAGTCGATCCCGATCCTTATTTCTAAGTGATTGACAACGAACGCCCCGGCATTCGGTCAGAATACCGGGGCGCTCGCCTGCGTTTATTTCCATGAATTACAATTTTCAGTTCGGCGTCGTCTGGGAGAATTTTCCTGCGCTCCTGGAGGGGGCGTGGTTAACCTTTCAACTTGGCTGTTTTGCCTTTGCCGGAGGGGCGTTGATCGGGCTGGTCGGTGCGGCGCTTAAGACATATGCTCCCTGGCCGATAAGGTTCCTGGTCGATTGCTATGTCGTGTTCATTACCAACACTCCGGCGCTGATCCAGATTTACTTTCTGTATTTTGGACTGCCCGAGGTCGGGGTTCGCTGGTCAAACGAAGCTTGTCTGCTGATTGGCCTGACACTGAATGCTGGTGCGTATCTGACGCTGATCCTGCGTGCCGGTTTCCTGTCCGTGCGCATCACAGAGATCGAGGCCGGACAAACCCTTGGAATGTCGCTGTTACAGCAGGTGCGCTACATCATCGTGCCGCATATCGCCAAGTCGATATATCCTGCGCTGGCGAATTTTTTCATCGTGGTTTTGGTCATGGGTACGTCGGTTGGTGCGTTGATAGGCGTCGATGAATTGACTGGCCAGGCGATCAACCTGTCGTCCGTCAATTATCGCTGGCTTGAATATTTTACTGTTGTAGCCGGCATGTATGTCGTGTTGACCTTCATCGCCTCGATTGGCCTTGCACTGCTCGGTCGGTGGGCGTTCCGCGTTAAGGCGAGGATATTCTGATGGAGCGCATCTTCGAACAGATACCAAGGTTTTTCTCGGGTCCAAATCTGACACTTCTGCTGGAATCTGCGGGCCTAACTCTGGCGATGACAATGGCGGGCTGTCTGATTGGTTTTGGTCTTGCTTTCGTCCTTGTCTATGTTCGCCAAACACCCGGCAAATGGGCCATGCCACTGCGCTGGATCTGTATCCTCTATGTCGAAGTATTTCGTCGTATACCGTTTATTGTGGTTGTCTATCTGGTGCTGTTTTTCATTCAGGCGGTGACGCCGGATGCATCGCTCTTCACAATTGCTGTCATTGCCATCTGTCTATATGCGGTGGCCTATACCGCCGATATTATCAGAGGTGGATTGGAAAGCGTTCCGCAGACGCAGGTGGAAGCTGCACAGGCGATGAACCTGTCGCGGCTTCAGACCAACCTTCGCATTGTTCTGCCACAGGCCTGGCCGGTGATCGTGCCACCGGCCATCGCATTCGCAGTCAGCTTCATCAAGGACACAGCACTGGTCAGCCAAGTTGGAGTCTTTGAGCTGACATTTCGTGGCAAAGAACTCAACAATCAGGGATATTCCGGTATTCTTGTTTTCGGCACCATCGCCTTTTGTTACTTTTTATTGTCGTTCCCGCTGAGCATGCTCGGCCAATATCTGGAGAAACGCCTTGGCACACCTCGCGGTCAGCGACGTACGCGCAAGTTATGGAGCCCTTGAGGTCCTGAAGGGAATCTCATTCTCAATTGAGAAGGGTGAAATTGCGGCACTTGTCGGTCCTTCCGGATCCGGTAAGTCGACAGTCTTGCGTGCCCTTATGGGGTTGACGCCGATTACTGGTGGTGAGGTCGATATTGCCGGAGAGACGATGAACTATTCGTCTGCCCGCGAAGTGCGGGCAGCCCGCGACCGCATGGCCATTGTGTTTCAGCAATACAATCTGTTTCAGAATATGACGGTGATGCAGAACCTCACTCTTGCTCCGCTAAAGATCAAGAATTGGGATAAGGCCGAGGTTGCATCTGAAGCCCGCAGATTGCTGAGTCTCGTTGGACTTGCCGACAAGGCAGATGCCTTTTCCGACCAGTTATCTGGCGGACAGCAGCAACGCGTGGCGCTGGCCCGTGCCCTGGCGCTCAAACCCCAAATACTGCTTCTCGATGAGGTCACCTCGGCGCTTGATCCAGAATTGGTGAATGAAGTGCTGGACGCGATTCGCAAACTGGCTGATGAAGGCATGACCATGGTCATCGTCAGTCACGAAATGGCCTTCGTGCGTGAAGTGGCGGACAAGGTCGCTTTTATGGACGCTGGTCAGATTGTTGAGACCGGTACGCCGGCGGAACTGTTCGACGCGCCCAAGACTGACCGGGCGCGCGACTTCTTCTCAAAAATCCTGCGCCACTGAAACCCGCTAGCGTAAGGAGCCCATCATGATCGAGTTTTTCTACAATGCGGCACCAAACCCTTTGAAAGTGAGCTTGTTTCTGGAAGAGAGTGGATTGAAATATCGACCCATCCCCATCGATACCAAGCGTGGAGATCAACACACGGACGGTTATCGCGCGATCAATCCCAATGCCAAAGTGCCGGCGATAAAGGATGGTGATGTTACCGTCTTTGACAGCAACGCCATTCTGCTCTACCTGGCCGAAAAAACGGGCATGTTCCTGCCACCGGACCAGCAACGAGGAGAGATGTTGTCGTGGCTGTTTTTTGTCGCCACCGGAGTGGGACCCTATTCGGGACAAGCCTTCCATTTTCGCAACATGGCGCCCGAGAAACTGCCCTACGCGATCAAGCGATATCACTACGAGGCCAATCGACACTGGCAACTCATTGATGATCGCCTCGAAGGCCGCCGCTATATGATGGGTGATAAATATACAATCGTCGACATGGCCGTTTGGGGGTGGGCGCCACGAATTCCGTTTGTTCTTGAAGAAGAAACGGCCTTTGAACGCCTGTCGAACATCAAGCGACTGCTTGACGAACTGGACAGTCGCCCGGCGGCAGGCCGGGCGCATGAATTGTCCAAGAGCCACAAGTTTCAGGTCGATATGGACGACACGGCGATGCGAAATCTTTATCCCCAGATATTCGCACCGGATGTCGCTTGAAATGGCGAATTTGACAAAAACTGCTGTCGTTACCGGGGCCGGTTCGGGCATCGGGCAGGCGACCGCAACACTTTTGGCCGAATCCGGTTACCACGTGCTTTGTGCTGACATTTCGGAAGATCGCGCGACAGCAGTTGCAGAGGATTTGAAAGCCAAAGGGCTTCACGGGCAGGGGCATTGCGTCGATGTGTCAAATCAGGATGCCACTGAGGCAATGATCTCCCGGGCAGTCGACTGGACGGGCCGCCTGGATGTCGTTGTCGCAAACGCGGGTATCATGGAGGAAGGTGACGCGTTGTCCGTATCGCTGGAACAATGGAACCGCGTTATGGCCGTCAATGCCACCGGTTCTTTCCTGACCGCGCGCGCGGCCCTTCCGCATCTGATAACGTCAAAAGGTGCATTGGTCTTCACCGCTTCGACGGTGGGGCTGAGCGGGATGAAGGGGGTGGCTGCCTATTCTGCTTCAAAAGGGGCTGTGATTGCGCTGACTCGCCAGCTCGCTGCAGATTATGCTGAAAAGGGCGTGCGTGTGAACGCAGTGGCGCCCGGTGCCGTGCGAACACCATTGTCTGAATCACAGTTTCGCACGCGCGCCCGTGATGACGCACATTTTGACGAGCTTCTGGATGCGGTCATTGCCCGCTATCCGCTTGCGCGCTGGGGGACGACCCGGGATATTGCTGAGGCAATCCTGTTTCTCGCTTCCGATCGGTCGGGATGGGTTACCGGGCAAATTTTGCCAGTCGACGGCGGACTATTGGAGACCCGTTGATGAGTTACAATTATTATGATGGCGCGGTGCTGAATAATCGAATAGGGCGAACCATATGAAAATCACCTCCATTCGCGCCTATCAGGTCGATCTGCCCCTCAAGGAAGGTCGCTACAGCTGGTCAAACGGCAATTACGTCGAAGTATTTGATTCAACTGTGATTGAGGTAGAGACCGATGCGGGCCTGAAAGGCTATGGTGAATGTTGTCCTCTCGGTTCGGCCTATCTGCCAGCCTATGCATTGGGCGTCCGGTCCGGGATTGCTGAATTGGCACCGAATGTGATTGGTCTGGACCCCCGCGACCTGAACGTTCTCAACCGTCATATGGACGCTGTATTGCGCGGTCACCTGTATGTCAAAGCCGGGATCGACGTGGCCTGTTGGGATATTCTTGGGCAGGCGACCG
Source organism: Hyphomicrobiales bacterium (assembly GCA_011087605.1). GTDB lineage: Bacteria > Pseudomonadota > Alphaproteobacteria > Rhizobiales > Rhizobiaceae > Pseudahrensia. The sequence goes on from JAALLE010000032.1 coordinate 28,859, forward strand.
GACTGCCGGTCTATCAGCTTTTGGGTGGCAAGGCGCAGGAAGATATCAACCTGTATCGCGCCATTTCACAGATCGAACCGACGGCAATGGCCGCTAACGTGGCGGGCTACCGTGACGAAGGTTATACCAAGTTCCAACTGAAAGTTGGTGCGGATACTGACAGTGACATTGAACGCATCCACCTGTCGGCGGCCGAGATGCGCAAGGGCGATGTGTTGGTTGCCGATGCGAACACCGGGTGGACCATGCATGAAGCCGCGCGCGTCGTGAACGCAGTGCGGGATGTCGACGTATATATCGAGCAGCCATGTCTGACCTACGAGGAAAGTCTTGTCACGCGAAAGCGCACCAGCCTGCCGTTTATCCTCGATGAAGTGATCACGGATATCTCCAGCCTGACCCGGGGACTGGCAGATGGGGCGATGGATGTGATCAACCTGAAAATTTCGAAGGTCGGCGGGTTGACCAAGGCGCGTCAGATGCGGGATTTGTGCGTCCACGCCGGAATTCCCATGACGATTGAGGATACCTGGGGCGGAGACATTGTTACGGCAACAATCGCTCATCTGGCGCAATCGACACCGGAGGAATTTACTTTCTCGGCAACAGATTTCAACAGTTACGGAACGGTCTCCATTGCAGAAGGTGCACCGCGGCGTGTCGCCGGCAAGATGCGGGCATCGAACGAACCGGGACTTGGCGTTAAACCGATTATGGATGCGCTTGGCGCTCCCGTATTGGACGTTTAAAAAGCAATTCAAGCGATATCGCTAAATAGCTGGAAGAAAGGAATTTTTATGCCTGTAGAGGTTTTTGCTGGTTGCATGCCGGCCCTGATGACACCCTGTACGGCTGACCGTGCTCCGGATTTTGATGCTCTTGTAAACAAGGGCCGCGAATTGGTGGATCTGGGCATGTCGGCGGTGATCTATTGTGGCTCCATGGGGGATTGGCCTTTGCTGAGCGATCAACAGCGCATGGAGGGCGTGGCGCGCCTGACCGATGCGGGTGTAAAGGTCGTTGTGGGCACCGGTGCCGTCAATACAAACTCAGCAGCAGCTCTTGCAGCCCATGCCGCAGAAGTTGGTGCCGCTGGTTTGATGGTCATTCCACGCGTCCTGTCTCGCGGGTCGTCCGCAGCTGCTCAAAAAGCTCATTTCAAGGCTGTATTGTCAGCGGCTCCAAACTTGCCATCGGTTATCTACAACAGCCCGTATTATGGGTTTGCCACCCGCGCCGATTTGTTTTTCGCGCTGCGTGCGGAGCATTCCAATCTGGTGGGGTTCAAAGAATTCGGCGGCAAGGATGATCTTCGCTATGCGGCTGAGAATATTACATCCGGGGACGACGAAATCGCCTTGATGGTGGGTGTCGACACAGCGGTTTGCCATGGTTTCATCAATTGCGGTGCGGTCGGTGCTATAACCGGGATCGGCAACGCACTTCCCAAGGAAGTTCTGCACCTGATGGACCTGAGCATCAAAGCAGCCGCCGGAGACCCGGTGGCACGAAACCGCGCCTATGAATTGGAAGAGGCACTCGGTGTCTTGTCCAGTTTTGACGAGGGACCAGATCTTGTTTTGTATTACAAGCACTTGATGGTGCTGAATGGCGAAGATGAATATTCGCTGCACTTCAATGAGACGGACGCTCTGTCCGATGCCCAGCGCAGATATGCCGAAACACAATACAAGCTGTTTCGCCAATGGTATGCGGACTGGAGCAGTTAGATTTTTTGGCGGCAGAATTGCGCGTCTGGGAGAAAGAACGCCCAGACGCTTTCGGTCAGGCGAATTCGAATCGAATGGGTTGTGCGCCTTTCCAAAGCACCCGGTTGCCTAAATCCATCAGGTTTTCATGGCCTTTTGTGATGGTGATGAAGTGGTTGCCCGCCAGTTGTCCCATTTTTGAAGAAAAATCGACGCCGCCATAGGCCAACAAAATCTCCGTTTCGCTAATGCCACCTGGATAGAGGATGAAGTGGCCTGGGGCAGGGTGGCTGGTGTGGTTTTCGTATCCGACGCCAAAGTCGTGGTCGCCCAGAGGAATCCATATCCCTTCGCCACTCCATCGAACGTGAACCAGTTCGCTGGAATAGGGCATCGCGTCGGTGAACGCCTTGCAAGTCTCGGGTGCGGCCTCGGTTTCCAGCTTGGCTTCGAATTCATACGGCCCGGCGGTAATCTTCAGCTTGGTCATGGGGTGGTTCTCTCTTTCGGTTGGTTGAAACGTTCAATTGAAAATGGGGCAAGGTCGGCGCGGGCGCGTCCGGTCAGTGCAATCGATGCCGCCTCGCGGCCCATCAGCGGGCCCAAGGTGTAACCATTGGCAGTTGCGGCGATGGTTAGGCCGGGAAAGCCGGGGACGGCGCCAATCAACGGCGCGCCGTCAATGTCGATATTCATGGCTGCCCAACTTCGCACCACCGACAAGTTGCCTATGGCGGGAACGGTGTGCGAGGCAGCCCAAAGGTTGCCCTCGAGGCTTTGCGGCAGCACGAGGGGTTGGCCTGTGCGCCCGGTGGCCGCTGTCCAGGCCCCACCGATCAAAATGGTGCCCGCATCGGTTTGTTTCATCGTCAGGTGTCGGTCGGCATGAGCGATCAGGCAGGGCAGGAGCGGTGGGGCCGGATCTGTGATGACCATTTGCAGCGGTGCGCCCCGGATCGGTACTTTGGCGCCCAACTGCCGGGCGATTGCAGCCGACCACCCACCCGCGGCAATCAAGACCCGTTTGGCCTGAATTGCACCGCGAGGGGTGGCGACTGAGTAGCCATCGTTTGTGCTGTCGATCCTCGTCACAGGGGTCATTTCTTCGATCCGTGCGCCGGCTTGTTGGGCTTCACGTGCCAGGACATTAGTAGCCACAAGTGGGTTGATCTTGCCCTCGCCGGCGCACCATGCACCCGCCACGACTTTTTCGGAAATGGCTGGCATCATCGTTTGAATCCGATCATGCCCAATGACTTCTGAAGCAATGCCAACGCCGGCTTCCGCGGCGACCTTGGCTTCAAGAAAGGCTATTTGCGCGCTGTCTTCTGCGACCATCAACCCGCCGGTGACTTTCATTTCGAAATTGGCATTCAGTTCAGATTCAAGCGCCGACCAGAGCGCAATGGACTCCTGTTGCAATGGTAAAGTCAGCAATTGAGGAGAGCCGCCGGAGACTGCCTTGCCACCAAAGTCCCAGGACAGGAGCTGCAAATGCAGGCTTCCTGCATTGCCTCCTGATGCTTCTCCATTGATCGCGCCACGATCGAGGCAAATCACATCGGCACCGGAACGGGCGGCGTAAAGGGCTGCGGAAATGCCAGTAATTCCAGCGCCAATTATTACCAGATCGGCGCTGGATTTTTCTAGCGGGACTGTTGTTGGTTGGCCGGGTCGTGCTCCGGGACTGCTTTCGACGTGGCCACCCCATTCGGGCTTCTCCAGTGAAAGAGCCACCACCGGCACCGGTCGTGCAGGTATTTGTGGTGCAAAGATCGCCTCGGGTTTCGCAGCATGTCCGGCTTCTGCCAATATTCCCAGGACGGCAGGCAGACAATAGCGACCCTGGCAACGCCCCATGCCCAACCGCGTTGCCCGCTTTATCGCGCCCGGACTGGTCGCGCCTTCGGCAATGGCATTTCGGATTTGCGCAGATGTCACCTCTTCGCAGCGACAAACGGTGGTGGAGTCAGTTGGTACAGCGCATGGTGGCGCCTTGTAGATTTGCCATAAGGCGCTTTGAAATTTGCGTGCTCGCGCAGCGCGTCGATGATCTACGGCTAAATCGTCTGCATCAATTCCCAGATGGCGAAGGGCGTCGGCCCCTGCAAGGCGCCCCTGAACCTCTGCCAGTTGGGCACCCCCCAATCCGCCGGCATCACCAGCGATCCAAAGACCAGCAACCTGTGTCCTGCCATTTGCCTCGCGCTCAGGCATGGGGACGCAAGTCACAGGATCCAGCCGGATCGGCACACCGAAGAGCCGTGCCAGCTCGCTTTGCGGGGCAAAGCCATCGCCGATGCAGATCGTGTCAGCCTCAATGTCGCGCACTGCGCCGGTTGCGATGCACCGTAATCGTGCACCCGTTACCGTGTTTGCTCCCGAAATTTCAATGGCTTCCCACCCATTCAACACAGGTACACGATCAAGCTGCAAACGTGATCGATACGCCAAACCGTCACGCACCAGCGATGGGGAGGCCAGAGCTGCGCGAGCCAGCGCAATTCCGGGGCTGGGTCGACCGCGTTCTGCCACAGCAACAACGTTCACACCAATGCGCCGCATTTCGACGGCCAATTGCAATCCCAACGGACCGTTTCCCGCGACCAACACACGCTCACCCGGTGCAACGCCGTATCGGCGCACCAGCGTCTGGGCTGCACCAATGGACATGACGCCGGGTCGGGTCCAGCCCGGGATCATTTGAGGCCGCTCAAGCGCGCCACTTGCCAAAATGACTGTACGGGCGGTGATGCGAGACTGACCATCCGAACCCAGAGTGCGCAATTCGAACCCGCTGTCCGTTTCATCGGTGCGGGCGTACCAGACGATTTGGCCGGTTTTGAATACGGCACCGCACTCGTGCGCCCGCCGACGCAGGTTGTCGCCTTTTTGGTGTTGGGCGTCATTTGGGGTACTTGCTCGATAACCGGTGCTACGGGGTTTGTAATACTGACCGCCGGTTTCGGATCGTTCATCGATAACGCAGACGGAAACTCCACCTTCGACTGCGACTAGCGCCGCATTCAGCCCGGCTGGCCCGGCGCCGATGATTGCCAGATCAACTTCGGTTGTTTCTGTCTTGGGTGGTATCGTGCAAGCGGCCATTGCACCCGGCAGCACATCGTTTTGTGATTCAACCTGCATGTCCGCGCGAACCTCAGACATGCAGGCGCGTTGCGAGCGTTTGCCGTCGATGGTGATCAGACATTCTTGGCAGGCACCCATGCCGCAGAAAAGTCCGCGCTTTCGTCCAGTAGAACTGGTGCCAAAGCTTCGTATCCCGGCCATGGTCAGAGCCGCGGCAATACTGTCGCCTGAACAGGCTTCAATTGGCTGTCCGTTCCAACTGAAGTTCAGGCGCATCGGATCAGTCCACACACTCGATCAATTCACCCACAGCATCAAGGGCGGCGTGCAATTCAACCAAATCGCTTTCCGGCAGTGGCAGTCGCGGGGCGCGGGGCGCACCCATGGCAAAGCCCATCAACTCAAGGGCTGCCTTGCTGGCGGAGACGTAACGATGGCCACCGACCAGCCGGATTACCGGCAATATCTGGCGATAAAGTGCGCGCGCCGCGTCGTAATCCTGGTCGTCGGCGGTCAATGTGAACAGCTTTGCAGAAGCTGCGGGCAGAATGTTGGACCCAACTGCGACCCAGCCATCTGCTCCCTCCACGAAACTTTCAAAGCCCATAATGCCGCCAAATACGCTCATCCGATCGCCGCACAACTCAATGATGTCGCGCACGCGGGTGACATCCTTCGTCGACTCCTTGATGTAATCAACGCCCGCAATTTGCGACAGACGCGCAACGATAGGGGGTGTCATGTCGATATTGGCCGTCGCCGGGTTGTTGTAGATCATGATGGGTAGATCAGTAGCGTCGGCGATGCGGGAAAAGTGGGTGAACAATTCATCTTCAGTCGGGGTTGAGTAGAATGGTGGAATGATCATCACGCCGTCAGCGCCAAGCTCTGCCGCCATCTCGCAATTTGCGATTACATCATCTGTCCATTCCGCACCTGCGCCAATGAGCACCGGTACGCGGCCGTCCGCTGCATCAATCACGCATTTTGCCACTGCGCGCCGCTCACCTGCATTCATCGACAAAAACTCACCGGTGGATCCCAACGGAATCAATCCGTGGATGCCTTCGCGAATCTGCCAATCGGTAAATTGGGCCTGCGTGTCGAGGTTAACCGCACCATCAGCATCAAATGCAGTTACCATCACCGTATATGTTCCACGAAACCGGTCGCTCATGCAGTTCCCTCCGTCAATGTCAGTAATCTTAGTGGATTGTTGCGAATTAATGCGGAGATCAGCACGTTGGAAAATCCCAGCCTATCCATCAATTGTCGTACATTGCGCAGAATGTGCCCGTAGCCGTGGCCTCCCCAGTGACGCAACCGGGTCTTGGTGCAAATGTCATGCGATATCGTAATCTGCTCCGCATGACCGCGGTCAGCGAATTTATGGATCAGACGAAGCCGATCCAGATCGGTGGGCAATTCGGTGTCACCCATCCAGTAATAGGATTGCTCTATGCCAAAGAAGTCCCATTCAACCGTCGCCCCACGATCCAGCAACGACTGGATGCCCGTTCCGTCGGGATGGGTCCGGTCCATGTGACACAGGATGACACGAGTCAGATCAGCCCCTGCATTTTCAAGAACATCCAGAATTTCAGTGCAGGCCTGCAGATCGCGTCCAGGGTGCACGCTGATTGATGCCCCGGTGGCGCGTTGCGCATGGGCTGCAGCGACAAGTGCGGAGCGCTCGAAATCATGCAACGGCCAGGAACAGCCGATCTCTCCAATCAGGCCTGCCCGAATATCTGTCCCATCCAGACCATTTTCGATTTCCCGAGTAAACAGCCGGGCCAGGGCGTCTTGGTCCATCTCAAGAGTTTGGGCATCGAGGAAGGGCACGGTGTATGTACCGGCCGCCGCAACCACATGAACCCCGCTTTTTCGTGCAGCATCTGCAAGTCCGACAGCATCCCGTGCCAGTCCGGCAACCGATTGATCAACGATCATTGAGCCGCCATCAGCTGCATATGCAACAAGCTCGGAGCCGGCAATTGCCGAGTTAGTCTGATGCGCGTTGGCGGGGTTCTCATTGCTTCTATAATCGGCCTGCCAGCGATCACTCATCTGTATCGGAGCATCGCGATCGCCGACCACCCCGGGAGGCACGATGTTGAACAGCACATGTTCATGCATCATCACCGGGCCGACCCCTTCTGAGGATATGTCGCCAAGAACTGTCCGTACTTGTCCCATATCAGCGGTCAGTGTTGCAAAATCTTGGAGAGGAACAGACGCGTGTGATCGGACTTCGGATTGTTGAAGAACTCCTCCGGCGCAGCTTCCTCGACGATCACACCATCATGCATCAACAAGACTCGGTCAGCTGCGGCTCGGGCAAAACCCATTTCGTGGGTGACCACAATCATGGTCATGCCCTGACGCGACAGATCAATCATCACGTCCAGAACTTCGGAGATCATTTCCGGGTCAAGCGCTGAGGTTGGTTCGTCAAACAACATGACCTTGGGCTGCATAGCCAAAGCTCGGGCGATTGCCACCCGCTGTTGTTGCCCTCCTGACAATTGCGAAGGAAACGACGCTTCCTTGTCTGGCAGCCCAACCTTTTCCAACAGCGCGCGCGCATCAGCCTCAGCTTTTTCACGCGGAACTTTCAAGATTCGCATCGGCGAGATGGTAATATTCTTCAAAACAGTCAGATGTGGGAACAGGTTGAACGATTGGAACACCATTCCCATTTCGCGCCGTTGTTGGGATACTTTGGCATCGCTGAGCGGCACCAGTCTGTCACCCGTATTGTCACGATATCCCATCAGGTTGCCGCAGGCCCGGATCGAGCCTGAATCAATGGTTTCCAGATGATCGACACACCGTAGCAGGGTCGATTTCCCAGAGCCAGAACGACCACAGAGAACCACCACTTCGCCTTGCCGGATTGTCAGACTGACATCTCTTAAGACATGATTGGAACCAAAGTGTTTTTGGATATTTCGAATTTCCACGATGGGTTCGCCGAGCTCGCGGTGTTCCGGGGCTTCAACTTCCTGAATCTCTGCCATCTTGCCCTCCACTTCAGGCCTGTGCCGGGGCGTCGCCCAGCCGTGATGTTACAGATTTTTCGGTATTCTGATCGTCGGCAACCGGTCCGAATGGCTTGTCATAATGCGCCTCTAGCCTTTTTTGGATCTCCCCCCCAAACCGTGGTCATCAGCAGATACCAGCAAGCCGCGCAGACATAGGCTTCCAATACCTTGAATTCGATCTGCGCCAGTTGCTGGGTGCGGCGAAACAGCTCCTCCATCGAGATGACCGACGCAAGCGATGTGGTCTTGATCATCAGGTTGAATTGGTTGCCGAGCGGTGGAATGATTACGCGGGTGGCCTGGGGGATGATGATGTACCACATGCGCTGCGGCCAAGCCATGCCAAGGGCCTGGCTGGCGTCTGTCTGACCCCTGCCGACTGACAGGATGCCGGCGCGTACAATTTCTGCGAAATAGGCACCCTCGTGTAGCGTCAGGGCAATAATGGCGCTTTCTATCACCCCAAGTTTCAAGCCAACTTTTGGCAACACCGTGTAAATGATGACCATTTGCACCAGCAGGGGTGTGCCGCGCCAGAGCCAGATGAAGCCGATCGCAATACGGCGCAATACAAAATTGTTGGACATCTTCATGAAGGCGACAATGACGCCGAGGCTGACGCCAAGAAACATTGCAACTGTTGCCAGCCATATCGTTGTCCAGACACCATTCAGCATGTATTCGCTGAACAGGAATCTGAAAAAATGCTCCCAGCTCCAGCCCATGTTTTCTGCCTTTCAATTTAGTGGAAGGGCGCTGAGGCGCCCCTCCGGAATGTGTGGGTTTATTTGCCGGTGTAGAAGTATGTGAACTTTCCAGGCCAGCGTTCCCAGGCATCCATCTTGGTGGTGCCATAGGCATCCATCATTCTGTCATAGGTGCCGTCTGCCTGCATGGCATTCATTGCATCGGCCACGGCCTGTGCCAGTTTCGGTTCATCAAATGCAAATGCACCGGGAGTACCGGGGAAAAGGCCGGTCGCCGCTTTGGTGAACTTTCCCTGCTGTTGGTAATAGCTGCCAATCGCATCACCGGCGAAAACCGCGTCGATCTGACCACCGCCAAGGGCAAGGAACGTCTCGCCGTAGGTATTGAATACACGGATATCCATGGAAGCGAGTCCCTTGGCCATCTGCGCGTCATTAATTTCGCGGATCTTCTTTTCTTCAAATCCTGCTATCTCCACACCGACCACCTTGCCGGCCAGATCTTCGGGGCCTCCAATGCCCTTGGGATTGCCATCGGCTGAGATCAGCGCCAATGCGTTGACCGAGAAGGGGACCAGTTGCATGAAACCGGCGCGTTTGTCGGTAAAATACAGGCCTGTGTTGATCATGTCCCAGCGATCGGCATCAAGACCGGGGATTTGCACTGCAAAATCAACGTTTTGATATTTGGGCTCCAGGCACAGGCGTTTGGCGACTTCGTTGCCGAGATCAACATGCAGTCCTCGCAGCTTGCCGCTTTCGTCGATGAACTGTTTTGGTGGGATCGTGGCGTTGATTGACATGGTCAGTACGCCAGCCTCGATTACCGGCAGATCAGCAGGGCAATCCTGAGCAAGGGCAACAGTCGACGTCAGGCCGATTGCTGCGAAGGCTGCGACGATAAGTTTCGAAGAATGTCTCATGGTAGTTCCTTTCTGTTGGGTAGTAACGGACCATTAATGTGGTCTCTGTTGTTAGGTTTGATTTACTCGTTTCCCTCCGCACCAACTGGTGACGACATTGGCTGTAACGTCGACCATGCGCAGAAAATCTGGCAGATCGACCCATTCGTCGTGTTTGCCGTTCTGCGACAGGTCACCGCCCAGGCAACCGAGCCCGACGCAGGGAATTCCTGCTTCGATCATCGGATTTCGAATGTCGCTGCACGTGTGCATCGGGTTAACGTGTGGTGGTTCTCCGGTCACAGCGGTGACGGCTTGGCTGGCTGTTTGGTATAGCGGGTGTTCTGCTGATATTTCGGCACCGGTAACACCGGTGACCCAGGTGATCTCGGGCGGATTGGACGCCAACCATTCATCAGCTTTCGCCGCAGCCACTATCGCGCCTTCCACTTCCTTTTGAATCTGTTCCAGTGTCTCACCCGGGGGAAAGCTGATCGCACCGCCCATTTCACAGGTTTCCACTATTTTGGAGAATTTGCGCATCTCGCCGCACCGGATGCCTGAAATATGCAGATTGGTGGCACGACCGACTTCAGCTTCAATAAGCGGATGGTGAATGCGTTTGGCGCGTTCTTCAGCCAAATTCGTCAAGGCCTGATGCAAAACGAATGCCTTGTCGATCGGATTGGCGCTGAGATGCGAGAATGTCGTGTGTACCGGCTCCGTAGTGTTGGGCGCTTTGCCGTGAATTGTGATCTTGAATTCAACTTGACCAGAGGCAACGGCCTTGATCTCACGCATTCCGACACCGGATTCAGCAGGATGCAAATAAAGCGAAGCATCGGCGCTCAGGCCGTCATGCAACAAAGCTGCGACGCCCCGCGCATAGTGTTTGCTGGGAGTGGAGGCAAACACAGCGCGCCCCATGGGCGAATTGGACGCCGCAGCTTTTTCGATGGCAAGTACGGCCGCGGCACAACCAGCCAAATCATCGGCAACCCCCCAGCCATATAGCCGACCAGCGTCGACATCACCGGCAAAGGGGTCGTGTGACCAGGTTTCCGTATCCGCAACTGCTTCGCCATCAGGATGAGCAAACATCAACAGACTGGGCAATGCGGCGTCACCGTTCAGCGTTGCTACGATGGCTCGACGGGTTCCTACATTCTTTGTGCCATCGACAATGAGCTCTCCAACCACAGGCACGGTACTTGGTTCGTAATCGAATGACGTCACTTCACAACCAGCCTGACTCAGTCGGTCTGAAATTAGCGCCTGCACAGCATTCTCGCCCTTGGGTTGCGCAGCGATCAGGTCTCTGAGAAACGCTACAGCTCGGCCATTATCTGCACTGCTTTCGAGATCGGCTTGGGTTGTCACGCTGCATGCCCTTGTTAAATTGGATACCGACGGTATACAATCATAAGAAAAGATTGATGGTGAGATTGCAAGATAATTCTGGAAATATTTTTGGTTTGATCTAAATCGAACGTTTGCGGCGCAATGATTTGTTGCCCAAATGGTTATGAAACAGGACGCTTGGGCCAATGTCGGTCCGGAAATATGTAGGAGCACAAATTGTGCACAAGTCGTTATCGACGATTAATCAACTGAGCACAGACCTGGGGCGGAATATGCCTGTGACGCTGTCCGACAAAGCTTATACGTCGCTGTTCGCCATGATTCAGGAGAGACGATTGCCAGGTGGGGTTCCGCTGGTCGAGCAGCAATTGGCCAGTCTTATTGGCGTGTCCCGCACGCCGCTGCGCTCTGCGCTGCAACGATTGGAGATGGAAGGTCTTTTGAACAAGGACGCCAACAAGTCCTACGTCGTCCGCAAAGTGGAATTAAAGGAATATCTTCAAAGTCTGCGTGTGCGGGAATTGCTTGAGGCAGAAGCCGCGGCACTTGCGGTAGATCGAATTGCTCCTGAATCGATCGAGAAAGTGCGCGCCAATCTGCATGTTGTTCAGGCAAAGCGGCCCTATGATATGATTTCCCATTGGCGCTCAGACGACGAGGTCCATGATCTGTTCATTTTGAATTGCGGCAATCAGATCATGACCGGCATGCTGCAATCATTGCGGGTAACGACGAACCTGTTTGAGATCGAGAAACTTTCAGAACGTCTGGAACCGGATTCAAAACAGCACGAACGGATTCTAGACGCACTGGAGGCACGAGACGGCAAAGCAGCTCGCCGCGCTGTGGCGGCGCATATTCGATCACTTTTTCAATTTGCTGTCCGGGCCGTTAAGTAAGACAATTCAATGGTGGGCGCGAACGTTCTGGCGTCAGCGCCGATGGGATCAAGCAGGCTGATGGGCGGCGTCAGAGGAACTTTCTTGCCGCCATCGTTCCCACCACCTAGCGTGAGCGGCTGACAAATCGCTCCCCAATTTCGATACTTCAAGATCAGTCCAGTAATCATCCAACCGGCGGTAATGATAAATGTTAGGTAACTACCCAGCTACCCCAACCTGATGCTTTTATAGACGGCCCATCAGAC